>JAUNTP010000044.1:12979-23096 GCA_030538585.1 Mobilicoccus sp.
GCTCGGCGACCGGCGGGTCAGAGCGTGAGGCCCACCAGCACCGGTTCGTTGACCAAACGCACGCCCAGGCGATCCTGCACCCCGTCACGGATCTCGCGTGCCAACGCCACGATCTGAGTGGCCGTGGCACCGCCTCGGTTCGTGAGGGCGAGGACGTGCTTGGTCGACAACGCTGCCGGGCCGGGCATGCCGTACCCCTTGCCGAAGCCGCTCTTGTCGATGAGCCACGCCGCACTCGTCTTCACGCCGGCCCCCTCGGCCGGGTAGGCGGGCGGGACCGCCCCCTCACCGAGCAATGCCTCAACGCGTGCCGTGAGCTGCTCGAACTCCGTCGCGGTGAGGATGGGGTTGGTGAAGAACGAGCCGCAGCTCCACGTGTCGTGGTCGCCCGTCTCCAGCACCATGCCGCGGCGGCGGCGCTGCTCCAGGACCGCCTCGCGCGCATCGGCCAACGGCACCCGCGCCCCCAACTCGACGTCGAGACCACGGGCGAGGTCGGCATAAGCGATGGGCCGTGACAGGTCGGCGTGCTCGAACTGGAACGTCACGTCCAACACCACGTACCGGGGCGAGAAGCCGCCCAGGCCGTGCGAGGGGTCCTCCCCCGTGGTACGCCCCGGCATGACGGAGACCTTGAACCGTGAGTGCCGATACGCGAAGTCGCACTCTGCCGCGGTGAAGGTGCGCACCTGCCCCTTGGCCCGGTCCCAGGTGCGCACCCGCGCGATGGTCTGGCTGACCTCCTGGCCGTACGCGCCGACGTTCTGCACCGGCGTCGACCCCACACACCCCGGGATCCCCGCGAGGGTCTCGATACCCGCCCACCCCGAGGCGACCGCATGCGCGACGAACGCGTCCCACGATTCACCGGCAGCGACCCGCACGAACACCCCGCCGCACGCGTCGTCGGACTCCACCGTGATGCCGGTCGTCGCCACCTTGAGCACCGTTGCGTCGACGCCCTCGTCGGCCACGACGAGGTTGGACCCGCCCGAGAAGATCCCGAGTGGCTCGTCGGCCTCGTCGACGACCCGCACCGCGTCGACCACCTCATCGGTGGTGGTGGCCGTGACGAACCGAGCCGGCTCGCCGCCGACGCGCATCGTCGTGTGGTCGGCCAGGGCGAACGAGTCGACGGCGCCGCTCATGCCTCGCGCCCGAGCGCGACGACGGCCTGCGCCTTGCCGAGCACCTTGCCGCCCTCGTGGGTGACGGTGAGCTCGACCATCGCCTCACCCGCCTCGGGATCGAGCTTCTTGACGACACCGCTGACCTTCACGGTGGCCCC
Organism: Mobilicoccus sp.; assembly: GCA_030538585.1. Classification (GTDB taxonomy): domain Bacteria; phylum Actinomycetota; class Actinomycetes; order Actinomycetales; family Dermatophilaceae; genus Mobilicoccus. The sequence goes on from JAUNTP010000044.1 coordinate 14,268, forward strand.
GCCCTCGTACGGCACCGGCACCGGCTTGGTAAACCGCACACCGTAGGAGCGCACGTGCTGCGCACCACCGGCCCACCGGGCGACGAGCTCACCGGAGGCGCCCATCGTGAACATGCCGTGGGCGATGACGTCGGGCAGCCCCACCGCCGTCGCGGCGCGCTCGTCCCAATGGATGACGTTGCGGTCGCCGGAGGCGGCCGCGTACTCCACGAGCCGGGCCCGATCGATGGACACGCTCAACGAGCCGATCGAGTCCCCCACCGACACGGCGCTCACCTGCGGACGCTGCGTACCCATGACTCACTCCCCCCGCACGACGAGGCTGGAACGGACCGTGCAGACATCACCCTCGTCATCGGCGATCTCGACACGAGTGGACACCATGCCGTGGCCCCCGACCTCGCGCACGCGGTCGACGTGCAGCGTCGCGCGCACCTCGCTACCGGCCACGAGCGGCCGGTGATGCGTGAACGACTCCTCGCCGTGCACGACCCGCGTGAAGTCGATGCCGGCCTCCGGATCGGCGATGTACTGCTGCTCCGCGCGCTGCGCGATGACGACCGCGAACGTGGGGGGCGCGACGACGTCGGCGAACCCGGCCTCGCGGGCCGCGGCGACATCGCGATGCAGCGGGTCCGTGGCGCCCACCGCGTCCGCGAACGCACGCACGTGCTCGCGGCCGACAGCGAACGGCTCGCCCGGCGGATAGGAACGGCCTTCGTAGGCGGTGTTGACCGGCATGGCGGCAACCCTAGTGGACGCCACCGACACTGCCGCGCGGCGTGCGCCCCCTCGGCGGGGGCGGACATGCGAAAGACCGCGGGGCCCCCTCGGGGACTCCGCGGTCGATCGAACGTCGATGCGTCAGCGCGTCTCTTTGTGCGACGTGTGCTTGCCGCACTTGGGGCAGAACTTCGACAGCTCGATGCGGTCGGGGTCGTTGCGTCGGTTCTTCTTGGTGATGTAGTTGCGGTCCTTGCAGTCCGCGCACGCCAGAGTGATCTTGGGGCGGACGTCGGTGCTCTTGCTGGCCACGGGACTACCTGTCTTTCGCGTTCGAGAGATGTGCGGGAGTTGTACCACCCGCCACGGGGTGCTCCGTTCCTGCTGACGTGCTCCCACTGATACTGGGAGGTCACGCGAGTAGCGAGGGCGGGACTTGAACCCGCGACACCACGATTATGAGTCGTGTGCTCTAACCACCTGAGCTACCCCGCCAGGGGCGGCGGGTGATGGCGCCGACTCGATCGGCGCCATCTGCCGCTACCTGAGCCCCGATAGGGAATCGAACCCTAGACCTTCTCCTTACCATGGAGACGCTCTGCCGACTGAGCTATCGGGGCACCCGAGCGCCTGCTGGGAGGCTCTCGGAGTGGGCACCTGCGTGAACTGCATCGCTCGCGTAGGCGCCTGAAAGACGATACACGGTGCCGCGCCGGAGGCGAAATCGCGGGCGGCCAGGGGGCATCCGTGCAGGTGAGATGGTCTGCGTAGAGACTCCCTCGAGTCGCGCGGCACACCCGGGCGAGCCCGGCTCACCGGACGCACAGAAGCTCACCTGGACTGCAGAAGCTCACCTCGGCTGCAGAAGCTCACCTGAGAGTGCAGACACTCACGTGGGGTGCAATAGCTCACCGTCGACGGTGAGCTTCTGTTCGCAAGGTGAGTCTGTGAGGGGCGGGTGAGCCTTCGCACGGCTGGTGCGCGGCGCACGGGGCGTCACGTCGTCTCTGCGTCGCCGCCGTCGTCGAGGCCGCGGGCGGCGAGGGCCTCCCCCACGCGTTCGGCGTGACGCACCGAGCGGACGACGACGGGCACGAGGAGCGCTCTGGGACTCCGCTCCAGACCGCGGGCCCGCCGCGCCTCGCCACACTCGCGCACCGTGCGGTGCAGCACCGGGATCGCGCGGATCGCCAGGGCCATCGCCAGGCCGACCCGGTCGGCATCCACACCGACCCGCTCGAAAGGGCGCAGCGCGGCGACGATGGTGTCCATCATGTCGGCGACCCGCGTGGTCAGTGTGACGAGTCCCGCGGCGACGACGGCGATGACGAGCACACCCACCACGGCGACGGCTCGTTCCCACCCCGCCGCCCACAGCTGGAACGGGGTGAGCAGCACCACGATCCAGCGCAGCGGCCACGCGAGCCGCCCGAGGTCGCGCAGACCGAGGCCCGCCGCCCACGCGATCCCGACGACGGTGAGGGCGACGACGCCGAGGACGAGCGGAGTCGGGCGCAGCACGAGCACCGTCGTGAGGACGAGCAGCCCGAGGAGTTTGGTGCGGGGCCGGGCGCGGTGCAGGAACGAGGTCCCCGGCCGGTACTCGGCGTTGAGCATCAGGTGTCCATGAGCCGGCAGTAGACCTCGACCGAGTCCGGACCCGGACCGTCGGCGACGACCCGTCCCTCGTCGATGACGATGACCCTCTCCCAGTGCGCGAGGAGGTCGAGCTGGTGGGTGACGAGCACGAGTTGCTGGTCCAGGGCTTCGAGGTGGCGCATGACCTCGCGGGTGTGGCGCCGGTCCAGCAGCGTCGTCGGCTCGTCGGCGACGAGGATCGCCGGGTCGGTCGCGGTGACGCTCGCGAGCGCCAGGAGCTGCTTCTGCCCACTGCTCAGCAGGTGCGCCGGGTGATCGCGGTGGTCGAGCAACCCGAACCGATCGAGGGCGCGGTCGATGCGCTCCGCCCGCTCCGCCGCGCTCAGACGGTGGCGGCGCAGGGAGAAGGCGATGTCCTCGGTGACCGTCGGCATGACGATCTGCGCCTCCGGGTCGGGAAAGACGAATGCGACCCGGCGCCGCACGTCGCGGCCCCGCGAGGCGACGGGCAGACCATCGACGACGACCTCGCCCGACGTCGGCGTGATGAGCCCGTTGACGGTGCGGGCCAGGGTCGATTTCCCCGAGCCGTTGGCGCCGATGATGCCGACGCGCGGCTCCGTGAGCACGAGGTCGATGCCGCGCAGGACCTCCCGCTCACCGAAGGAGTGCGCGACCCCACGGAACTCGATCATCTGGCGGGGGGCGTCGTCGGCAGGAGGGTGGGCAGCGCGCGGTGGACGGCGAGCGCGACGACGGTGGCCACGATGAGCTTGACGACGTCACCGGGGATGTACACGGCGGCGGCCACGAGAGCGGCGGGCAGGTCGAGGCCGAGGCGCCACATCATGCCGGGGATGCCGAGCAGGTGGACCACGCCGATGCCGCCCACCGCGATGGAGAACGCCATCCACAAGGCGCCCAGGCGGTGAGCGCGGGCCTGCACGAGCGCCCCGATGACCAGCGCCCCGAGAAGGTAACCGGCGATGTAGCCGATCGTCGGGCCCGCGAAGACCACCAAACCGCCACGCCCACCCGCGAACACCGGCAGCCCGATCGCGCCCAGCGCGATGAACAGGGCAATCGTGAGCGCTCCCCGCTTCCACCCGAGCAGAGCACCGGCGAGCATGACGCCGAGCGACTGCAGCGTGATCGGCACCGCCTGCCCGAACGGGTGGAACGCGCCGGGCAGACCCAACACCGCGATGAGGGCCGCGAACGTCGCGATGAGCGCCAGGTCACGTGCCGTCATCGCTGACCAGCAACGATGGCGTGCTGCGCAGAGGTGAACGTGGACATGAGGCTCCTTCCGTCGCCGCGCTCGCGCACGGCGTGATCGGGCCACAGTCTGACCTACGATCACCTGGCGCGACGGATCCGGGTGGAGCGCCTGCGATCCACCAGTCGGACGAGTCATTATGGCGGGCGCGAGTTGGGCGCGCGACCGGCTTCCTCCTGCCAGCATGGGACCGACCATCTTCGACGAAGGAGCGGCCGTGATCATCGGCATCCCGCGAGAGAGAGCCCCGGGCGAGACCCGGGTGTCCGCTACCCCTAAGACCGTCGGTCAGCTCGTGTCGTTGGGCTACGACGTGGTCGTCGAGGAGGGTGCGGGTCGAGCCGCGTCCTTGGCCGACGCCGACTATCAGGAGGCCGGGGCTCGCCTCGGCGACGCGTACGAGGCGTGGGGCGCTGATGTCGTCCTCGCCGTGTCCACGCCGGGTGAGGAAGAGATCGGGGCGATGCGCGAGGGCGCGATGCTCGTGGCCCTCCTCGCCCCGGCCCAGAATCCTGACCTCATCGAGGCGCTGGCCGCCCGCCGCATCACCGCGCTCGCCGCGGATGCGGTGCCGCGCATCTCCCGGGCGCAGTCCCTCGATGTGCTCTCGTCGATGGCGAACATCTCGGGCTACCGGGCCGTCATCGAGGCCGCCCACGAGTTCGGTCGGTTCTTCACCGGGCAGGTGACCGCGGCGGGCAAGGTGCCGCCCGCCAAGGTGTTCGTCGCCGGGGCCGGTGTCGCGGGCCTCGCGGCCATCGGTGCGGCCGGCAGCCTGGGCGCCATCGTCCGCGCCAACGACGTGCGGCCCGAGGTGGCCGAGCAGGTCGAGTCGATGGGTGCGGAGTTCGTGCGCGTCGCCGACTCCGGCGCCGAGGTCAGCTCCGACGGCTACGCCAAGGAGATGGGCGCCGACTACCAGGTGCGGCAGGCCGAGATGTACGCCCAGCAGGCCGCGGACGTCGACATCATCATCACGACCGCCCTCATTCCGGGACGTCCCGCGCCGCGACTCATCAGCGCCGACATGGTGGCCTCGATGAAGCCGGGCAGTGTCATCGTCGACATGGCGGCCGCGACCGGCGGCAACGTCGAAGGCTCGGTCGCGGGCGAGAAGATCGTCACCGACAACGGCGTGACGATCATCGGCTACACCGACCTCGCGGGCCGCTTGCCCACGCAGGCGAGCCAGTTGTACGGCACGAACCTCGTCAACCTGCTCAAGCTGCTCACGCCCGGTAAGGACGGGCAGGTGAGCCTCGACATGGAAGACATCGTCCAGCGAGGCATGACCGTGACGAAGGACGGCGAGGTCATGTGGCCGCCGCCGCCGGTGCAGGTATCGGCCGCTCCGGCCAAGACCGACGCCGCGGCCGGCACCTCCGGCGCCACCGTGGCTGTCTCTCCCGGTGAGAAGCCTGCAGAGAAGAAGAAGCTGTCGTCCACCGCCAAGATGGGCATCGCGGCCGGTGGCGCGGCTCTGTTCCTGCTCATCGCGACGTTCTCGCCCGAGCCGTTCCTCGGCCACTTCATGGTGTTCATGCTGAGCTGCGTCATCGGCTACTACGTCATCGGCAATGTGCACCACGCCCTGCACACGCCGCTCATGTCGGTCACCAACGCCATCAGCGGCATCATCATCGTCGGCGCGCTGCTGCAGGTCGGGCACCTGGGTAGTCCGGCGGTGTCGGTTCTCGCGTTCATCGGCATCCTCGTCGCGAGCATCAACGTGTTCGGCGGGTTCACCGTCACGGCACGGATGCTCGACATGTTCAGGAAGGACGCCTGATGCTTCAGCTCACCCTCCTGCAGGGCACGTACATCATCGCGGGCCTGCTGTTCATCCTCAGCCTCGCGGGTCTGTCGAAGCACGAGACGGCCCGGGCCGGTAACCGGTTCGGCATCATGGGCATGGGCATCGCCCTGGTCGTGACGATCGGCGCGGCCGTTCTGGGCGTCTCGTCCTCCACTGGCGTCGCGGCGCGCCCGGGAACGGGCCTGTCCGGGCTCGGTCTCATCCTGCTCGCCATGCTCATCGGTGCCGCGATCGGCGTGTGGCGGGCGCGCAAGGTCGAGATGACCGGCATGCCCGAACTCATCGCGCTGCTGCACAGCTTCGTCGGTCTGGCCGCCGTGCTGGTCGGCTGGAACTCCTCTTACGAGCACTCCGCCAACCCGAACATTCACGCCGCCGAGGTCATGATCGGGGTGTTCATCGGTGCGGTGACCTTCACCGGGTCGATCATGGCGTTCCTCAAGTTGTCGGGGCGCGCCAAGTCGGCGCCGACGATGCTGCCCAAGCACAACCTCATCAACCTCGGCATCCTCGTCGGGTTCGTCGTGCTCACGGCCCTGTACGTCGCGATCCCGCACGACTTCATGTTCGTGCGGCAGAGCCTGCTCGGGCTGCTCACGTTGGCGGCGTTGTTCCTCGGCTGGCACCTCGTGGCGGCCATCGGTGGCGGCGACATGCCGGTCGTCGTGTCGATGCTCAACAGCTACTCGGGATGGGCGGCCGCGGCGGCGGGCTTCCTGCTCAACAACGACCTGCTCATCATCACCGGTGCATTGGTCGGCTCTTCGGGTGCGTACCTCTCGTACATCATGTGCAAGGGCATGAACCGCTCGTTCCTCAACGTCATCGCGGGCGGGTTCGGCTCCGACGGCGCCGTCATCGGTGAGGAGCGGGAGTACGGCGAGCACCGCGAGACCAACGCCGGTGAGGTCGCCGAGACCCTCAAGGCGGCCCGGTCGGTCATCATCACCCCCGGTTACGGCATGGCCGTCGCGCAGGCGCAGTACCCGGTCGCCGACCTCACGGCGCGTCTCAAGGAGCGCGGCATCGACGTGCGGTTCGGCATCCACCCGGTCGCCGGTCGTCTACCCGGGCACATGAACGTGCTGCTCGCGGAGGCGAAGGTCCCCTACGACGTCGTTCTCGAGATGGATGAGATCAACGACGACTTCCCGAGCACCGACGTCGTGCTCGTCATCGGCGCCAACGACACCGTCAACCCGGCCGCCCAGGACGACCCGAACTCCCCCATCGCCGGCATGCCGGTGCTGGAGGTGTGGAAGGCCGACGAGGTCATCGTGTTCAAGCGCTCCATGAACACGGGATACGCGGGCGTGCAGAACCCGCTGTTCTTCAAGGAGAACACCGCGATGCTCTTCGGCGACGCGAAGGAACGCGTCGACGACATCCTGCGCGACTTGTAAACGGCCCCTTCTCTCGTCGAAACCGTCGGTCTGAACCGACGGTTTCGGCGATTCTGGGGGTGCTCAGGCCGTGACGGTCGGGGCGACCCGGCCGGCGAGGTGGCGCAGGGCGAACTCGTAGCCCTGCGGGCCGCAGCCGGCGATGACCGCGACCGACACGTCCGACAGGTACGAGTGATGCCGGAACTCCTCACGCGCGTGCACGTTGCTCAGATGCACCTCGACGAACGGCACCTCGACCGCCAGCAACGCATCCCGCAACGCCACCGACGTGTGCGTGTACGCCGCCGCGTTGACGATCAGCCCCGACGCGCGGCCCCGCCACTCCTGCACCGCATCGACCAAGCCCCCCTCGTGGTTGCTCTGCACGCACTCGACGCCCACGCCCAGCTCGTCGCCCAGACGCACGCACGCCGACTCGATATCCGCCAAGGTCGCTGTGCCGTAGATCTCCGGCTGCCTCGTACCCAGCAGATTGAGGTTGGGACCGTTGAGGACACCGATGAGGGGACGCTGCGAAAGACTCACCGGGCCAGTGTCGCGCACATGGAAGCGCGCATGAACCTGCGATCGCTGTCGTGATCACGACAGTAGGCGCGCGCTCATGTGCGCGTTCAATCTTCTGCGCCGTCGGTCAGGCATGCCGGGGTGGTCTCGAGACGCTCGCTCCTCGACCAACGGGAGGCGCTCCCTCACGCCGAAACCCCGGCTCGTTGGTCGAGGAGGAGCGCAGCGACGTCTCGAGACCACCGCGCTCCGACATCGTGGCGCGACCCGGGGTCTCGCCTACGGGGTTGAAGCTGGGGTGGTCTCGAGACGCTCGCTTCGCTCGCTCCTCGACCAACGGGGTTGTCGGTCAGTCCTCCAACTCTATGGTCGGACTTCCGGCACCTCGGACTCCGGCAGGATGCTCGCTCCGCTGCGCTCCTACCTTCGCCCTCGCTCGCCGTCAGTCCTCCAAGGCGACTTGCCGCAGCTCCGGCAAGAACAACGCCGCCACCGCCGCGATCGCGAAGGCTGTCGCGAACACCGTGAACACCAGGCCCTGGCCGCCCGCGTTCGCCATGATCGGCACGCTCAACGGGGCCAGGATCGACGCGATCCGACCAAACCCCGCCGCCGCGCCCGAACCCGTCGTGCGGATGCTCGTCGGATAGATCTCCGGCGACACCGCATACAACGCGCCCCACGCGCCCAAATTGAAGAACGACATGAGGCAGCCCGCCGTGATGATCCACACCGGACCCTCGAACATCGGGAACGCCTGCGAAGCAACCGCGCCGAAGAACCCCGCCGCCGCCGCAGACCCGACGAGGAACGACGCCAACGTCGCCCGCCTGCCCCACGCCTCGATGAGCCATGCCGCGAGCGCGTACCCCGGCAACTGGGCGAGAGTGATGATGAGCGTGTACTCGAACGAGCGCGTGATCGTGTACCCCTGCGCCACCAGCAAACTCGGCAGCCAGATGAACGCGCCGTAGTAGCTCAGGTTCACCATGAACCACACCGTCCACAACGCGATCGTGCGACGCCGGTACTGCCCGCTCCACAGCCGACCCTTCGGCGCGGCCGTCGCAGCACCTGTCGCCCGCGAGGTGTCGCCTGCCTCCTCCACCGGGGTGTCGTGCGTGATGCCCGACGGCTCCTCGAAACGGCGCACCGCCGCCTCTGCCTCGGCGTAGCGGCCCTTGCTCTCCAAGAACCGCACCGACTCCGGCAGGCCCCACCGCACGACGATCGCGTACGCGGCGGGCACGAGCCCGATCGCGAGCGCCCACCGCCACCCGTTCTCGCCGATGGGCACGACGAGGTAGCCGATGAGAGCCGCGAGGATCCAGCCCAACGCCCAGAACGATTCGAGGATGACGACCATGCGGCCACGGATGCGGCGCGGGGAGTACTCGCTGACGAGCGTCGCCGCCACCGGCAACTCCGCGCCCAGACCCAACCCGACGATGAACCGCAGGATCATCAGCGCCGCCACACTCGTGACCAGCGCCGACGCACCC
>JAUNTP010000275.1 GCA_030538585.1 Mobilicoccus sp.
GCCGACCCCGGGAGTGAGCCGCATGACCCTTCGCCGCAGCACCGTCGCCGACGTCATTCGCCGCTCCGCGCGGCGGCAACCCGATCGAGTGGCGCTCACCTTCGCCGACCGGACGTGGACCTACGCCGACCTCGACGAGGCTGTCACCCGCGCCGCCGCGCACCTCCTCGGGCTCGGCCTCAGCCACGGCGACCGCGTGGCCGCGTTCGGCAAGAACTCGGACGCCTACCTCATCGGGTTCCTCGCCTGCGCCCGCGCCGGGCTCGTGCACGTACCGATGAACAACCAGTTCACGACCCGCGAGGCCGACTACGTCCTCGGCCAATCGGGGGCCCGGGCGCTGCTCGTCGACCCCGCGCTGCGGGAGGTCACCGACCGCGCCGAGGGCTGCCCCGCCATCGTGCTGCCGCTGCGCGATGCCGGCGACAGCCTCCTCGACATCGCCCGCAGCGGCGACGTGCCCGACCTCGACGTCACCGTCGACGCCGAAGACCTCGCCCAGCTGCTCTACACCTCGGGCACGACCTCGGCGCCCAAGGGCGCGATGATGACCCACCGCGCCCTCGTGCACGAGTACGTCTCGTGCATCGTCGCGCTCGACCTGCGCGAGGACGACGACCCGCTGCACGTCATGCCGCTCTACCACTCGGCGCAGATGCACGTGTTCCTGCTGCCCTGGCTCGCCGTCGGCGCCACGAACACCCTCATGGAGGCGCCCGACCCGACCGAGATCCTGCGGCGCATGGAGGCCGACGGGCACGGCGCGTTCTTCGCCGCGCCGACCCTCTGGGTGGCTCTCGCCAACCACACCGACTTCGCTTCCCGTGATCTCTCGACGCTGCGCAAGGCGTACTACGGCGCGGCGATCATGCCCGGCCCGGTTCTGGAGCGCCTGCAGGGCAAGATGCCGGAGCTCGGGTTCTACAACTGCTTCGGGCAATCCGAGATCGCGCCGCTCGCGACGGTGCTGCGCCCCGAAGAGCACGCAGAGCGCCCCACCTCGGCCGGTCGGCCGGTGCTGTTCGTCGAGATGCGCGTCGTCGACACCGACGGCGCCGACGTGCCGGCCGGCGAGCGCGGCGAGGTCGTCTACCGCAGCCCGCAACTGTGCGAGGGGTATTGGGAGAAGCCCGAGGAGACGCAGGCCGCGTTCCGCGACGGCTGGTTCCATTCCGGTGACCTCGTCATCGCCGACGAGGCCGGCTACATCACGGTCGTCGACCGGGTGAAGGACGTCATCAACACCGGCGGGGTGCTCGTCGCGCCGCGCGAGGTCGAGGACGCGATCTACTCCCACCCCCAGGTCGCCGAGGTCGCCGTCATCGGCGTGCCGGATGAGAAGTGGGGCGAGGCGATCACCGCCGTCGTCGTGCGTCGCCCCGACGCCGACGTCACCGAGGGCGACCTGGCCGCCCACGCCCGCGAGAGGCTCGCCGGGTTCAAGGTGCCGAAGCAGATCCGGTTCGTCGAGGCCCTCCCCCGCAACGCCAGCGGCAAGATCCTCAAGCGCGAGCTCCGCACGACCTGACCGCTGAGACCGTGCGTTTCACACACGGTATGAGCGCGCTGGGCTACCGGCCGAGCGCGGTGTGGGCGCGGTAGAGGCGGCGGCCGGTGTCGGCGCCGAGTGCGGCGACCAGGACCGTCACCGCAAGGAGGATGAGGTTCGGTGTCTCCCAGCCGCCGGTCGCTGAGTAGACGCCGCCGAGGACGGGCGGGCCGAACGCCGCCAGGATGTAGCCGGTGCCCTGCGCGAAGGCGGACACGGCCGGGACGTCGCCGGCGTTCGGCTGGCCGGCGACAAACGTCAGCGCGGCGCTGAACGCCGTCCCCTGCGCGAGGCCACACAGCACCGCGGCGATGGCGCTCCCGATGAGCCCGCCGCCGAGCAGCAGGATGCCGACTCCCTGGATGGCGTAGACGCCGATGATGAACCAGCCTGCGTACCGCCCTGCCGCGAAGTGGGGCGCGACGAACGCCCCCGGCAGGCCGAGCAGGCTGAACACGGCGAGCAGCATGCCCGCCATCGACGGGCTGTGGCCGGCCGCGACGAACTGCGCCGGCATCCACGTGACGAGGCTGTAGAACATGAGCGACTGAAAACCCATGAACACGGTGATGGCCCAGGTCAAGCGCTTGCGGACCACGGAGGCCATGCCGGTCGGCGGGTCGATGTCCTCCTCCGGCACGCCGCGGCGCGTCACGAGGACGATCCACCAGAGGACGACGAGGGCGGCGGGCACCGTCCACACACCGAGCGCGACCCGCCAGCCGAGGCCTGCGTCGATGTCCAGGGGTGCGGTGAGGAGCGACCCGAGGGACGCAGACCCCTGGAGGATGGCGACGTAAGCGCCCATGAGCAGCGCCATCCGCAGCGGGAACCGGGCGCGGATCAGGGCAGGGACGAGCACGTTGCCGATCGCGATGCCCACCCCGATGAGGACCGCGCCGACGAAGAACACCGCGACACCGGCGGTGCCGCGCAGGAGCAACCCGAGGGTGATGGGCACGACGGCGGCGAACATCGTGCGCTCCAACCCCCACCGGGCGATGAGCAGCGGGGTGAGGAACGCGAACACTCCCAGGCACAGCAGCGGCACGGCCGTCGTCGCCCCAGCCATGACCGGGGAGAGGCCCAGGTCGGCACGGATCGAGGACAGCGCAGGCGGCACGCTCGTCAACGGAGCCCGCAGCAGGAACGCCGCGCCGAGAATGCCGACGACGAGCATCGTCGTGGCCCCGCCCCGCTTCGTCATGCGCATCCTTTCCCGTGGAAGCACTGCCACTGTACGGACCTGCCACCCCGGTCCTCACCCCGCGACCACGCCACCCGCTGGCCGAGGAAGGAGCCCCACTCCCGTTGGTCGAGGAGCGAGCGCCAGCGAGCGTCTCGAGACCACTGCCCAGGTGATCACGACAGCCAAGGTGGTTTCGAGACGTCGCTTCGCGCAACCAACGGGGGCGGAGGGCGACGGGCGAAGAGCGACGGGTGACGGGGCGACCGGGCGACGGGCCAAGAGAGCGCAGATGAACGTGCGATTGGTGTCGTGATCACGACAGTGGGCGCGCGATCATCCGCGCGTTCATCTGCGCGATCAGCAGGTGGACCGTCACGCGGTCCGATGTTTGC
>JAUNTP010000045.1 GCA_030538585.1 Mobilicoccus sp.
ATGCTGCTGCTGAGCGAGCCGAACGTCATCGTGCTCGACGAGCCGACCAACGACGTCGACGCCGACATGCTCGCCGCCACCGAGGACCTCCTCGACTCGTGGCCGGCGACCCTCATCGTCGTCTCCCACGACCGCTACCTGCTCGAACGGGTCACGGACCAACAGTACGCGATTCTTGACGGCCGCCTGCGGCACGTGCCCGGCGGGGTGGAGGAGTACCTGCGGCTGCGTGCGGCGATGCCGGCAGCATCAGTCCAACCGGCGAGTGCGTCGACGACGGAGTCGCCGGTCTCGGGCGCCGACCGTCGCGCGGCGCAGAAGGAGATCAACGCCATCGAGCGGCGGATGAGCAAGGTGAGCACCGCGATCGAGAAGGTGCACGCCAAGCTCGCCGCGCACGATCAGAGCGACTTCGATGGCCTCCGCGCGCACACCGAGGAGCTGCGTGCTCTCGAGGAGGAGATGGGTCAGCTCGAAGAGGCGTGGCTCGAGCAGTCCGAGGTGTTGGAGTAGCCCTCGGGCCCGGTACACGCCCGTTGGTCGAGGAGGAGCGCAGCGACGTCTCGAGACCACCGTTCGTAGTCGGGTGGCGTGATCGTACGGGTACGGCGCTTGGCGAAGGTGGTCTCGAGACGCTCGCTTCGCTCGCTCGACCAACGGGGTGGGCTGTGGTCGCGAGAGGCTCGCTTCGCTCGCTCCCCGGAGGGTGGGCGTCACCTGCCCGAGTCTGCGTCGTCTTCAGTCGGCACACCGAGGGCGACGGTGAGGGCGAGGACGGTGGCGGGGTCGTCGAGACGGTCGCCGTAGGCCTCCCGAACCTGGCCCATCCGATACCGCACGGTCTGCGGGTGGATGTGCAGGTCGGCCGCCACATCCGCGCGTCGCCCCTGATGAAGCAGCCAAGAGCGCAGGGTGTCTTCCAGAGCGCGCCGGGTCGCCGGCCGCAGGTCGGCCAGCGGTGCGAGTGCCTGGGTTCGCAGGTCGGCGTTTGCCTCCGGGTCGGCTCCGAGGACGAGGTCGACGAGGCGGTCGTCGAGGTCGACGGTCTCGGACGTGGCGCGGGAGAGGTGCACGCCACGGATGACCCGCGCGACGGAGACGTGCGCCTGGTCCCAGGGGCGCGCGGGCCCGATGACGGCGCCCCTGCCCTCGAAGATCCGTCGCAGGCCAGCGCGGTCAGCCGTAGGCGCCTGGGGCACGAGGAGGACTGCGATGTCGTCCTCGAGTCCCGGCAGATCACCCGAGACGTGCAGCGTGCGCGGGTCGAGGTGGGGGAGCGCGCCCACCGCCCGGGTCGCCTCCAGGGCGACGGCCGTGAGTGTCTCGGGCGGGTCCCACGCCGCACGCTCGGCCGCCCGCGCGAGCGCCTCGGGCTCCGCACCGGCCACGAGGAGACGAGCGAGCCGTTCCAGGTAGCGTTCGCGCACGCGCCCGGTGGTCTCCAACTCGTCGGTGTGGCCCGCGACGCTGGCCGCGGTCAACTCGTCGATGTAGGCGAACAGCAGCTCGGCGAACGCGCCCATGTCCGCCGCCGACAGTCCCGCCTCGGCCGCGACGCGCGATAGGCCACGCCAGCTGACGCGCGCGCCGATGCGGTAGGCGGCGAGCAGGGCATCCATGCTGCGGCCGCTGCGGGCCTCACCGCGGCCGAGGTCGTAGGCGGCCGAGGTGCTCTGGACGACGGGTCTCGCGGCGTTCGCGTTGCGGGAGGCCAGGGTGAGAAAGTGCCCGAGCGCCAGGACGACGGCCTCCTGCAGCACTTGGCCGGGACGCCCGCGCAGGTCGGCGTAGCTGGGGATGTTCGCCTCGATCGCGGCGACGGCCTCGTCGGCGAGCCTGGGCACTGCGTCCCGCAGCCGCGTGACGAGGTCGTCACCGAGCTGCAGGCCCGGAGCCACCAAAGAACCGGGTGAGTGATCGGACCCCATCAGCCTGGCCTCCTCACTCGTCTCCCATACGGATCCACGGCCTCGTCGGAGCTCTTCTGCGGCCCGTGCGGCCATCCACGGTCGGGACGTGAATGGTAGCCGAACTCCCCACGAGACGATTGACTGTTCTTGATCTGAGCGAACAAGTGATAGGTGCGGTTTCACGCCATACGGTCAAGACTTTGTCACCCTCAAGGCAACACGATGGAAGCATGCCGTTACTCGTGTCGCCTGGGATTCGCCGTGCCTCCCGCACGGTGCGATCCCGTCTCGGCCAGGTGGCCCGTCTGGCCACCACGCCCCTGCTGCCGGCCGACTACCTCGGCCTCATCGCGCCGTTGAGCCTCGGGGCCGATCTGCGCGGACGCATCGTCGAGCGCCGCCGTGAGACCCGCGACGCCGCCACACTTCTCATCCGCCCTGGCCGCGGATGGCGCGGGCACGTCCCGGGTCAGTACGTGCGGATCGGTGTCGACGTCGACGGTGTCCGCTGCTGGCGCGCCTACTCCCTCACCTCCCGCGTTGACGACCCCCGCGGGCTGATCGCCATCACCGTCAAGAAGATCCCCGGCGGCGTCGTCAGCGCCTACCTCGTCGACGAGGTCCGACCCGGAACGCTCATCATGCTCGACCAGGCTGCCGGCGACTTCGTGCTCCCAGCCCGCGCGACGAGGCCGGCGCTGTTCCTCACGGCAGGCAGCGGCATCACCCCCGTCATGGGCATGCTGCGCAACCATCCCGACCGGCTGGGTGACGCCGTCATCCTGCACAGCGCCCCCACCGCCGCCGACGTCGTGTTCGGCGCCGAGCTGCGCGACCTCGCGGCTGCCGGCAGCCCTCGTGTCATCGAGCGGCACACCGACATCGACGGCCTGCTCGACCTCGCCGAGCTCGACACCCTCGTGCCCGACTGGCGTGAGCGAGAGACGTGGGCGTGCGGCCCCGCGGGTCTCCTCGACGCGGCCGAGGAGCTCTGGGGCCGGCACGACCTCACCGAACACCTGCACACCGAGCGGTTCCGCCCCGCCCTCGCCGCGACCGGCGACGGGGGCGAAGTGACGTTCACCCGCTCGGGCGTCGTCGTCGACGCTCCCGGCGCCCGCCCGCTGCTCGACTCGGGCGAGGACGCCGGCGTCCTCATGCCGTCGGGGTGCCGCATGGGCATCTGCTTCGGCTGCGCCGTCCCCCTGCGCGAAGGCACCGTACGCGACCTGCGCAATGGCTCGGTGCTCACCGCCGCGCCCGGCGACGGCGTCATCGTCCAGACCTGCATCTCGGCCCCTGCCGGGCCCTGCGAGATTGACCTGTAGGAGTCTCCGCATGACCTCGACCCTCGAACGCCCTGCCATGCCCTCGACCCCCGCGCCGGCATCGGTGTCGCTGCCCTCGCGTCTGGGTTCGCGCGCCACCGGCGAACGGCACTGGGCGCCTAAGCGATCCGGAACGCCCGACCCCGCCGGCCACCTCACGCCGGAGCAGATCGACGCCCTCGGACTCGAACTCGACGCGCTCCGCGAGGAGGTGCTCACCTCTCGCGGCGCAGCCGACGCCGCCTACATCCGGCGTCTTGTGGCGGTACAACGAAGCCTGGAGGCAGGCTCCCGCCTGGTGCTGCTGGTCTCGCGGAATCAGGTCGCGTGGGTGCTCGGCACGGCCGGCCTCAGCGTGGCAAAGATCCTTGAGAACATGGAGATCGGCCACAACGTCATGCACGGCCAGTGGGACTGGATGCGGGACCCCAAGATCCACTCCACGACGTGGGAGTGGGACAACGCCGCGCCGGCCTCGATGTGGAAGCACTCGCACAACGAGCTGCACCACACGTACACCAACGTCATCGGCGCCGACAACGACCTTGGGTACGGCATCCTGCGGGTCGACGCCGACCAGCGCTGGCGCCCGGTGTTCATCCTGCAGCCGGTGTGGAACGTGCTCAACGCCGTCGTGTTCCAGTACTCGATCGCGTTGTACGACCTCGAACTGGCCCGGTACCTCGGGCGGCGGGGGCGGCACACGCCGGAGGAGTCCGAGCGGTTCCGTCGCGACGGCGCCATGGTGCTGCGGAAGACGGGGCGGCACGTGCTGCGGGACTACATCCTTCACCCGCTGCTCTCGGGACCGTCGTGGCGCTCGACCATCGCCGCCAACATGACGGCCAACCTCGCCCGCAACCTGTGGACCAACGCCATCATCATCTGCGGGCACTTTCCCGACGGCGTGGAGACCTTCGCGAAGGCGGCGATCGAGGAGGAGTCGCGCGGGGAGTGGTACCTGCGGCAGATGCTCGGCTCGGCCAACATCTCCGGCGGCCCGGTGCTGCACCTGATGAGCGGCAATCTGTCGCACCAGATCGAACACCACATGTACCCCGACCTGCCGAGCAACCGGTACGCCCAGATCGCGCCGCGCGTGCGTGAGGTGTTCGACCGGTACGACCTGCCGTACGTGACCGGCCCCTTCCCCGTCCAGCTGGCGCAGGTGTGGGTCAAGGTGTTCCGCTACGCGTTGCCCAACGGCGCGTGGTCCGACCTGCGGGAACGCCCCGTACCGACGGTGCGTCGCGGGCTGTCGTGGGTGGCCGCTCACGTGGGTCGGCGTCGTCCGCGTCGCGACTGAGCTGGTCCTCCGCGGCTTCTCCAGCTGCCGCGCACGAGGAAGGGCGCCCGCCGCAGCCTGCTGACAAGATGAGACTCATGGCCGACATCAAGCCCCGCCTCCCTTTGGCACTCTTCGACACCGATGCGCTGCTCACCGAGGACGACATCGCCATCCGCGACACCGTGCGCGCGTTCGTCGAGGATCGCATCAGCCCGCACATTGCGGAGTGGTACGAGAAGGGCACGTTTCCCGCCCGCGAGCTGGCCCCGGAGCTGGGCAAGCTCGGGCTGCTGGGCATGCACCTGGAGGGCTACGACTGCGCCGGCACGACCGCGACCCAGTACGGGCTGGCGTGCATGGAGCTCGAGGCGGGGGACTCTGGCCTGCGGTCGCTGGTGTCCGTTCAGGGGTCGCTCGCGATGTTCGCGATCCATCACTGGGGCAGCGAGGAGCAGAAGCAGGAGTGGCTACCCCGCATGGCCGCCGGTGAGGCCATCGGCTGCTTCGGGCTGACCGAGGCCGAGTTCGGGTCCAACCCCGCCGGGATGCGCACGACCGCCCGCCGCGACGGCGACGACTGGGTCCTGCGCGGCACCAAGATGTGGATCACGAACGGGTCGGTCTCCGACGTCGCGGTCGTGTGGGCGCAGACCGGTGAGTCGAGCCGCGACATCCGCGGGTTCGTCGTCCCGACCGACACACCTGGCTTCTCGGCGCCGGAGATCACGAAGAAGATGTCGCTGCGCGCCTCGGTGACCAGCGAACTCGTCCTCGACGACGTGCGGTTGCCCTCCTCGGCGATGCTGCCGGAGGCCGCCGGTCTGCGCGGCCCCCTGTCCTGCCTCAACGAGGCCCGGTTCGGCATCGTGTTCGGCTCGCTCGGTGCCGCGCGCGACTGCCTGGAGGCGGCGATCCGGTACGCCGGGGAGCGGGACATCTTCGACAAGCCACTCACAGGGTTCCAGGCGACACAGATGAAACTCGCCGACATGACGCTCGAGCTCGGCAAGGGCATGCTGCTCGCGCTGCACCTCGGGCGGATGAAGGACGCCGGGGGCCTGGACCCTCAGCAGGTGAGCCTCGGCAAGCTCAACAACGTCCGCGAGGCGATCGCCATCGCGCGCGAATGCCGCACCATCCTCGGCGCGGCAGGCATCACCCTGGAGTGGCCGATGATGCGGCACGCCAACAACCTCGAATCGGTCCTCACCTACGAGGGCACCTCCGAGGTCCACCAGCTCATGATCGGGCAGGCCCTTACGGGACAGAGCGCGTTCCGCTGATCGGTGGCCAGGGAGTGAGCGGACCCCCCCGCCCCCGTTGGTCGATTTCGAGACGCTTCGCTCCTCAATCCGGCGGAGGAGCGAGCGAGGCGCGCGTCTCGAGACCACCAGCAACCGGCGCGCGCCCGGGCAGCGAACGGGCCCCCCCCCCGTTGGTCGAGGAGCGAGCGAAGCGAGCGTCTCGAGACCATCGACGGCTGACGCACGAGCGTTGGCAGTGTCTTGAGACGCTTCGCTCCTCGACCAACGGTGGGCGCCCCGTCGCCAGAACCGTTCGATCGAGCGCCGAATCTGTGGAGTCTGCAACGGAATCGGGGCACACATGTAGGCATGTCTCCCGGCCGGAACTGGCTCGCCGGGGCATCATCGAGGTATGGGCAATCCCGTGCTCGTCCTGCATTCGGCGTACGGGTTGACGCGGGGCGTGAGTGCCGTGGTCGACTCGCTCGCTGCGTCCGGCCATGACGTCGTGGCGCCCGACTACTACCGGGGACGGGTCTTCACGACCGAGTCCGAGGGCATCGGCTACCGCGATTCGATGGGGTACGACACGTTGTTGGAGCGGGTGCGCGGTGACATCGCCGGGTTGCCTGAGGACGTGTCGATGATCGGGTTCTCCCTTGGCGCCTCGTTCGCGCATCGCCTCGTCGGTGAGCGGCCGCGCACCCGACATCTCATCCTGCTGGGCAACACGAACCCCGTCCGTGAGGGTGCGACCTGGCCCGGGATCCCCGTGCAGATCCACCGGTACGCCGAGGACAGGTGGGTCGACCCGGCTCACGTGGAGACGCTGCGCTCGGCGGTCGAGCTCTCGGGCGCCATGTTCGAGGACCACGTCCAGCCCGGCGCGGGGCACCTGTTCACCGAGCGGCATCTGCCCGAGTACAACCCGACGCTCGTCGAGGTCACCGTGGCCCGCATCGCCGACTTCCTCGACTGGGCCTGATCCGAGAACGCGCGGATGAACGCGCGCGTGAACGCGGGTTGCCTGTCGTGATCACGACAGCGGACGCGCTTTCATCGGCGCGATCACCAGGTGGACAACCCCGTTGGTCGATGTCGAGACGCTTCGCTCCTCAATCCGGCGGAGGAGCGAGCGAAGCGAGCGTCTCCAGACCGCCCTGAGCGTGGTCGCCCGGTGGATTCTGTGGAGAGAGAACGGTGTGGTGTCGGCCGTCCCCCGACGATGTGCCCATGCCCCTGGACGTTCGCCTGCGGAGACGAGACGATGAGCACTGTGACCTCGCTGCCGGTTCACCACACGTGGACCGTCGATGACCTCGACCACACGCCCGATGACGGCAACCGGTACGAACTCATCGACGGGACGCTCATCGTGACGCCCGCGCCGGTGCCCAGCCACCAGCGCGCCTCGATGCGGCTCGCCGTCATCCTTGTCTCCGCGTGCCCTCCTGGCTGCGAGGTGTTCGCGGCACCGTTAGATGTGCGTCTGGCCGGTGACACGGCTGTGCAACCCGACCTGCTTGTGGTCGACCCGGCCAACCTCACCGACCGCGGCCTGGCGGGCCCGCCCCTGCTGGCGGTCGAGATCCTCTCCCCCAGCACCCGCCTCATCGACCTCAACCTCAAGAAGGCCCGCTACGAGGTGGCCCGCTGCCCCTCCTACTGGATCATCGACCCCGGCCTGCGCGGCGCCCCCTCTATCACCGCCTGGCACCTCGACGGCGACCACTACGCCCTGGCCGGGACCGCCGCCGGCGAAGAGACCCTGCACCTCACGGCCCCCTTCCCGGTCGACATCACCCCCGTCGCACTCGTCACACGCGGCGGCTGACCCCGTCGTGCCCCGGTGCCGACGTGACGTGTGACCCTGACTAGGACGCGCACCCTCGACGTTGGAGAGCTTGATGAGCACACCCCCTGACCTGTCCGGGATGAGCGGCCTGGAGGTCTTGCGCTGGATCCAGGAGCACGACGACGACTCCCTCCCATCGATCCGCCGCCTGCTCGGGATGCGCTTCGACGAGGTCGACCCTGGGCGGGTCGTGGCGTCGTTGCACACGCAACTGAACTTCTCGAACCCGCACGGCACGGTGCACGGCGGGATCGCCGCCACGCTGCTGGACTCCGTCATGGGGTGCGCCGTTCACACCACCCTTCCGCCGGGCACCGGCTACACGACGCTGGAACTCAAGGTCAACTACATTCGCGCTGCGGGCCTCGACGGGCAGCGGTTGATCGCCGAGGGCACGACCGTGCACGTGGGCCGACGCACCGCCTCCGCGGAGGGCAAGGTCACCGACGACAGCGGCGCCCTCATCGCCCACGGCAGCACCACCTGTCTGATCCTCCCCCCGCCACCCGCCCCGACGAGCTGAAACAGGGCACGGCATGGGTGCACCGGAGGGTGGGGTGAGCGCTGTGCGTCCGGCCGGCGGATGGTGGGGAGCGTTCCCAGACTGCGGCTCTTCCCCCTGTGGGTAACTGTCCGGGACGAGACGTCACGCGCGGCATTCTGACGCCATGACTCTTGACCTCGACCCCGAGAGGCACCACCGTGAGCACTGTGACCTCACTGCCGGTTCACCACACGTGGACCGTCGATGACCTCGACCACACGCCCGATGACGGCAACCGGTACGAACTCATCGACGGGACGCTCATCGTGACGCCCGCGCCGGTGCCCAGCCACCAGCGCGCCTCGATGCGGCTCGCCGTCATCCTTGTCTCCGCGTGCCCTCCTGGCTGCGAGGTGTTCGCGGCACCGTTAGATGTGCGTCTGGCCGGTGACACGGCTGTGCAACCCGACCTGCTTGTGGTCGACCCGGCCAACCTCACCGACCGCGGCCTGGCGGGCCCGCCCCTGCTGGCGGTCGAGATCCTCTCCCCCAGCACCCGCCTCATCGACCTCAACCTCAAGAAGGCCCGCTACGAGGTGGCCCGCTGCCCCTCCTACTGGATCATCGACCCCGGCCTGCGCGGCGAACCGTCCATCACCGCTTGGCAGCTCGAGGGCGACCACTACACCCTCGCCGGCACCGCCACCGGCAAAGAGACCCTGCACCTCACGGCCCCCTTCCCGCTCGACCTCACCCCCGCTGCGCTGACGTCACGACGGGGGTGAGGACGGGGTCGGGTCCGCGGACGGCCTAGAAGACGGGCCGACCGCCGGTCACGCCGACGACGGTGCCCGAGACGTAGCTCGCCTCTTCCGGGGAGGCGAGGAACACGTACGCCCCCGCCATCTCCGACGGCTGGCCGGCACGACCCAGGGGCGTGTCGGCACCGAAGTCTGCGACCTTCTCCGCCTCGCGCGTGGCCGGCTGCAACGGGGTCCAGATCGGGCCCGGCGCAACAGCGTTGACGCGGATCCCCTGCGGCCCGAGGTCGGCGGCGAGGTTGACCGTCAGGTTGTTCATCGCCGCCTTGGTCGCGGCGTAGTCCAGCAGCGCCGTCGACGGGTCGTAGGCCTGCACCGAGCTCGTGATGATGATCGAGGAGCCCTCGCCCAGGTGCGGCAGTGCCGCCTTCGACAGCCACAGCACCGCGTGCAGGTTGGTCTTGAGGGTGCGGTCCATCTCGTCCAGGTCGAGTCCAGCGAGGCCTTCTTCGCCGCGGGCCCAGTGGTAGCCGGCGTTGTTGACGAGGATGTCGAGTCCGCCGAGGCCTTTCACCGCCTCGTCGATGGATCGGACGCATTCCTCGTTGGTGCGCAGGTCCGCGGGCACGAGCACCGCGGTCCGGCCGGCTTCCTCGACGACGCGCTGGGTCTCCTCGGCGTCGATCTGCTCCTCGGGCAGGTAACCGATCGCCACGTCGGCGCCTTCACGGGCGTAGGCGATAGCGACGGCACGACCGATGCCGGAGTCAGCGCCGGTGACGAACGCCTTGAGCCCTTCGAGGCGGCCACGGCCCTTCCAGGAGGTCTCGCCGTGGTCCGGCACGGGCTCCATCGCTCCGGTGAGTCCGGGCGGGCTCTGCTGCTGCTCCGGGAAGAGGGTCTCGTCCTCGCCATCACGGACTTTGCTCTCGGCGACGCGGACGACGGTGGGCTTCTTCACGGGGGCCTCCTGTGGGGGGACATGCGGGCCCGCACGTGGAACTGGACGGGAACTGCCCTCAACCTACGGTGATCTCGTCATTCTTGCGCGCCGGAAAAGCGGGTGCGCGACCTGCCGCCACCGCCGATGATGCACACCATGGACGCCGCTGACCTGCTCCTCGCCTACGACGACCAACTGCGCGGTAGGCCGGAGTTCGCCGGTGCCGAGCACGTGCGGCGCGACGGGCCGGTGTGGACGGGGAGGTTCGGGGACGCGAACGGGTTCATCTCGCACGATCCGACGTGGACGCCCGCCGACCCCGCAGAGGTCGCAGTCGGTGTCGATGACGCGGTCGGGCGTCTCGGGCCGGACGTGCACGAGATCGAGTGGAAGACCCGCGGGCACGATCCGGTCATAGCGCTTCTGCACGAGGCGCTCCTCGCGCGGGGGTTCGTCCCGGACGAAGCCGAGTCGGTGATGATCGGGCGCACCGCAGATCTCGCCGGCGACGTGCCCCTCCCCGACGGCGTCACCCTGCGGCGCATCGCGACCGCCGACGACGTGCACGCGATGGCGGCGATGCAGGCCGACGCGTTCGGCGCCGCCCGGCCGCACGCGGCGGACGCTCTCGGGCGACGACTGGCCGCCGGCGAAGACCTGGCCATCTGGGTCGCCGAGCACGCGGGCCACGTCATCTGTGCCGGCCGCATCGAGCCGGTCCCCGGGACGGAGTTCGCGGGCATCTGGGGCGGGGCAACCGAGAAGGCGTGGCGTGGGCGCGGCATCTACCGGGCGCTCACCGCAGCACGCGCGCGATGGGCCCTGGCTCGTGATGTCACCTTCCTCCAGAGCGACTCGACGGAAGCCTCCCGCCCGATCCTCGAACGCTCGGGCATGGTGCGGGTCACCACGACCACGCCGTACATGTGGCGCCGCGGCACCTGACAGTGACGTCACCTCAGGGAGCTCGCCACCCCGTTGGTCGAGGAGGAGCGCAGCGACGTCTCGAGACCATCGAGGACAGTCGTGGTGGCGTAGACAGTGGTCTCGAGACGTTTCGCTCCTCGACCAACGGCGCGAGGGTCACAGCATTCTGGCGGAGTGGGCTGAGGGCGCTCTCTGCCGCTCGGCTCCTCCGGCGGGGTCAGGCGAGGGTCTCGACGATAACCTTCTTGACGAGGTCGGCGTTGTTGTCGATCTCGGTGACGTGGCGTTCGGCGTCGGCGAGGTGGGCGAACGCCTCGGGGGTCTCCGGGTCGCGGCCGAGGGCCTCCCGGATGGTCTCGGCGAACTTGACCGGCAGCGCCGTCTCCAGCACGACGACAGGAGTCGCCACGTCGGTGCCGTCGAGCACGTCGAACGCGACCTTCATCGCGTCCGCGGTGTGCGGGTCGACAACGACGCCGAACTCGCGCTCGACCGCTGCGATCGTCGAGACCCGGTCGGCGTGCGTGGAGCGACCGGAGACGAACCCGTAGCGGGCACGGGCCTCCTCGAAGGCGGGGTCGTCGGAGAGGTCGAAACCCTCCCCCGTGCCCAGACCGGCGAACAGCTCGGCGGTGCGGGCGCCGTCACGGCCGAGCAGGTCGAAGACGAAGCGTTCGAAGTTGCTCGCCTTGGAGATGTCCATCGACGGGCTGGACGTCTCGTGCGTCTCGGCGCTCCCCCGGACCCGGTAGACGCCGGTGCGGAAGAACTCGTCGAGGACGTCGTTCTCGTTGGTGGCGACGATGAGCGCGTCGATGGGCACTCCCATGCACTTGGCGACGTGACCGGCGCACACGTCGCCGAAGTTGCCGGTCGGCACCGAGAACGACACCTGTTCGTCGTTGTTCTCGGTGCAGCGGATCCAGCACGCGACGTAGTACACGACCTGCGCGAGCAGGCGCGCCCAGTTGATCGAGTTGACGGCCCCGAGGCGGTGCAGCTCTTTGAACTCCAGGTCGGAGGCGACCTGCTTGACGATGTCCTGGCAGTCGTCGAACACGCCGTCGACGGCGAGGTTGACGACGCGGGGGTCCTCCACGCTGAACATCTGCGCCTGCTGGAACGGCGTCATGCGCCCGCGGGGGCTGAGCATGAACACGTGGATCCGCTCGCGGCCCTTCATGGCGAAGATCGCGGAGGAGCCGGTGTCGCCGCTGGTCGCGCCGAGGATGGCGAGGCTCGCGTCGCGCCGGGCGAGCTCGTACTCGAACAGCTCCCCCAACAGCTGCATCGCCATGTCCTTGAACGCGGCCGTCGGCCCGTTGCTCAGGTGCCCGATGGCGAGGCGTTCGTCGAGCCGGGTGACGGGCACGATGTCGTCGCTGAGGAATTTCTCCGCCGTGTAGGCGCGCTCGCAGATGCCGAGCAGGTCGTCGCTGGGGATGTCGTCGATGTACAGCGACAACACGGCGTGCGCGAGGGCGGCGTAGCCCCGCTCGTGGAGCACCTCGCGCCAGGAGCTCAGGGTCGCGTCATCGACTTGCGGGTAGGACTCGGGCAGGTAGAGCCCGCCGTCGGGGGCCAGGCCGCCGATGAGGATGTCGCAGAACGACTGCGTCGCAGCGCCGTCGGGGTCACGTGTGGAGAGATAACGCACGTGCTCCAGGGTAGGCCGCGCACGCCGAGCACCGTCGCAGCGTCTTACGTGTCGCGCCACAAGGACGCGGGTGAGAACGCATCCAAGGATGCAGCGAGCTGGGGGTGATCACCCCCGTATCGCTGCGTCCTCGGATGTATCGTCGCGCGCGGCGCCGTGCTGATGGATCAGGCGCGGCCGACCGTGCGGAAGGTGACGCCCTCGAACTTGTCGGGGTCCAGGACGTTGCGGCCGTCGACGACGACCGAGACGCCCGGCAGGTCGCTCTTGCTCAGGTCGCGGTACTCGGCGTGGTCGGCTTGGAGGATGACGACGTCGACGTCCTGCCCGATCTCGTACGGTGTCCAGCCGAACGTGGAGAGTTCGTCGTCGGAGTACATCGGGTCGTGCACCGACACCGTCGCGCCCGCCGCCTGCAGCGCTTCGACCGTGGCGAAGATGCCCGAGAACGCCGTCTCCTTGACCCCGCCGCGGTAGGCCGCGCCGAGGACGGCGACCTTCTGGCCGGCCAAGTCACCGGCGGCGCCCTGCGCGATCCCCACCGTGTAAGCGGGCATGTCGGCATTGGCCTCACGGGCGGCGCGCACGACGGTCGCGTCGGGGTCGTTCCACAGGTACAGGCGCGGGTACACCGGGATGCAGTGCCCGCCGACGGCGATGCCGGGACGGTGGATGTGGCTGTACGGCTGGGAGTTGCTGGCCTCGATGACCTGATAGACGTCGATGCCATTGGCCGCCGCGAAGCGCCCGAACTGGTTCGCCAGACCGATGTTGACGTCGCGGTACGTCGTCTCGGCGAGCTTGGCCATCTCGGCGGCCTCCGCGCTGCCGAGGTCCCACACGCCGTTGCCGCGCTCGAGGTCGGGGCGCTCGTCGAAGTCGAGGACCGCCTCGTAGAACTCGGTCGCGAGCGTGGCGCCCTTGCCGCCGAGCCCGTCGAGCCCACCGAGGAGCTTGGGGTATTTGCGCAGGTCGGCGAACACGCGGCCGGTGAGGACCCGCTCCGGGGAGAACACGAGGTGGAAGTCCTCACCCTCGACCAGACCGGAGCCCTCCTCCAGCATCGGCCTCCACCGATCACGCGTGGTGCCCACCGGCAAGGTCGTCTCGTAGGAGACGAGGGTACCCGGGCGCAGGCCGCGGGCGATGTCGCGCGTGGCCGACTCCATCCATGCGAAGTCCGGCGTGCCGGCGGCGTCGACGAACAACGGCACGACCACCACGACGGCGTCCGACTCGGAGACCGCCGCGGCCGTGTCGGTGGTGGCGTCGAGCAGCCCGGCCTCGACGGCCTCGCCCAGCTTGGTCTGCAGGTCGGCCTCGCCGGGGAACGGCTCGGTGCCGGCGTTGACGCTCTCGACCACGGCCGGGTTGACGTCGGCCCCGTACACGCGGTGGCGCTTGCTCGCGAACTGCACGGCGAGCGGCAGACCGATCTTGCCGAGTCCCACGACGGTGATGTTCACGTGCGCATTCCTCACTTCCGGCGGGCTGCCGACGGGGTCGATGTCCGCACCGATCCTATGACCTCAACCCCCGGCCGGTGGATCGGCGGTCGGCGGCGCGCCGCTCTCGGATCCGAGGACCCTCGCGAGCGCCTCCACCACGCGCGGGTCGTATTCGTGCCCCATGCCCAGATAGACCCGTTCGAGGGCCGCGTCGGGGCCGGCGACCGGCAGGCTGCCCGACGCACCCGTGAGCAGGTCGTCGTAGGCGTTGGCGACCTTGATGATGCGGCTCGCGAGCGGCACCGAGCGCGCATGGGAGACGACGCGGTGGTAGGGGACGAACTGACCGTCGATGATCGCCGCCTCCTGCTCCAACACGCCTGTCGCGCGCGCGATCGAGCCCCCGCCCTCAGCGATGTTCGCCTGGTCGGCGGGGGCGGCGAGCACGGTGGCCCCCGACGGCACGGGCGCGGACAGGTACACCTGCCCGATGTCGTGCAGGAGCGCGGCGCGGTTGAGCTCGGCCAGTTCGCGCCGGGTCAGCCCCAGCTCACGGCCGATGTCGGCCGCGGTGGAGGCCACCCGCAGGGCGTGACCGCGCCGGACGAGCCCCATCGCCTCGGGCATGCGAGACAGCGCGAGGACACTCTGGGAGGAGTGGCGCCGGGCCTCGTCGTGCCGGCGCACCGCCACCTGGTTGAACACGAGCGGCAGGAGCAGGACGGGCAGGGCGGGCAGCCCGAGCAGCGGCTGGGCCACCACGACGATGACGGCGGTCGACGCCGGCACCGCGCCGAGCAGCACCGACTCGCGCAGTTCCTCGTAGACACCCGTGACCCAGTCCTCCCCCTCGCGTCGCAGCAGCGTGGCGCGCAGGGGCGCCTCGATGAGCACCACCGTGAAGAGGAGGATGAACAGGGCGAGCGCGATGGTCGTCCCCGGCCGCCCGGGCAGATGAGTCGACAGCGAGGCACTCTCACCCCACGGGACGTCACGCCAGAGGAGGGAGAGGGCGGCGACGGCGACGCACCGTGGCGTGGCCCGGCGCAGGACGAGGCTCGCCGTGGCGCCCAGGTGTTGGGCCGCGATCAGACCGCCGCCGACGAGGCCGGCGACCGTCACCGCGATCACCGCGGGCGTCCCCGGGTCGACGGGGCCGCTGGGCAGGGCGTAGGTGACGGCGAGGGCGAGCGCGGCGGTCCCACCGACGTCGACCAAACGCGAGGCGTAGTCGCTGCCGTAGGCGTGAACCGTGGCCCCCGCGATGATGGTGAGGAAGAAGACGACGAGGAGCCCGTTCTCAGGAGTGAGGGCCGTCCCGACCTCCGCGGATCGACGCCACTGCCACGTGATCGCCGCCGCGAGGGCCAACACGACGACGGTCGCGGGCGCCAGTAGCCCCGCCTGCACCCGGCTCATGCGCTCGCCCCGCTCCGGCGCGCACGCGTCGTGACGCCGAGGGAGGACGGCCGCGCGCGACGGATCCGCAGCGGCCCCGACCGCCGTGTCCGAAGATCGGTGCGAACCACCGACCGCGCGAGCGCCTCGACGATCTCCGGATCGAAACGGGTTCCCGCCGCCCCCCTCAGCACCTCGACGGCGGCTGCCTCCGGATGCACGTCCTCGGAGGAGTTGACGAGCACGTCGGCGGCGTCGGCGACGGCGAGGATGCGGGCGCCCAACGGGATGTCGCCCCCGGACAGGCCCTCGGGCCCACCGGTGCCGTCGTACCACTCGCACTGGTGGGAGACGGCCTCGCAGGTCTCGCCGAGAAAGTCGATGAGGCAAAGGATTTCGGAGGTGGCCGTCGTGTCCCGTTGCGCCTGCGCCTTGGCGTCGTGCTCGAGGATGCCGCGCAGACTGCAGGGCCGCACCATGCCGACGGCGTGCAGGCGCATCGCGTACTCCAGGGCCGGGGTCGCTCGGATGCCGAGGTCGGAGGCGATGGCGAGGGCGTAGCGGTGCACGCGCTCACCGTGGGCCTCGGCGCCGTCCTCCCGTCCCGCGCGCGCGAGCGCCTTGATGACGCTGCCGCGCACGAGGCGTTCACCGGCGAACAGTTCGTGCACGTGGCGCGTGACGATGAGCGGGACGAGCACGAGCAGCACGCTGATCGGCCCCACGCCCGCCGGGCCCCACAGCGTGACGAGGACGAAGGCGACGATGGCCCAGGCGAGGTAGAAGGGCAGCGTGCCGATGACGCCCTTGACCACGGCGCGCCGCCGCCCGCCCGGTTCGGCCAAGGACACGAGCAGGACGATGAACAGGTTGGTCAGACAGAAAGCGAGATCGGCGAGCAGCAGCGGGACGCCGATCCGCATGACGAGGTCGGCGCCGGACATCGCCCCGAGGGTGAAGGTGCCGCCGGTGGCTCCGTAGACCAGGGAGGCGACGGCCGCCGACACGGCGAACATCATGCCGTTGAACACCCAGGCGGCCCACCACCCCTGGCGCGCGTCGAGCAGGGCACTGCCGATCCCGAGCAGCACCGCGCCCACGGGACCGACGATGGGGATGGCCGCCAACAGGACCACGGTGGTGAAGGAGAACGACACTTGTTCGCCGCCGCGCCCGAAGCGCAGGCCGGCGCTGAAGGCCGCCGCCACGAGCAGGACCGTGAACGGCGGGAAGTCGGTGAGGGTGAAGGGCCGCATCCCCTGGCCCACCCATCCGAGGGCGACCGTGGCGACCGAGAGGACGACGACTGCCACCAGAACGCCAGGACGCCCGCCCCGGCGCAAGCCGGTGCGGGCGTCGAGAGCTCGTCCTGACGAGGAGGGGCCCACCAGGGCACGCTCTGCGTGTCGACTGGATGAAAGGCGCGGCATCCCTCGATGATAATCGAGAAACCTCGTCTTTCGAAGACGGGCATCAGATGTTCGGGGTCCACCACCAGCAGCGGTTCGCGTGCATCGGGAATCAACTCCATCTCTTCTGAAGGCTCGTCGCCGTCGCTCTCCCCCAGAGGAACTCAGTGTTCGAGAACCCAACGACGATCGAGGTTTTTGTGTGAGGACTACATCGGCCGATGACCCCCATCGCCGGTCGATGCATTATCAACATAGCGCCCTCTCCCCACGGGGGCACTATCGAGAAGCCCATTCTTAGCAAGTCTTTGACGTATTTACAAAAGCAATAGAAATCAGTCGTCCGTCCTGATCGCGGTCTTGAACGGCCGTCTTGAACGGAAGGCTGTCCGAAATGCACTGTGCGCGGCGGCCGCACCCTCGCCTTGGGGTCCGGGCGGACCGTGTGGGAGGATACCCCGAACGTCGAGAAAAGGAGTGCGACATGAGCAAGCGAGCCCGCAAGCGCCGCTCCCGCAAGGGGAGCAAGGCCAACCACGGCAAGCGCCCCAACGCCTGAGGCAAGCGTGACGAAGGCCCCGCACCGGTCGTGACCGGTGCGGGGCCTTCGCGCGAGTCCGAGCGCCTCAGCGTCCCCTGCGGTCCTCGCGGATCTCGATGGTGATGGTGGTCAGGCGGGCGAGGATCTGCGTGCGCAGGCCCGTGGGGGCCGGCTCACACGCGCAGGAGCGCCGGATCAGCGCCTTGAGGACGAGATCGCGCTCGTACTCGCTCATGCAGGGCGCGCAGTCCTCCAGGTGGGCCTGGACGCGGTCGCAGTCGGCGGTGCCCATCTCGGCGTCGATGTACTCGTGGATACGGAGCCGGAACTCTGAACAGTCCGTGGGCTGCAGGGGTTCGGCGGTCATGACGTCACCCCCGAGTAGCCGCGCTCGGCGGCGTAGTCGGTGAGGAGTTCGCGCAGCTGTCGGCGCCCCCGATGCAGTCGCGACATCACCGTCCCGATGGGGGTGTCCATGATCTCCGCGATCTCCTTGTAGGCGAACCCCTCGACGTCGGCGAGGTACACCGCGAGCCGGAAGTCCTCCCCCAGGCTGGCGAGCGCGCGGATGACGTCGCTGTCGGGGAGGTGGTCGAGGGCCTCGACCTCGGCCGACCGCAGACCCGTGGAGGTGTGGGACTCGGCGCGGGCGAGCTGATAGTCCTCGACCTCGGCGGCGTCGGACTGCTGCGGCTGCCGCTGCTTCTTGCGATAGGAATTGATGTAGGAGTTCGTCAGGATGCGATAGAGCCAGGCTTTGAGATTGGTGCCCGGTTTGTACTGGTGAAAGGCCGCGAAAGCCTTGGCGAACGTCTCTTGCACCAGGTCTTCGGCGTCGGTGGGATTACGCGTGGTGCGCAGCGCCGCGCTGTAGAGCTGGTCGAGGTAGGGCATGGCGTCCCGCTCGAAGCGTGCGACGCGCTCGGCGTGGGTCTCGGTGCTCACGTCGAGGTCGGCGTCCTCGGCCGTACCGGGTGCCGTGGTGCCGAGCACCGCGTCGGACGGCGTCGCACCGTCCGTGGGCGGGTCAGCGGTCGGGGCTGTCGAGTCGCTCATCACGGTCCAGCCTAGTGGCTGCGGGCCGGGATCTCTCATCGTGTCCGGCGCGCGGCGGTCGGTCGCGAGCAGCACGTCGTCTCCTTCTGATGGGGCCTTCTACGTGCCACAACGACGACGAGTCGTCTCCTCATTCCCACCCCGTCACCCACGCCGCGCCGTCGGCCGGGTCAGGTGGCGGGGAGCGGGTCGCGCAGCGAGGGCCCGTTGGCGCTCGAGGACCCGACGGCCCGCCCCACCGGGTAGGCGTCGAAGCGGCCGGGGTGGCTGAAGGCCAGCAGGGCCGCGACCTCGTCGGCGTCATCGAGGTGGGGGTCGAGCCACGCCTCCCAGAGCTCGGGTTCGAGGACGAGAGGTTGACGGTCGTGGATCTCGGCGAGGTCGGGGTCGGCCGACGTGGTGACGATGGTCATTGTCGTGAGCCACCGCGAGGGGTCGTCGTCCGCGGCGTTCGGGTCCTTCCAGAACTCGTAGAGTCCGGCGAACGCCAACGGGGTGTCGTCCCGGCGGTGGATGAAGAACGGTTGCTTCGGGGCGCGACGACCGCTCGTGCCCCCGGCCGCCGCCTGCCACTCGTACCACCCGTCGGCCGGGACGAGGGCGCGTCGCGCGCGGGCCGCGCGCCGGTAGGCGGGTTTGTCGAGCACGGTCTCGGCGCGAGCGTTCGTCATCCGCACGCCCACCGAAGGGTCTTTCGCCCAGGAGGGTACGAGTCCCCACGTGAGCAACCGCAGCTGTCGTACCGGGACCCCGCCGGCGGTCGCGTCGGGCCGTTCGAGGACGACCCGGACGTTCTTGGAGGGGGCGATGTTGTGATCCGCCGCGCCGGGCGGCGGATCTTGGGGCGATCGCAGGAGGGACCGCACCGGTTCGTCGGTGTGGTCGATCGCGACGTCGAACTCCTCGATGAGGTCGTCGTTCCCGGCCGAGGCCGCGTATCGCCCGCACATTGCCCTACCCCTTCCGACACCCCTTCGCCGCGGCCCGCACCGGCGCGATCCGGCCGCGACGATTACCGTAGGTCACAGCGCGTGCCTCGCGCACGACCCGACGACTGAAGAAGGAGTCCCGATGATCCGTCGACTCGCTCGCCCCATGCTCGCCGCCGTGTTCGTGACCGGAGGCATCGACGCCCTGCGTCACCCCGGCGACCGGGTGGAGGCCGCCGCCCCGCTGTCGGCCAAGCTCTCGGAGCTGGCCGGGACGCCCGACGACCCCGAGCTGCTCGTGCGCGCCAACGGCGCCCTCATGGCCGGTGCCGGGTTCGCCCTCGCGACCGGCCGTCTGCCGCGTCTGTCCGCGGCGGTCCTCGCCGCGACGCTCATCCCGAGCACCGTCGTCAGCCACCCGTTCTGGCGGGAGTCCGAAGACGGTCCGCGCAAGGCCCAGGCGGTCCAGTTCAACAAGAACCTGGGTCTGCTCGGCGGCGTGCTGCTCGCCTCGGTCGACACGGCCGGCAAGCCCGGTATCGCGTGGCGTGCCCGTCACGCCGCGAAGGCCGCCAAGCGCGAGGCGCGCCTCGCCAAGGCGCAGGCGCAGCTCCGGGTCTCCTGAGCGTTGACCGCACTCCCCCTCTGGCAGGCACCGTCGGCGTCGGGTCCGCTCGACGCGACGGTGCGCCTGCCGGGCAGCAAATCCCTCACCAACCGCTACCTCGTCCTGGCGGCGCTCGCCGACGGGCCGTCGCGTCTGCGGGCTCCTCTCCGTAGCCGGGACACGCTCCTCATGGCGCAGGCCCTGCGCGACCTCGGGGTCGACATCGCCGACGCCGAGGCCGCGGACGGCACCCTCGATCTCGTCATCACGCCCGGCGCGCTGCGGGGTGGCGTCGACATCGACTGCGGGCTGGCGGGCACCGTCATGCGGTTCGTGCCGCCGGTGGCCGCGCTGGCGCCCGGCCCCGTTCGTTTCGACGGCGACGAGGGAGCACGGCGTCGACCGATGTCGACCGGACTCGACGCGCTGCGCTCGCTCGGCATCAACGTCGACGACGCCGACGGCTGCCTGCCGTTCGTCGTCCACGGGGTCGGTGAGGTGACCGGCGGCTCGGTGACGATGGACGCCTCGACGAGCTCCCAGTTCGTCTCGGGTCTGCTGCTCGCGGGCGCCCGCTTCGAGCGGGGACTCACCGTGGTCCACGAGGGCGCGCCGGTACCGAGCCAGCCGCATATCGCGATGACGGTCGAGGCGCTCCGTGACGCCGGGGTCGCCGTCGACGATGCCGAACCCGACCGGTGGCACGTCGAGCCGGGCCCGATCCACCCGCTGGACGTCGTCGTCGAACCCGACCTCTCCAACGCTGCGGCGTTCCTCGCCGCGGCCATGGTCACGGGCGGACGCGTCCACGTCCCCGACTGGCCCCACCACACCACCCAGGCCGGCGACGGCATTCGCGACATCTTCGACGCGATGGGCGGCGACGTCACTCTCAGCCGCGAGGGGCTCACCGTCACCGGGCCCGAGCGCCCTCACGGACTCGACGTCGACCTGCACGACGTCGGTGAGCTCACGCCGGTCGTCGCCGCGGTCGCCGCCTGCGCCGACTCCCCCAGTTGGTTGCGGGGCGTGGCCCACCTCCGCGGCCATGAGACTGACCGCCTCGCCGCGTTGGCCCACGAGATCGAGGCCGTCGGTGGCACGGTCGACGTCCTCGAGGACGGCTTGCACATCCGACCCGGGACACCCCGACCAGCGACCCTGCGCACGTACCACGACCACCGCATGGCGATGGCCGCGGCGGTGCTCGGCCTCGCCATCCCCGGTGTCCTGGTGGAGGACGTCGAGACCACCTCCAAGACCCTCCCGGGGTTCGCCGACATGTGGGAGCACATGCTCGGATGAGCCGCATCGCGCACCGGTACGACGAGTCCGACGTCAGGGTCCGCCCGAGTCGCCGGTCGAGGCCGCGGACGAAGGACCGGCCCCGCCACGAGGACGCCGTCATCGGCACGGTGCTCACCGTCGACCGCGGCCGGTACACGGTGCGGCTCGAGGACCGCGAGGTCATCGCCATGCGCGCCCGCGAACTGGGCCGCAAGGCGGCGGTCGTGGGCGACGACGTCGCCCTCGTCGGCGACACGCGAGGCGGCCCCGACCGCCTGGCCCGGATCGTGCGGATCGAGCCCCGCCGCTCGGTGCTGCGTCGCACGGCCGACGACACCGACCCGGTCGAGCGCGTCATCGTCGCCAACGCCGAGCAACTCGTCGTCGTCACGGCCCTCGCCGACCCCGAACCGCGCCCACGCATGATCGACCGGTGCCTCGTCGCCGCCTACGACGCCGGCATGCAGCCACTGCTCGTCCTCACCAAGGCCGACCGCATCGACCTCGACGACCCGCCGGAGGTGCTCAGCGCCTACGAACCGCTCGACGTCCCGGTCGTCGTCACCTCGCTGCGCGAGGGGCGGATCGAGGGCATCGAGGCAGTGCGCGACCACCTCTCGGGGCGGGTGAGCGTCCTCGTCGGCCACTCGGGGGTGGGCAAGTCGACCCTCGTCAACATGCTCGTTCCCGACGCGGACCGGGCGACAGGCCACGTCAACGACGTCACCGGGCGCGGGCGGCACACCTCGACGTCCGCGATCGCCCTCGAGCTTCCGCTCGACGAGGAGGGACGTGGCGGCTGGATCGTCGATACCCCGGGGGTGCGGTCGTTCGGGTTGGCCCACGTCGATCTCGACCGCATCGTCGAGCACTTCGAGGACCTGTACGGCGGCCTCGAGGAATGCCCCCGCGGGTGCAGCCACGACGAGGAGGAATGCGGCCTCGACCTGTGGGTCGCCTCGGGTGCGGCCGGACCCTCCGGGCAGGCACGACTGGACTCCTTGCGCCGGATCCTGCGAGCCCGCAGCGAGTGACATCCCGGCGGAGCGCCCGGGGTGTCACACTGGGGGGATGGCCGGCAGGAAGAAATTGAAAAAGGCGCCCTACGAGGCGGAGTTGCTGCGGTTGCAGTCCGAGCTCGTCGACATGCAGCAGTGGATCAAGGAGTCGGGGCAGCGCCTCGTCGTGATCTTCGAGGGCCGCGACGCCGCGGGCAAGGGTGGCGCGATCAAGCGCGTCACGGAGTACCTCAACCCGCGCACCGCCCAGATCGTCGCGTTGCCGACGCCCACGGAGCGGCAGACGACGCAGTGGTACTTCCAGCGGTACGTGGAGCACCTGCCGGCCGCCGGCGAGATCCGCTTGTTCGACCGCTCCTGGTACAACCGGGCGGGTGTGGAGCGCGTCATGGGGTACTGCACGGCCGCCGAGTACCGCCGGTTCTTGCGTCAGACGCCCATCTTCGAGCGGATGCTCATCGAGGACGGGATCATGCTGCGCAAGTACTGGTTCTCGGTGAGTGACTCGGAGCAGATCAAGCGGTTCGAGTCGCGCCTGACGGACCCGATGCGCCGGTGGAAGCTGTCGCCGACGGACCTGGAGTCGTTGACGCGGTGGGAGGAGTACAGCCGCGCGAAGGACGACATGTTCGTGCACACCGACATCCCGGAGGCTCGCTGGAACGTCGTGGAGAGCGACGACAAGCGGTCGGCGCGGATCAACATGATCGCGCACCTGCTCGATTCGGTGCCTTACGAGAAGGTGGAGCAGCCGAAGCTCAAGCTGCCGAAGCGGCCCCCGTCGACGGGGTACAAGCGGACGGCGCGCTCGTTGCAGCAGGAGGTCCCGGACCATGCGGCGTCGTTGACGGGCGAGGTCCCCTCGCCGTACCAGGACCCGGAGGACTGACGGCGTGCGAGGCCGGAGGTAGGAGCGCAGCGTAGCGAGCATCCTGCC
>JAUNTP010000276.1 GCA_030538585.1 Mobilicoccus sp.
GCCCCCTTCCCTCCGCCCCCTGGGCCCGACCGGTCGAGGTGGCCCTGCAGGGTCTCGCGCGCCTCGAGTACCGCGGCTACGACTCGGCCGGCATCGCCGTGCTCGACGACGGCGACGTGCGGATCGACAAGAGCGCCGGCAAGCTGTCCAACCTGCGCGGCGCCGTCGAGGGGCGGTACGAGACCTCCAGCCCCGTCGCCATCGGCCACACCCGCTGGGCGACCCACGGTGGCCCCACCGACGCCAACGCCCACCCCCACTACGGTGGGCGCGACGGCGAGATCGCCCTGGTCCACAACGGGATCATCGAGAACTTCCACCAGCTGCGCGAGGAGCTGGCCGCCGAGGGGTACCGCTTCCACTCCGAGACCGACACCGAGGTCGCCTCGCACATGGTGGCCCGGGAGATGGCCGCGGCCGGCGACCTCACCGAGGCGATGCGTCGCGCAGCCTCCGGCCTCGAGGGTGCCTTCACCCTGCTGGCCGTGCACCGTGACACCCCCGGCACCGTCGTCGCCGCACGCCGCAACTCCCCGCTCGTGATCGGCATCGGCGAGGGCGAGAACTTCCTCGGCTCGGACGTCGCAGCCTTCGTCGACGAGACCCGCGACGCACTGGAGATCGGCCAGGACCAGGTCGTCACCGTCACCGCCGACTCCATCGATGTCATCGACTTCGACGGCAACCCCGTCACCGACAACAAGCGCTACACCATCGAGTGGGACGCGACCGCCGCGCAGAAGGGCGGCTACCCGTCCTTCATGGCCAAGGAGATCCACGAGCAGGCCTCCGCGATCGCCGACACCCTGCGCGGTCGCGTGGAGGACGGACGCCTGCAGCTGGACGAGATGTCCATCGACGAGGCCGTCCTGCGGACCATCGACAAGATCGTCGTGGTCGCCTGCGGCACCGCCGCCAACGCCGGCGCGGTCGTCAAGTACGCCATCGAGCACTGGTGCCGCATTCCCGTCGAGGTCGAGCTCGCCCACGAGTTCCGCTACCGCGACCCTGTCGTCAACGAGAAGACGCTGGTCGTCGCGATCTCCCAGTCCGGGGAGACCATGGACACCCTGATGGCGGTGCGTCACGCCCAGGAACAGGGCGCGAAGGTCATCGCCATCTGCAACACCCGCGGCTCCACCATCCCCCGCGAGGCGGACGCGGCGCTGTACCTGTACGTCGGCCCCGAGATCGCTGTCGCCTCCACCAAGGCCTACCTCGGCCAGATCTCCGCCTGCCTGCTGCTGGGGTTGTTCCTGGCCCAGGTCCGCGGGAACCTCTTCGCCGACGAGATCGCCTCCTTGATGGCGGACCTCGAGCAGATCCCCGGGAAGATCCAGGAGGTGCTGGACGCCTCCGGTCAGGTAGAGCAGCTCGCCCGCGACATGAAGGACGCCCGCAGCGTGCTGTTCCTCGGTCGGCACGTCGGCTACCCCACCGCGATGGAGGGGGCGTTGAAGCTGAAGGAGATCGCCTACATCCACGCCGAGGGCTTCGCCGCGGGGGAGCTCAAGCACGGGCCCATCGCGCTGGTCGAGGAGGGGCAGCCGGTGTTCGTCATCGTGCCCTCGCCGCGCAGCCGCGACTCCCTGCACTCCAAGGTCGTCTCCAACATCCAGGAGGTCCGCGCTCGCGGCGCCCGCACCCTGGTGATCGCCGAGGAGGGCGACGAGGCCGTGGTGCCCTTCGCCGACGAGATCATCCGCGTGCCACAGTCCCCGACGCTGTTCGCGCCCCTGCTGACGGTGATCCCGCTGCAGATCTTCTCCTGCGAGCTGGCAACCGCCAAGGGCCTGGACGTCGACCAGCCACGGAACCTCGCCAAGTCCGTCACCGTGGAGTGAGCATGGATGCCGCCGCGGACGGTGCCGGCACCGCCTTCCCGCCCCGCACCGATGGGCGGATCGTCGGCGTCGGCATCGACGTGGTGGAGATCGACCGGCTGATGGCGCTGCTGGAGCGCACCCCGGCGCTGCGGGAGCGCCTGTTCGTCCCCTCGGAGCGATCGCTGTCCGCGGCGTCGCTCGCCGCCCGGGTCGCCGCGAAGGAGGCCGTCGGCAAGGCCCTCGGCCAACCCGGCGACTTCTCCTGGCAGGACGTCACCGTCGAGCGCACCGCCGAGCGCCGCCCCTACGTGGTGCTGCGCGGCGTCACCGAACGGTGCGCCCACGCGCTCGGTGTCACCCACCTGCACCTGTCGATCTCCCACGACGGCGCCATCGCCACCGCCGTCGTCGTCGCCGAACGCGGTGAGGTCCCCTCGTGATCCGGGCCTATACCGCGCAGCAGGTCCGCGAAGCCGAACAGCCCCTGCTCGCGGACGGTGTGCCCCTCATGCAGCGCGCCAGCGCAGCTCTTGCCCACCGCACCGCTCGCCTGCTGCGGGAGCGCACCGGAGGTGTCTCCGGACGCCGGGTGCTGCTTCTCGTGGGGCCCGGCAGCAACGGCGGCGACGCGCTCTTCGCGGGGGCCGTGCTGCGGCGTCGCGGGGTCGCGGTGCGCGCCCTGCAGCTGCACGAGGGAATCCACGCCGACGGCGCTGCAGCCCTGTGCGCCGCGGGCGGCACCCTGCGGCGCCTCGATGATACGAGCCCGATGACCGTTGAGGCGGTTGCTGCCGCGACAGACGGCGTCCCCGACGTCGTGCTCGACGGGATCCTCGGCATCGGCGGCCGCGCGGAGCTCGGCGCGGACCTGCGAACCGTGACCGAGACGGTTCGCGCCTGGGCGAGCCCGGTGATCGCCGTCGACCTGCCCTCCGGCCTGGACGCCACCACCGGGGAGGCCGCCCCGGGCGTCCTCGCCGCCGACGAGACCGTCACCTTCGGTGCCGTGAAGACCGGCCTGCTGCTGCCGGGAACCCCCGGCACCGATGGCGGAGCGGACCTCGCAGGACAGATCCACTGCGTGGACATCGGGCTCGGCACGCAGCTGCCGGCGCGGGCACCCGTGTGCCGCCTGACCGACGAGGATGTCCGCGCCCGCTGGCCCGTCCCCACCCGACACGACCACAAGTACTCCCGCGGTGTCGTCGCCGTCCTCGCCGGATCGGAGACCTACCCCGGTGCCGCCGTCCTCG
>JAUNTP010000277.1:0-285 GCA_030538585.1 Mobilicoccus sp.
CTGACGTGGGCGATGGTCTCGAGACGCTTCGCTCCTCGACCAACGGGACGTCGATAACACCAGGAACCCCAGGCGCGCCGCGCCTGGGGTTCGGTTCGGTGGAGCCTAGGGGACTCGAACCCCTAACCCCCTGCTTCCGCACGTCCGAAACAGGTAAGGCCCGTTGCATCCCCTTGTCACCGCTCACCACCTGCATTGTCTCCAGTTGCCAACCATCCTTGACCAATACGGACGGGTGTCGACCGTTGCAAAGTGGGGAGTAAACGGGCACCAATACGGCTGCCT
>JAUNTP010000277.1:295-1744 GCA_030538585.1 Mobilicoccus sp.
CCGGCGCGGCACTCTACGCCGGCCGGAGGCCTCGACAGAGAGAAGGACTCTGCCGTGACCTCAGTATCCATCGCCCCGACCGCGTCGGCGGTCACCTACCCGACCACGGTGTCGGTCCGCGAGCGTGTCACCTCGTGGGCGGATCGTCTGCACCGTCCGGGCGACCTCGTCGCCGTCCGTGACGGGCTCACCGTTCACCGTTGCGGCCTGACCGGCCGCGCGTACCGTTCCCCGCTGTTCGACGCCCGTGGGGGTGCCCGATGAGCGCGGGAGAGGCGTTCGCCGAGCTGCGCCACGCGGCGGACCTGTCCGTGGCCGACGTAGCGCACCACGCCGGCGTCGACGAGGCCACCATCGCCCGATACGAGGCCGGCGGTGAGGTGTCCGACGTGACGTACTGGCGTCTGATCTGTGGCCTGTCCTCGGCGATGCACGCCGGGGGTGTGCGATGAGCGCGCCGGAGCGTGAGCCGGGTCGGGCTGTGGAGGCGCGGCACGCTGACGCGGTGGTGTTCGGGGAGCCGGTGCCGGTGCAGCGGCGCCCGATCCTGCCCCGACAGGTGCGCCCGGTAGTGCAGGCGACCGTCGTCGGTGTCCGGGAGTCCTCGACGCGCGCCGGGCACGCCGCAGCGTTCCACGGGGCGCGGGTGCCGGTCTACGGGGCGCGTCTGGTGGGTCGTGCCCCGGTCGGGGCGTGGCGCCTGGCGGCGTGGACGTCGCGGTGGGTGTTGGACGTCGAGGGGCGCCGCGTGCGCGCCACCATGTCCGGCGCCGAGGCAGGTTCCACCCCCGAAGCGAACGCCTACCTGCGGGTCAATCACGAGCATCACCAGGCGATGAAGACCCGCGCGGTGCTGCTGCTGGCGCTGCTGGCGTGCGCGACGGTGTTCCTGGGGGTGGCGTGGCTGGCGTACGGCACCGTGGCCCTCGTCGTCGCGACCGTGGCGGTCCTGGTCGTGCTGGGGTGGATCGGGCGCGGTGAGGCCACGATGCGCGTCGGCGCGGCCGTTCACCATCCCGGCGCCCCGCGGGTCACCTCGGCCCTCATCGTGGACGCGTTGCGCACCCTGGGCCTGGCCGAGCTGAACCGGGCCCTGAAGGACGACCCCGGCGCGGTGCGGTTCGTCGCCCCGATCTGCCGTGACGGCGCCGGGTGGCGCGCCGACATCGACCTACCCGGCGGGGTCACCGCCGGCGACGTCGTCGAACGGCGCGACCGTCTCGCCTCGGGGCTACGTCGCCCCGAGGGGTGCGTGTGGCCCGAACCGGACACCGGCGCCCACGCCGGACGCCTCGTCCTGTGGGTGGGCGACTCGGTCATGTCCAAGGCGCGCCCGGTGCCCTGGCCGCTGGAACGCGCCGGCCGAACCGACGTGTTCGCCCCCATCCCCTTCGGGGTCGACCAGCGCGGCCGGCCCGTGCCTCTGACACTCATGTTCGCTTCCATGGT
>JAUNTP010000277.1:1754-2976 GCA_030538585.1 Mobilicoccus sp.
TCGGCGCCGTGCCCCGGCAGGGCAAGACCGCGGCGCTGCGGCTGCTGCTGCTCGGCGCCGCACTTGACCCGCGCTGCGAGGTCCACGCCCACGACCTGAAAGGCGGCGCCGACCTGCTGCCGTTGGCTGCGGTGGCGCACTACTGCCGCACCGGGGATGACCCCGAAGACCTCGACGCGCTCATCACCGACCTACGCGCGGTGAGGGCGGACATGCGGCGCCGGTACAAGACCGTGCGCACCCTGCCCCGGCAGGTGTGCCCCGACGCGAAAGTCACCCCCGAGCTGGCCTCAGAGCGGCGTCTGGGACTGCACCCTCTCGTCGTCGGTCTCGATGAGTGCCAACTGCTGTTCGAGGATGCCCGCTACGGCGCCGAGTTCGACGAGATCGTCACCGACCTGGTCAAGCGAGGCCCGGCCGTCGGAATCTCGGTCCTCGTGGCCACGCAACGGCCCGACGCCCGATCCCTGCCCTCGGGCATCCGCGCGAACGCGGTCCTGCGGTACTGCCTGCGGGTCACCTCCCAGGTCGAGACCGACATGGTGCTCGGCACCTCGGCGTACAAGCGGGGGCTGCGCCCGACGATGTTCGGCCGCGACGACCTCGGCGTCGGCTACCTCGTCGGTGACGGCGCCGACCCCGTCATCGTGCGCGCCGCGTACGTCGACACACCCACCGCCGATTCCATCGCCGCGCGGGCGCGCCTGGCCAGGCAGCGCGCCGGGCTGCTCTCCGGCATGGCCGCAGGCGACGCCGAACCCGAGACCCACACCGGCCCGACCCTCCTCGAGCACGTCCTCGAGGTCTGGCCCGAGACCGACCGGCGACGCCGCTACTGGCACGAGGAGATCGCCGAGAAGCTCACCATGCACGGCCGCGCCATGACCAGCGAGGAAGTCTCAGCCGGCCTCCGCGCCCACGGGGTGCCCTCGGTGCAAGTCACCCGCAAGGTCGACGGCACCAACGTCAACCGGCGCGGCGTGGCCCGTACCGACGTCGTCGCGGCCGTAGCGCAACGTGAAGCACACGAGCAAGCAGCAAGCGGCAACGCTTACCCCGAAACTGGCCTCTGACCAGCGGACAAGCACACCAAGCGCTTGCTGACCCACCCCGAGAAGAACCCACCCCGAAGGAGAAACCATCATGAGCGGCACCCTCGCCCCCACCCAGTACGACGACGTCGACGCCACGTTCGTCGACCGCTACGGCCGAGAGGTCGATT
>JAUNTP010000046.1:0-8882 GCA_030538585.1 Mobilicoccus sp.
CCCCAACGGGATTCGAACCCGTGCTACCGCCGTGAAAGGGCGGGGTCCTAGGCCGCTAGACGATGGGGACCTATGCTCTCGCCAGGTCTTCGCCGCCCGGTTGGCCTTGCAGCTCGGATCCGTCGAGGACTTGAAGAACTATAGGGGACGGATCGCCGGACTAGCAAAACGGGTTCGTCGGCCGCCGCCTCCGCGGCACGCGACCCGTCGGGTTGATGCGCTGCGGTGCAGGTCAGCGGCGGTGCGTCCAGTCCAGCAACGCATCCAGCGGCCAGGTGGTGACGATGCGCTCGGCCGGGACGCCCAGCCGGGAGGCCCGTTCCGCGCCGTAGGCGAGGAAGTCGAGCTGGCCCGGGGCGTGGGCGTCGGTGTCGATGGCGAACAGGCAGCCGGCCTCCAGGGCGAGCGCGATGAGCTCGTCGGGGGGATCGCACCGCTCCGGTCGGGAGTTGATCTCGACGGCCACCTGATGCTCCGCGCACGCCGCGAACACCGCCGCCGCGTCGAAGTCGCTCTCGGGCCGGGTGCCTCGGCGCCCCTGGACGAGGCGCCCGGTGCAGTGGCCGAGCACGTCGACGTGCCTGTTCTCCACGGCCGCGATCATGCGCCGCGTCATCGGCGCCCTCGCCATGCGGAGCTTGCTGTGCACCGAGGCGACGACGACGTCGAGCCGCTCCAGCATTGCGGAGGTCTGGTCGAGGCTGCCGTCGTCGAGGATGTCGACCTCGATCCCGCGCAGCATGCGGAACTCCTCGCCGGCGTCCTCCAGGTGGGCGTTGATGCGGTCGAGCACGACGATCTGCGACGCCAACCGCTCCGCCGACAGGCCGTTCGCCACTTTGAGGCGCGGGGAGTGGTCGGTGAGGACCTGGTACTCGCGCCCCAGCTCCATGGCCGTCGCGACCATCTCC
Source organism: Mobilicoccus sp. (assembly GCA_030538585.1). Classification (GTDB taxonomy): domain Bacteria; phylum Actinomycetota; class Actinomycetes; order Actinomycetales; family Dermatophilaceae; genus Mobilicoccus. The sequence goes on from JAUNTP010000046.1 coordinate 912, forward strand.
TCGATGGGGGAGCCGCCGTCCGACCACGTCGAGTGCGAGTGCAGATCGCCGCGCAGCGCCGTCAGGAGGTCTTCGCCGCCCTCCACGAGCGGCTCGGCGGCCGGAGCCAGCGTGGTCAGGTACTCCGGCTCCTCCGCGGCCAGCGCCTGCGCGATGACCTTCGCGGTGCTCGCCCCGATCGCCGGCAACTCGGTCAGCGTTCCCGCCTCGGCGCGCGCGGCGAGCTCCTCCGGCGGCGTCGCCAGCACCGTGGCCGCGGCCTTGCGGAACGCCTCCACCTTTCGCGTCTCACCGCGGCTGCGTTCGAGGAGGAACGCGATGCGGCGGAGGGCGTCGAGCGGCTCGATCGAGGAGTTCATGGCTCGATTCTGCGCCCACGCCGTACACCGGCGAAACGTCTGGAAGACTGCGCTCATGAACCTGCTGAACCAGCCGTTGAAGGACGTCGACCCGGAGATCGCGAAAGCTCTGGACGACGAGCGCCTTCGTCAGGAACACACCCTGGAGATGATCGCCTCGGAGAACTTCGCTCCGGTGGCCGTCATGGAGGCTCAGGGTTCGGTCGCGACGAACAAGTACGCCGAGGGCTACCCCGGCCGCCGCTACTACGGTGGCTGCGAGCACGTCGACGTCGTCGAGGACCTCGCCCGCGACCGCGTCAAGGCGCTGTTCGGCGCCGGATACGCCAACGTGCAGCCCCACTCCGGTGCGCAGGCCAACACGGCCGTCTTCTTCGCGCTGCTGCAGCCGGGCGACACCATCCTGGGTCTCGACCTGGCCCACGGTGGTCACCTCACCCACGGCATGCGGATCAACTACAGCGGCAAGATGTTCGAGGTCGTGCCCTACCACGTGGACGACGCCGGTCTCGTCGACATGGACGAGGTCGCCGCCCTCGCGCGCGAGCACAAGCCGAAGATGATCATCGCCGGCTGGTCGGCCTATCCGCGGCAGCTCGACTTCGCGAAGTTCCGCGAGATCGCCGACGAGATCGACGCCTACCTCATGGTCGACATGGCGCACTTCGCCGGGCTCGTCGCTGCCGGGCTGCACCCGAGCCCCGTGCCGCACGCGCACGTGACGACGTCGACGACGCACAAGACCCTGCGGGGCCCGCGCGGCGGCATCATCCTCACCAACGACCCCGACCTGTCGAAGAAGTTCAACTCCGCGGTGTTCCCCGGCATGCAGGGTGGCCCGCTCGAGCACGTCATCGCGGCCAAGGCGGTCGCGTTCAAGCTGGCCGCCGAGCCGGAGTTCAAGGAGTTGCAGGAGCGCACCATCGAGGGCGCTCGCATCCTCGCCGACCGCCTCACCCGCCCGGAGATGGAGAAGGTCGGGGTCAAGGTGCTCTCCGGTGGCACCGACGTGCACCTCGTGCTCGTCGACCTGCGCGACTCCTCCCTCGACGGCCGCCAGGCCGAAGACCTGCTCCACCGCGTCGGCATCACCGTCAACCGCAACGCCGTCCCCAACGACCCGCGCCCGCCGATGACGACCTCAGGTCTGCGCATCGGTACCCCGGCGCTCGCCACCCGCGGGTTCGGCGCCGAGGAGTTCACGGAGGTCGCCGACATCATCGCCGCCACCCTGGACCCGCAGCTCGACGACGCCGGCATCGAGGCGTTGCAGGGCCGCGTCAAAGCGCTCACCGAGAAGTTCCCGCTGTACCCGGCCCTCGGCTGACGCTCCTCTCGAACGGCCCCCACCTGCGACAGGGTGGGGGCCGTTCGCGCGTCCCGACCGAAGGGGGCGAGGGCTGCGTCCGGTAGGGGAGGCGGCCGCGCCGGTATCGTGTGTCGTAGGTCGCATTTCCCGGCCGTGTTGCACCCGTCGCCGGAGGGATTCTCATGACGCTCAGCGTGTTCGACCTGTTTTCGGTCGGGATCGGTCCGTCGAGCTCCCACACTGTCGGGCCCATGCGGGCGGCCGGCCGGTTTCGGGAGGCACTCGACAAGGGGGACCGGCTCTCCCGGGTGGCGCGGGTGCGGGTCGACCTGTACGGCAGCCTCGCCGCGACCGCCGTCGGTCACGCCACCGACACCGCCGTCCTGCTGGGGCTCATGGGGGAGCACCCCGAGCACGTGCAACCCCGCGACGTCGCCGCCCGCGTCATGGATGTGCGCGCCACCGGACGTCTCCCGCTCTACGGCGCCACCGAGATCGCGTTCGATTACGACACCGACCTCGTGCTGCGCCCCCTCACCACCCTCGAAGCGCACCCGAACGGGCTCGTCTTCGCCGCGTTCGACTCAGGCGGCGAGAAGCTCACCGAGCGGACCTACTTCTCGATCGGTGGCGGGTTCGTCATCGACGGACGCCGCATCGGGTCCGACCCGGCCATCGTCGACCGCACCCCGGTGCCGCACCCGTTCCTCAACGGCGAGCAGATGCTCGCCGAGCACGCCCGCACCGGCCTATCGGTCCAAGAGATGGTGTGGGAGAACGAGGTGTCGCGCAGCACCCCCGAGCAGGTGCGCTCAGGGCTGTTGGAGATCTGGTCGGTGATGCAGGAGTGTGTGGCTCACGGGCTCGCGACCGAGGGGATCCTGCCCGGCGGGTTGGGGGTGCGTCGCCGCGCCCCGGAGCTCCTGAGGTCGTTGGAGGCGCAGAAGGACTCGACGGATCCGATCCGCGGCATCGACTGGCTGACGCTGTGGGCGCTCGCCGTCAACGAGGAGAACGCGGCAGGCGGCCGGGTCGTCACGGCGCCCACCAACGGCGCGGCGGGCATCGTGCCGTCGGTGTTGCACTACTACGTGACGTTCGTGCCGGGCGCGAACGAGCAGGGCGTCGTCGACTTCCTGCTGGTTGCAGGCGCGCTGGGCATCTTGTACAAGGAGAACGCGTCGATCTCCGGCGCGGAGGTCGGGTGTCAGGGCGAGGTCGGGTCGGCGTGCTCGATGGCGGCGGGCGCGTTGGCGGCGGTCATGGGCGGTACGGCGATGCAGGTCGAGAACGCCGCCGAGATCGCGATGGAGCACAACCTGGGCCTGACGTGCGACCCAGTGGGTGGCCTGGTGCAGGTGCCGTGCATCGAACGCAACGCGGTGGCCTCGGTCAAGGCCGTGACCGCGGCGCGGACCGCGTTGCACGGCGACGGCACCCACCTGGTCTCCCTCGACAAGGTGATCAAAACGATGCGCGACACCGGCGCCGACATGAAGGACAAGTACAAGGAGACCGCCCGCGGTGGCCTGGCCGTCAACGTCGTGAACTGCTGACGCCCCGCTGACCGGGACTCGGGCGCTCCCCTGATGTTCCAGACGGGTGCGCGGTGGTGTCACAATCCCCGTTGGGACCGCCGACCGGGCGATCGCGTTCAGGGGGCAGAATGTCCAGTCGCATGGTGCACGGGGTGCTGCGGCGCCCGGTACGCCTGCTTCCCCTCACCTTTCTGCTCGTCATCCTCATCGGGACCGGGCTGCTTCTGCTGCCGTGGACCTCCACCGAGCAGGTGCCGTTCATGACGGCCGCGTTCACCGCCGTGTCCGCCGCGTGCATCACGGGCCTCACCGTCGTCGACACCCACACGTACTGGACGCCGTTCGGGCAAGGGGTCATCCTTCTGCTCACGCAAGTCGGCGGCTTCGGGATCATGTCGATCGCCACGCTGCTCGCCCTGCTGGTCAAAGGGCACATCGAACTGTCCCGCACCCTGGTCGTACAGGCCGAGACGAAGGCGCAGAGCCTCGGGCAGGCCCGCAGCATCGTGCGACGCATCGCCGTGAGCATGTTCGCTGCCGAGGCCGCCGCCGCCGTGGTCCTCACCGCCCGCTTCCGGTTCGGCCATGGCGAAGACTGGCTGCAGGCCATCTGGCACGGCATCTGGTACGCCTGCATGACGTTCACCAACGCCGGGTTCAGCCTGCACGCGGGCAGCATCCGCGACTTCCTCGGCGACCCGCTGCTCATCTGGGTCATGTGCGCCACCGTGTTCGCGGGCAGCCTCGGCTACCCCGTGTTCTGGGAGCTGATGCGGTCGTGGCGTCGCCCCCGCGACTGGTCGGTGCACACCCGCCTGACGTTCTACGGGTTCATCGCCCTGTTCGTCATCACCTTCGTCGCGTTCCTCGCGTTCGAATGGACCAACCCCGACACCCTCGGCGACCTCACCGTCGGGCAGAAGATCACCGCCGCGGTCGCCGGTGGCGTCATGCCGCGCTCGGGCGGTTTCGCGAGCGTCGACTACGGCATGATCACCGACGAGACGATGATCACCACCCTGGTCATGATGTTCATCGGCGGCGGCAGCGCCGGCACGTCCGGCGGCATCAAGGTGTCGACGTTCTTTCTGCTCGCCTTCCTCATCCTCGCCGTGGCACGCGGCGAGAAGGACGTCACCGTCGCCCACCGCCGCATCGGCGAAGAGACACTTCGCCAGGCCGTCACCGTCGCGCTGCTCGCCGTCGCCTGCGTCGTCGGCGGCACGATGGTGCTCGCCATGGTGACCGACCTGCCGCTCGACCAGGTCGTCTTCGACGTCACCTCCGCGTTCGGCACGGTCGGGTTGTCGATGGGCATCACCCCCGGCCTGCCGGTCGAAGGTCAGGTCACGCTCATGGTGCTCATGTTCCTCGGCCGCGTCGGCACCTTCACCGCGGCCTCCGCCATCGCTCTGCGCAGCTCGGTGCGTCACTACCAGCTGCCCGAAGAAAGGCCCATCGTCGGATGAGCGACGCGTCATCATGGCGTGGACCGACCCGTACCTGAGGAGTTGCCGTGCTGGACAGGAAGAAGAGCCGATCCGTGGCGGAGTCGGTGCTCGTCATCGGGCTCGGCCGCTTCGGGTCTGCCGTCGCCACCTCGCTGATCCAGATGGAGAAGGAGGTGCTCGCCATCGACAACGACCCCCAGCTCGTGCAGCGCTGGTCCTCCGAACTCACCCACGTCGTCCAGGCCGACACGACGGATGAAGAGGCCCTCCACCAGTTGGGCGTGTCCTCCTTCGACCGAGCTGTCGTGGCCATCGGCTCCGACATCGAGGCGAGCGTGCTCACCGTGCTCGCCCTGTCCGAAGCCAGGGTGCCGGAAATCTGGGCCAAGGCCATCACGAGCAAGCACGGCAAGATCCTCGACGCCGTCGGCGCCCATCACGTCGTCTACCCCGAACGCGCCATGGGTCGCCGTGTCGCCCACCAGATCGTCGGCACCATGGAGGACTTCATGGAGTTCGAGGGCGGCTACGGTCTGGCGCGCATCCTCGCTCCTGCGGTCTCGTGGGGTATCCCGCTCGGGCGCTCCGACGTGCGCACCCGCCACAAGATCACCGTCGTCGGCATCAAACGCATCGGCGAAGGGTTCACCTACGCCGACTACGACACGACACCCCGTGAGGGCGACGAGCTCATCATCTCCGGGTCGGTGCGCGCGCTGGAGAAGTTCAGCTCGCTGCCACACGGGGGCTAGAACGCACCTGCCGGGCGTGCGCGATGATGGGGGTATGCGTCTGCTCCTCGTGCGTCACGGCCAAACGACCTCCAACATCGGTCACCACCTCGACACCGCGGAGCCCGGTGCCGACCTGTCGCCGCTCGGACGTGCGCAGGCCGCAGCCATCCCCGACGCCCTCACCGAACCGCTCGACCTCATCGTCGTCTCCAACCTCGTCCGCACCCAGCAGACCGCCGCACCGCTCGCGGCCGCGCGGGGGATGGAGCCGTGGCTACGGCCCGGCATCCGCGAGATCTCGGCCGGCGAGTACGAGATGCGCAACGACCATGACGCGATCGAGGCCTACATCGAGGGCGTCTTCGCCTGGGGTGACGACATGGAGGTGCGCGTCGGCGGCGGCGAGACCGGCACGGAGGTCGTCGAGCGCTTCGACGAGGTCGTCGCCGAGGCAGCCACGGAGGTCGGCGACGGGACGGCGCTGTTCGTGTCCCACGGCGCGGTGATTCGCGTGTGGGCGGCGGTGCGGTGCCACGGCCTCGATCTCGAGCAGGCAGCGGACCGGTGGGTGCCGAACACCGCCATGCTCATCCTCGAAGGCTCCCCGGAGGAGGGCTGGACCCTCGTCGACTGGCTCGACCGTCCCCTCGGCGGTGCGGAACTCGCCGATCGCGCCCACACGGGCCCCGGCGGCGAGCCGGAGGACGAACTCGACGACTGACTCCTTGCGCAAGATGGACCAAGGTCCTCACACGGACACCGTTCGCGCCGATGAAACCGACCGACGGACACCGTGTGGACACGCGATGTGCATGTGACGGTGCTCGACTCGAGGGTCGGGCTCGCCCACACTGGTGCACGGACACGTGCGATGTGCACGGTGCCCGTCAGGTAGTGCAGCGCCAATGAGGTCGTCGCTTCGCCGCCATCTGCGAGGAGAACAACCCCCCATGACCGACACCACCAACCCGACTCGTACCGCCGTCGTCGCCACCTGGGAACAGGCCACCGACGGCCGCCGCGACACCAACACCTTCGACCACGTGGAGAAGACCCTCGGCTTCGACAGCGAGCGCGTCGGCTCCTACGACATCATCCGTACCTACCCCACGCAGGTCGCCGAGTGCCTGCCCGAGCACCTCGACTTCGTCGACAACGCGTTCGTCGCCTGCCCGCAGACCGCGTCCGACCCGGCCGCCGACCGTGTCGCCATCGCCGACGCCATCCGCGAAGCCGACACCCGCCACGCCCGCCTCGTGGCCGAGTGGCTCGGCTGACGTCTTCTCGACACCCAAGACCGCCATCGCAGGGCCGCCCGTTCACGGGGCGGCCCTGCGACGGCTAGAGCTGCGCGATGCCACGACCTTCTGGCGCATCGGCGCGGTGGGCAACGCCCTGACGTGCTCGATGCGGGTTTGGCGGAGCGTCGGACCTCAACTCCGAAGGGGCACGCACGTCTGGTGCGGCGCGGTCTCCAGAAGTGTGAGACACCCTGAGGTGATGTCGGTGGGCCCCGTCGGGCTCGAACCGACGACCAGCGGATTAAAAGTCCGATGCTCTACCAACTGAGCTAGAGGCCCGGGGACCGAAGTCCTTGGGCAGTATGCCTCACCGACCCACCTCGCGTCGGCGGGGGTTGTCGGCGGCAAGTCACCACCATGTCGGAGGATCCCACCCTCGGCTCGAAGGGCGTCCTGCATCACTGCAGGTCACAGGGGTGTGACTGTTTCGGGGCAGTCGCATTCTCCGACATGGTGGTTACTTGCCTCACCGCACGCCCGCGGACCTGCCGCGATACGGACCCTCCGTCCAGCCCTCGGGACGACAGTGCAGGATAGAGGGGTGAGCGAAACACCCATCACCGCACTCGACGTCGAAGCTGCCTTCGTCAGGCTGCGTTCGGTGATTCGTGAGACCCCGCTGCACCCGAGCCCCCGCCTCTCGGCGGCGACGGGCGCGCGCGTGTGGGTCAAGCGCGAAGACCTGCAGCCCGTGCGGTCCTACAAGGTGCGGGGCGCCTACAACCTCATCGCGCAGCTTCCCGTCGAGCAGCTCGAGAAGGGCGTCGTCTGCGCGAGCGCCGGCAACCACGCTCAAGGGTTCGCCTTCGCGTGCGCCCAGCTCGGGCTCAACGGGCGCGTGTACGTGCCGGGTACGACGCCTCGCCAGAAGCGCGACCGCATCATGGCGCTCGGCGCGGGCCGAGTGGAGATCCTCGTCGTCGGCGAAACCTACGACGACGCCGCGGCTGCCGCCCGTGAAGACGCGGCCCTGACCGGTGCCGTCGCCGTCCCGGCGTTCGACCACCCCGACACGATGGCCGGGCAGGGGACGACCGCGATCGAGATCGTCGAACAGCTCGGCAAGGCACCCGATCTGGTGGTCGTTCCCGTCGGCGGGGCCGGCATGCTGGCCGGCTGCGGGACGTGGCTGCAGGCGCGGCACCGCGGCACCCGCATCGTCGGCGCCGAACCCACCGGTGCGGCGGGCCTGGCCGCCGCGATCGAGCAGGGCGGTCCGGTCACGCTGGACTCCATCGACACCTTCGTCGACGGTGCCGCCGTGCGCCGCGCCGGTGAT
>JAUNTP010000046.1:8897-16771 GCA_030538585.1 Mobilicoccus sp.
GCCGTCTCGGGCCTCGATGTCGACCTCGTCACCGTCGACGAGGGCCGCATCTGCACCGAGATGCTCGACCTGTACCAGGTCGACGGCATCATCGCCGAGCCCGCGGGCGCCCTCGCCTCTGCCGCGCTGCAGGCCTCGGTCGAGGTCGAGCCCGACACCGACGTCGTCGTCATCCTCTCCGGCGGCAACAACGACGTGTCCCGTTACGCCGAGATCGTCGAACGCTCCCTGGTCGACCTCGGCCGCAAGCACTACTTCCTCGTCAACTTTCCGCAGGAGCCCGGCGCGCTGCGTCGCTTCGTCGAGGAGGTGCTCGGCCCGGACGACGACATCGCCCTGTTCGAGTACACCAAGCGCAGCAACCGCGAATCCGGACCGGCGCTGGTGGGTATCGAGCTGGCGCGGCGGGAAGACCTGGCCGGGCTGTTGCAGCGCATGAAAGACAGCCCCATGACGATCGAACGCATCGAGGCCGACAGCCCGTTCTACCGGTTCCTCGTCTGAGAAGGGGTCAGCCTGTGCGCGCCGAGTCACCCGAGCAGTCCAGTCCGTACGTGCTGCAGTTCTCGTGCGAGAACAAGCCGGGCATCGTCGCGTCAGTGACGACGACGCTGACCCAGTTGGGGTGCGACATCACTGACGGGCAACAGTTCGATGACCGGCTCTCAGGGCGGTTCTTTGCACGGATCGCGTTCGTGCCGGTGCGCGCCGACCTGGGGGAGGACGGGTACGCGACGGGCGTCGGGCCGGTGCTGCGCAGTTTGGAGGCGCAGTGGTCGGTGCGGTCGGCGGCTCGGCCGCGGCGGGTGCTGGTGCTCGCGAGCCGCTCGGATCACTGCCTCGTCGACTTGTTGTACCGGCACAGGATCGGTGAGCTGCCGATGGACCTCGTGGGCGTGGTCTCCAACCACCCGGCCGAGTCGTTCACCGGCCTCGGTGACGTGCCGTTTCACCACCTGCCGGTGACCCCGGAGACGAAGCCTGAGCAGGAGCGCGCGATCCTCGATCTGGTCGAGCGTGAGCAGGTCGACCTCGTCGTCTTGGCTCGGTACATGCAGATCCTGTCGGACGACCTGGCCACGGCGCTCGGTGGCCGGTGCATCAACATCCATCACTCGTTCCTGCCCGGATTCAAGGGCGCGAAGCCGTATCACCAGGCCTACGAGCGGGGGGTGAAGTTGATCGGCGCGACGGCTCACTACGTCACGGCGGATCTGGATGAGGGCCCGATCATCGCCCAGGACGTCGAGCCGGTGAGCCACCGCGACACCCCCGACGACCTCGTGGCGAAGGGCCGCGACATCGAGCGCCGCGTCCTCGCGGAGGCGGTATTGGCACACTTGGAGGACCGCGTGATGTTGCGTGGCAGCACCACGGTCGTCTTCCCCCGCTGAGAGTCCTGACGCCGAACACCCCACAAGCCGCACCCCACCGCCGTTGGTCGAGGAGCGAAGCGTCTCGAGACCATCGAGGTTCTCGCCGGCACCTGCCCGCGGAGTAGGGGCATCCCGTTCACGTGAGGTGGTCTCGAGACGTCGCTTCGCTCCTCCTCGACCAACGGGGTGGGGGCACGTGAGGGCGCTGGTCCTCGATGGTCTCGAGACGTCGCTTCGCTCCTCCTCGACCAACGGGCGGGGATGGTCTCGAGACGTCGCTGCGCTCCTCCTCGACCAACGGTGTGCGGTGTGCGGTGTCCCGCCGAGGGTTTCGGCAGGTGTGGTGGGAGGTGGGACGATGGGGGTGCCATGACCTCACCCTCCGCCTCCCTCGCCGACGCCCTCGACGCCCTCACCCCCGGGCCTGACGGGTACGACCCCGACGACCTGTACGCCGCGTTCTTCGAGTGGGTGAGCGGACGCGGGATTGCGCCGTACCCGCACCAGGAGGAGGCGCTCCTCGAACTCGTCACCGGCGCCAACGTCATCCTCGCCACCCCCACCGGGTCGGGAAAGTCGCTGGTCGCGGCGGGCGCGCACTTCTTCTCCCTCGCCGAGTTCGAGCGCACCGGGCGACGCACGTACTACACGGCCCCCATCAAGGCGCTCGTCAGCGAGAAGTTCTTCGACCTCTGCGTCACGTTCGGCGCGCGCAACGTCGGGATGCTCACCGGTGACGCCGCCGTCAACGCGAAAGCGCCCATCATCTGCTGCACCGCCGAAGTGCTCGCCAACATCGCGCTACGCGAAGGGGCGGCCGCGGCTATCGGGCAAGTGGTCATGGACGAGTTCCACTTCTACTCCGAACCCGACCGCGGCTGGGCGTGGCAGGTGCCCATCCTCGAACTCCCGCAGGCGCAGTTCCTCCTCATGAGCGCCACCCTCGGCGACGTCACCCTGTTCGAAAAAGACCTCACCCGCCGCACCGGCCGCGACACCGCCGTCGTCGCCGACGCCGAACGCCCCGTGCCGCTGTCGTTCTCCTACGCGATGACCCCCCTGCACGAGACCCTCGAAGAACTCCTCACCACCCGCCAAGCGCCGGTGTACGTCGTCCACTTCACCCAGCAGGCCGCCCTCGAACGCGCGCAGGCCCTCATGAGCATGAACGTCACCACCAAGGACGAGAAGGCCCGCATTCTGGAGGAACTCCGCGGGTTCCGGTTCGCCAAGGGCTTCGGCCAGACCCTCTCGCGCCTCGTCAAACACGGCATCGGCGTCCACCACGCCGGGATGCTGCCCAAGTACCGCCGCCTCGTCGAGACCCTCGCCCAGAAGGGCCTGCTCAAGGTCGTGTGCGGCACCGACACTCTCGGGGTGGGCATCAACGTGCCCATCCGCACCGTCGTCCTCACCGGCCTGACCAAGTTCGACGGCTCCCGCCAGCGCGTGCTCAAATCACGCGAGTTTCACCAGATCGCCGGCCGCGCGGGCCGCGCCGGGTTCGACACGAGCGGGTCGGTCGTCGTCCAGGCCCCCGACCACGTCATCGAGAACCACAAGAACCTCCTCAAAGCCGGCGACGACGAGAAGAAGCGTCGCAAGGTGCAGCGCAAGAAGCCGCCCGAGGGGTTCGTCAACTGGAGCGAAGACACCTTCGAGAAGATCCGCGTCGCCGAACCTGAAGCGATGATCAGCCGGATGCGGGTCAGTCACGCCACGGTGCTCAACATGATTCAGCGCGACGGGGACGCGGTCACGGCGGTCCGCAAACTCCTCACCGACAACCACGACACCCCCCGCCAACAGGCGCGGATGCAGCGGCAGGCCATCGAGATCCTCCGCACCCTGCTCGAGGGCGGCGTCGTCGAAAAGCTCGACGAGCCCGACGAGACCGGACGCACCCTCGCGCTCGTCGCCGATCTGCAGCACGGGTTCGCCCTCAACCAGCCGCTGTCGCCGTTCGCGCTCGCGGCCCTCGACCTGCTCGACCCTGAGGACCCGCTCTACGCCCTCGACGTCGTCAGCATCATCGAAGCCACCCTCGACGACCCGCGCCCGGTGCTCATGGCCCAGCAGTTCGCCGCCCGCGGTGAGGCCGTCGCCGAGATGAAAGCCGACGGCATCGAGTACGAGGAGCGGATGGAGCTCCTCGAAGACGTCACCTGGCCGCAGCCGCTCGCCGAGCTGCTCGGCGCCGCGTTCGAGACCTACCGGCAGACCCACCCGTGGCTGGAGGAGGACGCCCTCTCACCCAAGTCGGTCGTGCGCGACCTCTACGAGCGGGCGATGACGTTCGGCGAGTTCGTCGCCCACTACGGCCTCGCCCGCGCCGAGGGCATCGTGCTGCGCTACCTCTCCGACGCGTACAAAGCACTGCGGCACACCGTGCCCGACTCGGCCAAGACCGAGAGCCTCGAAGACCTCATCGAATGGCTCGGCGAGGTGGTGCGCCAGACCGACTCCTCCCTCCTGGATGAGTGGGAGGTACTCACCGACCCCGACCGGGCCGAGCTGAACGTCGAGGAGGTGCGCGCCGCGGCAGCGACAGCCCGCCCCTTGAGCGCCAACCCGCGCGCGCTGCGCGTGATCGTCCGCAACGCCCTGTGGCAGCGCATCGAACTCGCCGCGCGCCACGACGTCGCCCGCCTCGGCGAGCTCGACGCCCCCACCTCCCGAGGGGCACCCGGCATGTCGGAGGAGGACTGGGCCGACGCGCTCGAGGAGTTCTTCGACGAGTACAGCGAGCACGACGACCCCATCGGCCTGGGCCCTGACGCCCGAGGACCGGCGATGGTGCTCATCGACACGAGCGAAGCCGGGTGGTGGCTCGTGCAGCACATCATCGAGGACCCCGCCGGTGACCACGACTGGCGCATCTTCGCCGAGGTCGACCTCGCGGCCAGCGACGAGAGCGGTGACCTGGTCATGCGCGTCGTCGACGTCGGCCGTGCCGACTGACGGGACGCCCGCGGGACTGACCTGCACGGAGTTTCCCAGGTAGGTGAACCTTCAATCACACTTCTGTCCTGTGATTGAAGACGATTGGCCGTAGGTTACCGGTGTGTTCACGACCGATTGGGACGTCGAGGTCCCCGGGCCCCGCGAGTGGCCCACGCTGCGCGACCTCTACGTTCGCGCCGACGACCCGCACCGTCACGACCACCTCGCGCAAGTGGTCGCCGACGCCGACCGGCCTGCCGACGCCTGGCGCGGACGCCTCGCCGACATGCTCGGCCCCGGTCGGTTGGCCCTCTTCGTGCGCGACCGCGAGCGTCGCCCTCGCGGCTTCGTCTCCGCCTACACCGACGGCCACGACGACTCCCTCGTCGTCATCCTCCGCATCCTGCTCGTCGTGCCCTCACCCCAGGTCGACGTCGGCGCTCGCGCGGCGCACCTGCTGCTGGATCACGTCGAGGACTGGGCGTCGGCCAAGGACGCCGTCGAGGTGCTGTGCGAACTCGACGAGGACGACGACGGCACCGCCACCGTCCTTCGCGCGCGCGGCTACACGAGCAGTGTCGGTCGACCCGGCCTCGGACAGGGCGACCCGGTCGCTGTCGAGTGGTCACGCACCGTCGGTCGCCTGCGCGACCGGATGAGCCGCGGGCTCTTCGCCGTCGCCTGAGCCGTCCACGACGTCGGCGCCACCACTGATGCGTGCCACGACAGATGGCGTGGACGCCGGGACGCGGGCCCGCGCGACAGACAGTACGGTTGGTTCGCGCCCGCGCCACGGGGCCATCCATCTCTGACAGGGAGCCAGCCGCGCCATGAACGTCACCGGTACCTACCGTCTGCAACTGCACGAAGGTTTCGGCTTCGACGATGCGAGGGCGATCGTGCCCTACCTCGCCTCCCTGGGCGTCTCGCACCTGTACCTCTCGCCGATCCTGCAGGCGGCCCGCGGCTCGATGCACGGCTACGACGTGGTCGACCACACCGCGATCTCCGCCGAGCTGGGCGGCCGGTCGGCCTTCGAGCGACTCGCCGAAGCGGCCAAGGAATTCGGCCTCGGCATCATCGTCGACGTCGTGCCCAACCACATGGCGTTCGTGGCGCCCGAATCCGACGCGGCCCCGCTGTGGGAGTTGCTGCGCGACGGGCGTGACGCCTCGACCGCGGACTGGTTCGACATCGACTGGAAGGCGGGCGGCGGTCGGATCGGGCTGCCGATCCTCGGCGCCGACCTCGACGAGGTCCTCGAGAACGGTGAGATCACCGTCGAGGACGCCGAGGTGGGCGGCGTCACCCAGAAGGTCGTGCGCTATTACGAGCACATCCTGCCGATCGCGCTCGGCACCGAGGGCGGCGCGAACGTGCGCGACATCCTCGACCGGCAGCACTACCGGCTCGCCTCGTGGCGCGACAAGGAGAGCGTCCTCAACTACCGCCGCTTCTTCGAGGTCGACTCCCTCATCGGGGTGCGGGTCGAACTGCCGGAGGTGTTCGGGGCCACGCACGCGCTGCTGCTGGAGTTGCACCGGCAGGGCCTCATCGACGGCTTCCGCATCGACCACCCTGACGGCCTCGCCGACCCGGCCGGGTACCTCGACCAGCTCGCCAAGGCGACTCGGCGCGGCACGCCGGTGTGGGTCGAGAAGATCCTCGAAGGCACCGAGGACCTGCCCACGTCGTGGAAGTCGGCCGGCACCACCGGGTACGACGGGATGCGCGCCATCACCGCGGCCCTGGTCGACAGCGACCCCGACGTCGCGCTCGCGGTGAGCAGCGCCTGGGACGAGGCGGGCGGTGAGCACACGCTGCACGAGGCCGTCAATGAGGCCAAGCGGCACGTCGTCGACCTCTCCCTCGGCCCGGAGGTCGAGCGCCTCACCCGCCGCGCCCGCGAGGTCCTGCCCGAGCGTGACCCCGAGCGGCTGCGCGAGGCGGTTGTCGAACTGCTCGTCGCCGGCGAGGTGTACCGCGCCTACGTGCGCCCGGACCAGCGGCTCAGCCCGGTCGCACGCGAGCGACTCACCGAGGCGTTCGCTCGCGCCCTGGTGGCCCGCCCCGACCTCACCGACGAGCTGCGGGCGCTCTCAGAGCTCACCGTCGTCGAGGACGACGACCACCCCGCGGCCGTCGACTTCTCCACGCGTCTGCAGCAGACGTGGGGCCCGGTCATGGCCAAGGGCATCGAGGACACGACGTTCTACCGCTGGCACCGTCTCACCGCCCTCAACGAGGTGGGCGGCGATCCCGAGCTGCTCGACTCCGGATCACCCGCGGACCTGCACGCCTGGGCGGCCCGCCAGCAGGCGGACTGGCCCCTCGGCATGATCGCCCTGTCGACCCACGACACCAAGCGCAGCGAGGACGTGCGTGCCCGCATCCTCGCCGTTGCCGGTGACCCGCAGGCCTGGGCGGAGTGCTCCCGCATCAGCCGCGAGCAGGCGAGAGAGCATGACGTCGACACGCAGACCGCGCACCTCGTGTGGCAGACCATCCTCGGCGTCGGCGAGATCTCGCACGAGCGCATGGAGGGCTACCTGCTCAAGGCGCTGCGCGAGGCGAAAGACCACACGGCGTGGGTCGATGGCGACGAGGACTACGAGCGCCGCGTCGTCGCCTTCGCCGACGAGCTGCGCACCTCCGGGCCGTTGCAGGAGGCGGTCGAGGCCGCGGTGGAACGGCACGCCGAGGCGATCCGAGCGACTGTGCTCGCGCAGAAGACCCTCGCCCTCACCCTGCCGGGCGTGCCCGACACCTACCAGGGGTGCGAGGTCGTCGACCTCTCCCTCGTCGACCCCGACAACCGCCGCCCCGTCGACTACGAGCGCCGCGCCGACCTGCTGCGCCGCCTCGACCGGGCTGGAGTGTCGCCGAGTGGCCACGACGATGCTCTCGACTCTCTCGACGCCCCCGATGCGCTCGATGCCGAGAAGTTGCTCGTCACGAGCACCCTGCTGCGGTTGCGGCGAGAGATTCCCGAACTGTTCGGCGAGAACTCCACCTACATCCCTCTCGACGGCGGGGATCACGTGGTGGCGTTCACGCGCGCGTACACGGGCAACCTCATCGCCGGTGCCCTGGGGTGGAGCCGCCCGAGCGCCCTGCTCGTCGCCGTCACCCGCGCCCCTGCCCGCTTGGCCCGCGACGGGGCAGGCTCGACGATCGCCGTCGAGGAGGGGGAGTGGACCGACGTGCTCACCGGCCGCAGCTTCACCGGCGGCGACCTCGCGAGCGACGAGTTGTTCGCCCACCGCCCCGTCGCGGTGCTGCTGCGACGCTGAGAACCCGTCCTACGCCTCCCGACACCGACGCGACCTTCCCACCTGCCGAGAAAGGCCCTCATGAGCACCGTCACCTCGATCGCCGCCGCCGGGACCCGCCGCGGGGACCTGCGGGAGTTCACCGTGTGGGCGCCGCACGCGACCGATCGCGTCGACATCGACCTCGACGGTGAGCGGCACGCCATGGAGCCGCTGGCCGGTGGCTGGTGGACGATCCGGCGGCCCGCGCAGGTCGGGTCGCGGTACGGGTACAGCCTCGACA
>JAUNTP010000046.1:16781-22076 GCA_030538585.1 Mobilicoccus sp.
GCACGGCACGGCTGCCGTCGTCGACAGCAGCGAGTTCACCTGGACCGACACCGGCTGGAGCGGTGTCGACCTGAAGGGCGCCACGATCTACGAGCTCCACATCGGCACCTTCACCCCGGGACGCACCTTCGACGCGGCCATCGAGCGGCTGGACCACCTCGTCGACCTGGGTATCGACATCGTCGAGATCATGCCCGTGGCGTCCTTCCCCGGCGAGCACGGGTGGGGTTACGACGGGGTGGCGCCGTTCTCGGTGCACGAGCCGTACGGCGGCCCCGACGGTCTTGCCCGCTTCGTCGACGCCTGCCACGCCCGCGGACTCGCCGTGTGTCTCGACGTCGTCTACAACCACCTCGGCCCCGACGGCAACTACCTGCTCTCCTACGCGCCGTACTTCACCGAGGACCACCACACCCCCTGGGGCGCGGCCGTCAACCTCGACGGGGTCGACAGCGACCACGTGCGCGCGTACCTCATCGACAACGTGCTCCTCTGGCTGCGGGACTACCACATCGACGCGCTGCGCCTCGACGCCGTGCACGAGCTGCACGACGACCGGGCGCTGCACATCCTCGAGGAGTTCGCCATCGTCGTCGACGACCTCGCCGAGGAGACCGGCCGCAAGATCCACCTCATCGCCGAGAGCGACCGCAACGACCCCGCGACCGTCACCTCCCGGGAGCTCGGCGGTCTCGGCCTGGCGGGGCAGTGGGCCGATGACGTGCACCACGGTCTCCACGTGGCCCTCACTGGGGAGAACCAGGGCTACTACGGCGACTTCGCCGCCCCGCACGCCCTGGAGGCCGTGCTCACCTCACCGTTCTTCCACGCCGGCACGTACTCGACGTTCCGCGGCCGGGTCCACGGCCGCCCCGTCGACGCCACCCGCGTCGATGGTTCGGCGTTCGTCGCCTCCCTGCAGACCCACGACCAGGTCGGCAACCGCCGCAGCGGCGACCGCCTCGCCGAGATCCTGTCGTTCCGCCGCCTCGCCGTCGGCGCCGCACTGCTGTTGACGAGCCCCTACACGCCCATGCTGTTCATGGGGGAGGAGTGGGCCGCCTCCACGCCGTGGCAGTACTTCACCGACCACACCGACCCCGACCTCGCCCAGGCGATCCGGGAGGGGCGTCGCCGGGAGTTCGCCACCCACGGGTGGGACGAGGAGTCGGTGCCCGACCCGCAGGCCCTCTCCACCGTGGAGGCCTCGACACTGCGCTGGGACGAGGTCGGCACGGGCGAGCACGAACGCATGCTCGGCTGGTACCGGGCCCTGCTGGCGCTGCGCCGATCCCGCCCCGACCTGCGCGACGGCAACCTCGCCGCCGTCCGCGTCGAGCCCGGACCGGTGGACGGGGCCCTCATCCTCGTCCGCGGCGAGCACCGCGTCGTCGTCAACCTCTCGACGGAGACGGTCGAGCTCGAGGTCGGGGCTCCCTCGAGCCACCGCGTCGTCCTGCTCGCCCTGGACGCGACGACCTCCCTGCGCGACGGGCGCATCACCCTCGCCCCGGACAGCGTCGCCATCATCGGACCGGCCTCGGAATGAGCCGCCCTCGGCCGCGGCGGCCTGTGGCGATCGACGCCCAGGGGATGGACACCTTCGCTCGGGAGGAGCTCGACCCTGCGGTCATCACCCAGATCGCGCACGACACCGCCGCCGTCGTCGTCCGCACCGGGCGCGCCTCGCAGGACCCGGCAGTGACGGCGCGCCTCGTCGCCCTCGTCGAAGAGGTGGGGTTGACGACTGTCGCGGACCTGTGGGCCGCCCGGCCCGCCCGAAGCCTGCCCGGCGCGCTCTGGCGGCTGTACGTCCTGCGCGAGTGGGTGCGACGCGACGCCGAGGGTGCCGGCCGCGACTACACCGACGGCCTGCCGTACGCGCAGGTATCCGGCGCCATCGCCGGGGTCGCCACCCCGCCCGGGCCCGATGAGGTGCGGCGCCTCGCCGACGAGGTCCTCACCGGGGTCTTCGACGGCGACCTCGACGGAGCACTGGAACGTGCCGCAGCGTTCTGCCGAGTCGTGGCCGCCGGGCGCGCCTCCCGCGACGACGTCCGCCCCGTTACCTCTCTCGCTCTGCCCGGCCTCGCAGGGGGAGCTGCGCAGGTGGCGGCCATGGCCGAGGACCTGCGGGCCTGCGCGCTCGCCTGGCGGGCCGACGCGCTGGTGTGACCAGCAGCGATCGGGCCTGGCGGTGTCGCCCAGGTCACAATCGAGACGCGCCCGTATGGACGGGAGTAGTCACTTGCGTTGCGCGACAGGCGAATCCGGGTCGATGTCCCCGGCGCGACAGGGGTCGCTATTGCACCGCTGAGCAGCCCCTGCACCAACCCTGACCAAGTGTCCTGCCTGCGTTCATGCCGTGTTAACCCAAGGTGAGGTGACGCGTCACCACCCGCCTCTTACGGTCGCTCTGTACGACCACCGGCGTCGGGACATGCTGTGCCTGGCGGCGAACGCCATCTTCGAAAGGTCTCACTGACGTGAAGCGCACCACCCTCGGTCGGGCCAGTGTTCCGGCCGCTCTCGCCCTCGCCCTGACCCTCTCGGCCTGCGGTGCCGCCAACGAGCCCGACTCGTCCGCCCCCGGCGGCGACGGGGAGACCGGGAACGGTGATGCCGTTGCTGCTGACGTCTCCGGCTCCATCTCCGGTGTCGGCGCTTCCTCCCAGGCCGCCGCCATCGACGCGTGGAAGGCCCAGTTCGAGGGCGCCAACCCCGACGCCACGGTCAACTACGACCCGCAGGGCTCCGGCGCCGGCCGCGAGCAGTTCCTCGCGGGCGCCACCGACTTCGCGGGCTCGGACGCCTACCTCGATGAGGAGGAGCTCGGCAACGTGCCGTCGCAGTGCGGCGAGCTCATCGAGCTGCCCGCCTACATCTCCCCCATCGCGGTGGCCTACAACCTCGAGGGCGTCGACGAGATCAACATGTCGGCCGCCACGCTGGCTGGCGTCTTCAACGGCTCCATCACCACGTGGAACGCCCCCGAGATCGCCGCCGAGAACGAGGGCGTCGAGCTGCCCAACACGCCCATTACGCCGGTGCACCGCTCCGACAAGTCGGGCACCACCGAGAACTTCACCGAGTACCTGCACAAGGCCGCTCCCGACGTGTGGACCGACGAGCCCGCCGGTGACTTCCCGATCTCCGGTGGCGAGGCCGCCCAGGGCACCTCCGGTGTCGTCCAGGCCATCCAGGCCGGCGACGGTGCGATCGGCTACGCCGACGCCAGCCAGATCGGCGAGCTGCCCAGCGTCAAGGTCAAGTCCGGTGACGAGTACGTCGAGTACTCGCCCGAGGCCGCCGCCGCCGTCGTCGACTCCTCCGAGCCGGCCGAGGGCGACCGTCCCGAGTACTCCTACGCGATCGACCTCAACCGCGACCCGCAGGACGGCGAGTACCCGATCGTCCTCGTCGCCTACACCATGGCGTGCTCCACCTACGCCGACGAGGGCAAGGCCGAGCTCATGAAGGCCTGGCTGACCTACATGGTGAGCGAGGAGGGCCAGAACGTCGCCGCCGAGGCTGCCGGTTCCGCGCCCATCTCCAGCACCCTGCGCGACAACGCGATGACGGCCATCGACCAGATCTCGGCCGGCTGACCTTTCGGACTTCGCGTCCATCACCCCCTGCGGTCCGGCCTCCCGACGCCCGGGAAGCCGGACCGCAGTGCGGTGACATGGCTCGACCCTAAACACAGCTCACAGGGAGACCACCGTGACCTCGCAGACTGCCGAGCGACCCAAGGCGGTGACGCGCCCCGGCGACCGGATCTTCGCGTCCGCCTCGATCGGGTCGGGCATCTTCATCCTCGCCATCCTCGCCGGCGTCGCCGCCTTCCTGATCTGGCAGGCGTGGCCCGCGCTCGTGGCACCGGCCGAATCGATCCCCGGCGGCAACGGCCTCGTGGCCTACATCGCGCCGCTGCTGTTCGGCACCGTGTACGCGGCTGTGCTGGCGCTCATCATCGCCACGCCGCTCTCGATCGGCATCGCGCTGTTCATCTCGCACTACGCGCCCCGCCGCCTCGCCCAGATCCTGGGCTACATGATCGACCTTCTCGCGGCCGTGCCGAGCCTCGTCTACGGCCTCTGGGGCATCGCGGTCCTCGCGCCGGCACTCGTCCCGGTCATGCGCTGGTTCTCCGACAACCTGGGCTTCCTGCCCTTCTTCAGCGGCACGGTCACCGTCACCGGCCGCACGATGTTCGTCACCGCCCTCGTGCTCGCCGTGATGATCCTGCCGATCATGACGGCCGTGAACCGCGAGGTCTTCCTGCAGACCCCGCGCCTGCACGAAGAGGCCTCCCTGGCCCTCGGCGCGACGCGCTGGGAAATGATCCAGATGGCCGTCATCCCCTTCGGCAAGTCCGGTGTCATCTCCGGGGCGATGCTCGGCCTCGGTCGCGCGCTCGGTGAGACCATGGCGGTCGCGTTCATCCTCTCGACCTCCGGCGGCATCACGCTCAACCTCATCAGCGCCGGCAACCCCGGCACGATCGCCGGAAACATCGCCCTGCAGTTCCCGGAGTCCTCGGGCCTCGGCGTCAACACCCTCATCGCCTCGGGTCTGGTGCTGTTCGCGCTGACCCTGGCCGTCAACATGCTGGCGCGATGGATCGTCTCCCGTCGCTCCGAGTTCTCGGGAGCCAACTGACATGACCAGGACCGACGACACCACCAACAACCAGACGTCCTCCGGCGGCGCCACCGCCGCGTCGGCCAGCGGGGGTACCTCCTCGGCCGAGCCGTCGATCGGCACCCGCGGCACGCTGTCGCAAAACGTGCGCCGCCTCATCGCTCTCGGGGCGCTCGCTGTCGCCGTGGGGCTGTCCTTCCTCTTCGGGTGGGGCCTCAACCCCGTCGCCATCATCGTGCTGACGGCGCTGGTCTACTGCGTTGCCATCTACATCGTCTCCCGCTCGGTCGAGGGCGGCCGTCACGCGATGGACCGCCTCGTCACGGGCATCGTCACCTCGATGTTTCTCCTGGCCCTCATGCCACTGGTCTCAGTGATCTATGAGGTCATCCTCCACGGCCTCGCGCGGTTCGACTGGCAGTTCTTCACCCATTCCATGCGCGGCGTCCTCGGCGACGGCGGTGGCGCGTACCACGCCCTCGTCGGCACGCTCATGATCACGGCGCTCGCCTCCGCGGTATCGATCCCCGTCGGCATCCTCGCCGCGATTTACCTCGTCGAGTACGGCGGCAAGTCGCGCCTGGCGCGCGGCCTCACGTTCTTCGTCGACGTCATGACGGGTATCCCCTCGATCGTCGCCGGTCTGTTCGC
>JAUNTP010000047.1 GCA_030538585.1 Mobilicoccus sp.
GCCGCCCGCCTCGGCTCCTTGGAGGCGGTGGTGGAGCAGGACGTCACCCTCGCCCACACCTTTGCGGGCGAACCCGACCTCGCCGAGGGAGTCCGCGCGCTCCTGGTCGACAGGGACAACAGCCCGGTCTGGCGCCACGGATCGCTCGCCGAGGTGTCCCGAGACGAGGTCGAGGCGGCGTTCACCTGACCCCGGGCGCTTCCCGGCGCCGCGGAGGGGCGACTCGCCCCTCCGTTGGTCGAGGAGCGAAGCGTCTCGAGACCAAGGTGACCTCGCGGAATCACCTCACCATGGTTTCGAGACGCTCGCTTCGCTCGCTCCTCAACCAACGACCGAGTGGAGCGAGGCTGGTGGGAGGATGGGGCGGTGACGACCGTGCCGGACTTCGACCGTCTCTACGCCGGTGATCCCGACCCGTGGCAGGTGGCGACGAGTTGGTACGAGCGCCGCAAGATCGACATCGTTCTTGCGTGTTTGCGGCGCCGCCGCTACCGCCTCGCCTGGGACGCCGGGTGCGGTACCGGGGAGCTTGCCGCCGCCCTCACCACGCGCTGCGACCATGTCGTGGCGACCGACGCCTCCCCCGCCGCGACCGCGTTGGCGGGAGCCCGATTGGCCGACACCGGCGCCCACGTGCAGACCAGCGCCCTGCCGAGTCGCCCGGCTCTCGACGCGCCCGACCTCATCGTTCTCAGCGAGGTGCTCTACTACCTCGACCACGACGACCGAGCCGCCACCTACGACCTCATCGACGCCGTGGCCGCGTCCGACGCCGACCTCGTTCTCGTGCATTGGATGCCGCGCGCCGACGACGCCCACACCTCCGGTGTCGCCGCCTTCAACGAGGCCAGCGCCGCGCTCAACGCGCGCGGATGGGGACGCCTCATCACCCACACCGACGCGGAGTTCCTCGTCGGCCTGTTCTCGACCGACATCCCCGACGACGTCGGCGGACGCGAGGAGGAAGCATGAGACACGCCTTCGACGGCCTGATCGCCGGGATGGGCACCGCTGAGGGCACACGCATCGTCGTCGGCCACTGGCCCCGCTCACCGCTCGGGGAGTTCACCGACGTCATGGTCGAACGCAGCGACGGACACCGGCTCCTGCTCGCGCCGAACGCCGAGGTCGCCGAGTTCGTCACCGCCACATACACCTTCGACGAGCTCACCGAAACCCCCGTGACCTGCGAGATCACCCGCTCTCCCCAAGGCCCGTCGACGTTGTGGTCGGTAGCGGCAGGGCCGTTGTCGCTCCGCTTCACGACCGGTGGGCGCACCGCTCTCGGATGGTTGCTCAGCGCGATCCCGACACCGATCGCGACGGCGCCGGCGTTCTGCCGCCTCACCGACTACCCGGCCCGCGTCGTCGGTCTCCGCACCGCCGGAACCGCCGGCAACGACCGCCGCGAGTACTACGGCGCCCACGACGTCCACGACGTCACCTCCCTCGTCGCCTCCTGGGACGGCGTCGACCTCGGCCCCCTGCGCCCCGTCACTCCACCCGTGCGCTTCGGGTTCGGCTCCACCCCCGCCCGCCCCAGCGTCACCGCCGTGCGAACAACCATCCTCACCCCCTGAGCCGATGCGCCGCCGGCGCGACCGAATGCGTGGAATCAGCTGTGATCACGGCCAGATCCACGCCACGAGTCACGCCATCAGTGGCTGATGGGAGAAGAGGTCAGGTCAGGGGCCGACGAGGGTCGCGACGGCGCGCGACACGGTCTGGCTGACGGCCTTGTCACCGCCGAGCACCATGATGCGAGGCTTGGGGGTGCGCAGGTAGGCAGCGGTCTGCGGGGCGAGAGTGCGGGACGGGGTGAGCAGCATCGGGGCACCCACCAGCGCAGCGAACGGGCCACCCGCGAGACTGTCGGCGAAGGTCTCCCCCGAGGCGAGCACCGCGTGCGTCGGACTCGGGTTGATGTGCGCCGCCAGCTTCGCGGCCGTGTCGAACCGGTCATCGCCGCTGATCGTCGTCGCCCGCACCCGCGCGGTCGTCACCGCCCGCGCCGCCGGCCCACCCACCGCCGTCACCGACGACGCCTGCGACGAGGACACGAACCGCGCCGTCTCTGGGTCGAGCAGCGGACCCATCGACAACGCGACGACCCCGCCAGCCTGGGACGCCGCCGCACCCGCCGCGAGCGCATCGGCGAAGTTCGTGCCCGTCGCGACGTACACCGGCACCGACGTCGCTTGCCGCGCCTCCATGACGACCTCCGCGACCGCGAGCGCCGTCGTGAACCGGGAATCACCCGAGAACTGCGTCACCTCGAAACCGGCGTCCGCGAGCGCCTGCCCGATCGCCGGGCTGACGGCTCGCTCCCCGCCGACGATGACGACCTCCTTGACACCCTGCCGGTTCAACGCGGCGAGCACGCGCGGGTCCAGCCGATTCGGCAGCGTCGTGAGAATCGGGGCGTCGAGCAACGCCGCGAGCGGCGTGGCGGCGAGGGCGTCGGCGTAGTCGTCGGCACGGGTGAGGACGACGGTGTCGGAGACATACACCTGCCGGTGCTGCTCGTACAGCTTGAGGGCGGTGTCGATGCGGTCGGTACCGCCGGTGCGGTCGACACCCGCAGCCTCAGCCGGCGGAGCGAGCGTGACGCTCACCAGCCCGGCGGTGACGACGGCAGTGAGCGTACGGCGGATGCGATACATGACGATTCCCCTCGGGTGTGATGGATCCCCGATAGACCCATCGTCTTTCGACTCGGGCGATCAAGGCGAAACCCACACTGCCATCCCGCCCCACCCCGTTGGTCGAGGAGCGAGCGCAGCGAGTGTCTCGAGACCATCGCCCGCCCCACCCCGTTGGTCGAGGAGCGAGCGCAGCGAGTGTCTCGAGACCACTGGTGAGACTGATCGATCACCTGACGATGGTCTCGAGCCCGCCGCTTCGCTCCTCCTCCGCCGGATCGAGGAGCGAAGCGTCTCGAAATCGACCAACGGAGGGCCAGGGCTGTGTCAGAGGCGCACCGAGGGGGTGCTGACCTTCGAGTCAAGGTGGCCGAAGCGGTGCATCGTGCGGCTGATGGCCTGCTCCCGCAGGAAGAACAGCAGCTCACGACGACCGTTGGCGAGCACCTCACCGTCGAACAGGGTGATGGCACCCTGCGCCTCCTCCTCGCGCAGCGCGCGCAGCGTCTCGGGGTGGTCGCCGAGGAACCGCACGCGCCCACCGACCTGCTCGGACTCGACTCGGCGCACGAACTCCGACGAGGTCTCGGCGCGGTCGACGAACCTGGCGAGGAGCCGCAGCGCCTCGCTCGCGTCGTCGTCGCGGCCGTCGAGGGAGTACAGGTAGGCGCTCGTGTCGTGGTCGAGGCTGATGCGCAACGGCGCACCCGTCACGACCGCCCCGAGCGCGAGCCGGAGCAGCTCCACCACGCGGGTGCCCGGCTCGGTGCGCACCCAGGTCTGCGGGTGGGTCCGGTAGCGGAACACGTTGGCCTCGACGACCAGCGCCGACTCGTCACGCTCCACGGAGAACTCGTTCTCCCACGCGGCCGCATCGCTCGCGGCGGCGGCGCGCAGCCACGTGCGCTCGTCCCGGTCGGGCAGCAGAGCGAGGAAGCTGCGCAGCGTGCGCCGCACCGCCCGCTCGAGCTCACCGCTCGCGCTCGGCAGACCGTCCTCGTGCCAGTGCCCGAGCTGCGCCACGTAGTTGGGTCCACCGGCCTTGGCGCCCGGACCGACCGACGACTCCTTCCAGCCACCGAAGCTCTGGCGCCGCACGATCGCGCCGGTGATGTGCCGGTTGACGTAGGCGTTGCCCACCTCCACCGATTCCAGCCACGTGTCGATCTCCTCCTCGTCCAGGGAGTGCAGACCGCCGGTGAGACCGAACGACGTCGCGTTCTGCAGCTCGATCGCCTCCTCGAGAGAGTCGGCCGTCATGAGGCCGAGCACCGGCCCGAACACCTCGGTGAGGTGGAAGAACGAGCCGGGCGCGACGCCTTCCTTGACACCGGGGCTCCACAGGCGGCCGGTGTCGTCGAGCTGCTTGGGCTCGACGATCCAGCTCTCGCCGGGCTCCAGCGTCGTGAGCGCGCGCAGCAGCTTGCCCTCCGGCGGGTGGATGACCGGGCCCATCGTGGTGGAGATGTCGTCCGGCCAGCCGACCCGCAGCGACGTGACGGCGTCGATGAGCTGGCGGCGGAACCGCTCGGAGGTCGCCACCGACCCCACGAGGATGCCGAGGGAGGCCGCCGAGCACTTCTGCCCCGCGTGACCGAACGCCGAGGTGACGAGGTCGCCGACGGCGAGGTCCGGGTCGGCCGCCGGGGTGATGATGAGCGCGTTCTTGCCGGAGGTCTCGCCGTAGACGCGCGGGCCCGCCGGGTGGTCCAGACGCCACGAGGCGAACATGTGCGCCGTCTCGCTCGCGCCGGTGAGCACGACGGTCTCGACGTCCGGGTGGGAGATGAGAGCGCGACCCGTCGAGCGCTCGTCGGTGCGCACCACGTGCAGCACCTCGCGCGGCACGCCCGCCTCGTGGAGGGCCTCGATGCCGACCTCGACGCAGCCCGGCGTCGGGTGCGCGGGCTTGATGACGACGGCAGACCCGCCTGCGAGTGCCGCCATGACGCCACCGAGGGGGATGGCGACGGGGAAGTTCCACGGCGGGGTGATGAGCACGACCGGGCTCGGGGAGAACCGGGAGCCGTCCGCCTCGTCACCGCTGACCAGCGCTTCGGCGGAGTCGGCGTAGTAGCGGGCGAAGTCGATGGCCTCGCTCACCTCGGGGTCGGACTGCTCGACCGTCTTACCGCCCTCGGCGGCCATCACCGTGAGGAACGCGCCACGGAGCTCCTCCATGAGTCGTCCCGCCTGGCGCAGGATGTCGGCCCGCTCGCTCGCGGGGCGGTCGGCCCACGCGCGCTGGGCGTCGCGGGCGGTGCGGATGACCTCGTCGACCTCGTCGGCGCCGCGCAGGATCGGCGACCACAGCTCTGCGGGTGACGCGGCGATCGCGTCGGCCGCCCAGGCCCGGGTGTCGGGCAGCGCCGGGTCGGAGTCGGGGGTGTTGTCGAACGCGTCACCGATCTCGGCGCGCTCAGGGCGACGCTGCGGGCCCACCGCGGTCGTCGGGATCGCCTCCACCGACTCCCGGAAGCGGCGCTCCTGCTCGACCATCGGGTTCGAGGGTTCCGCGGCTGAGCTGTCGGAGCTACCCGAGTCGTCCGAGCCGTCGTCGAAGATCGCGTGGAGGAAGTTGCCGGGGGTGGCGTTCTCCTCCAGGCGGCGGATCAGGTAACTCACCGCGACGTCGAAGTCCTCCGGCGCCACGACCGGCGTGTAGAGCAGCACCGTGCCGACGGCGTCGCGCACCGCGCGGGACTGCGCCGGGGCCATGCCCTGCAGCATCTCGATGTCGAGGGACTCCGACGTGCCGCGGTGCTGCGCCAGCAGGTGCGCGATGGCGATGTCGAAGAGGTTGTGGCTCGCCACACCCAGACGCAACGCGGCCGGGCGACCATCCTGGGGACCGGCGACGTCCTCGCGCAGCGCGCGCTCGATGCAGCGCAGGTAGTTGGCGTCCACCTCCTCCTTGGAGCGGTAGGGCGCCTGCTCCCAACCGTGCACGGTGGCCTCGACGTGCTCCATCGCCAGGTTGGCGCCCTTGACCAGGCGCACCTTGATCGGCGCCCCACCGGCCGCGACCCGCTCCTGCGAGAACGCGATGAGCTTCTCCAAGGCCGGGTAGGCGTCGGGCAGGTAGGCCTGCAGCACGATGCCGGCCTCAAGGTCCGTGAACTCCTCCTCCGACAGCAGCCGCATGAACAGCTCCATCGTGAGGTCGAGGTCGCGGTACTCCTCCATGTCGAGGTTGACGAACGACTGCGGGTTCTTGCCGAGCGCGACGCGGTACAGCGGACGCAGGCGCTCCAGGCAGCGCTCGACGGTGCCCTCGGTGTCCCACGTCGAGATCTGCGAGACGAGCGAACTCACCTTGATCGACACGTAGTCGACGTCGTCGCGGGCGAGCAGGTCCGTGGTGCGCTGGGTGCGGGAGGCGGCCTCGGCCTCACCGAGCACGACCTCGCCGAGGAGGTTGACGTTGAGACGGAACCCCTGCTCGCGAGCCTGGGCGAGGTGCTTGCCGAGCGCCGGGTCCTTCGCGTCGACGATGAGGTGGCCGACCATCTGCTTGAGGCGGCGACGCGCCAGCGGCACGACGATCGAGGGGGCGAGGGCCGCGACCTTGGCGCCGAGGCCGAGCATCGCGCGGTCGGTGCGGCCGAGGAACGCGGCAGCGTCCCCGGTGGTGAGGCGGTTGAGTTCGCGGGCGGCGGCGCGATCGTCCTCCGGACGGGCGACGCGGTCGACGAACCGGACGGCGAGGTCGAGGCCGGCCGGGTCACGCACGAGGGCGGCGAGCTGGCCGGTGGTGGCCCGCTCAGCGGCGGTCTGCTCGCGCTCGGTCGCCTCGGCCCACGTGTGGGCGAGCGCGACGGCGTCCTCGACGAAGGGGGCGAGCGCGTCGACGACGGCCCGGCTGTCAGAGGGCAGGGTGGCAGAGGTCATGGGGTCAGTATTGAAGCAGCGCCCCGCCCCGTCTTGTCGAAAACCCGCAACCTCATCGGTTGACTCTCGTGATGACGTGCGCAGTGGTCTCGAGACGCTCCGCTCCTCCTTGGATCGAGGAGCGAGCGAAGCGAGCGTCGCGAGATCGATCGACGAGGGCGGCCGGCTGCTGTGTGTGTGGGGCAGGATGGGGGCGGTGAGCGCCGACCCGACCGTGCTGTTGACCCCCGCGTTGCGGGAGGCGATGTCCGATGCGGTGCTCGACCTCCTCGCCGACCTCACGACCACGATGTTCTGCGCGAAGAACGCCGACGGGCGCTACGTGGCGGTGAACCCCACGTTCGTGCATCGAGCGGGCCGCCGCTCCCCCCGCGAAGTGCTCGGCCGCACGGCCCGCGAGCTGTTTCTCCCCGCCCTCGCCGAGCGGTACGAGACGCAGGACGCGACCGTGCTCTCCACCGGCAAGCCGCTGCGCCACGAGCTGGAGCTCATCAGCCCTCCCGGCGGGCGCCCGCGCTGGTTCCTCACCAACAAAGTGCCGCTGCGCCGCGACGGCGAGCTGCTCGGCCTGTTGTCCCTCAGCCAGGACATGGGCTCCGACGCTGTCGATGACCCGGCGATGACGTCGCTGCGCGGCGTCGTCGACCACATCGCCTCCGTCATCGACCGGCCGGTGCGGGTCACCGAGCTCGCCGACGTGGCCGGCTGCAGCGTCGACACCCTGGAGCGGCGGGTCCGGCGCGTGTTCCACCGCACGCCCGCCCAACTGGTCCTCACCACCCGCATCGACAAGGCCACCGCGATGCTCACGGAGACGGACGCGGCGTTGGCCCAGGTCGCCCACGACTGCGGCTTCTCCGATCAGGCGGCGTTCACGCGCACTTTCGGCCGTCTCACCGGCCGCACTCCCGGGGAGTTCCGTCGCGCGGGGCGCGAGCGGCCTGCCCCGGTCAAGAACACCCCCGGCGCAGGTCAAAGCTCTCCCTGAGGCGCCGATCACGGGTCGACCTCGCCCTAGTGTCGAAGAGTTGCCCTGTGAGAGATCGGATGTCGCCGTGCAGACCATCGTCGCCTACGCCGGCGTCCCCCCGGAGGACACCGTGTCTCGCGTGGAGCGGCACTACCGGACCCTCCACGCGGTTCCGCCGCCCCGACGCCGCCTCACCTCCCGCTCGTGTGGGCTCATGCTGTGGGACTCCCCCGTGCCCGACACGCTCTGGTCGACGTGGGCGACGCGGGGCACGCGCGCCGTCGCCTCGCCGTACGTCGCGATCGGCGCGGGATCGACGTCGACCGCGGCGGACGCACCGTTCGACCTCGTCGACACCCTGTGCCGGCGCCCCGAGCGCATCCTCGACCTCACCCCGCCGTTCGTCACGACGGCCGTCGACGCAGGCACCGACCGCCTCGACGTCTTCACCGACGCCCTCGGCGTGGGGCGCCTGTTCGAGGTCCGCACAGCCTGGGGGTGGGTGTGGAGCAACCGCCCTATCGCCGCCCTCCTCTTCGCTGGTCGCCCCGTCACAGCGGACGACACCGGATGGGACCAGTCGGCGGTCACCGACGAGTTCTGGGGAGACACCTCGCCCTTCTCAGGGGTGCGGGTCGTCGGGCCGGGCACGCGCATCACGTGGGACGGCCGCCGCGGCGCCCGCACCGTGAGCCACATCGACCCCATGGTCAGCCTGCTCACCGCCGACCCGGACGCCCACCTCGACGACCTCGTCGAGGAGGCCGCCGCCGACCTGGTGGAGCGCACGGCCTCGATCGCGCACTGGTTCCCCGGCACGCCGGTCGTGGACCTCAGCGGCGGGCGGGATTCGCGCCTCGTCGCGGCCGCGTTCCTCGCCGGCGGCACCCCCGTCGACCTGCACTCCCACGACGCCGTCCCCGGCGACCTCACCACCGCTCTCGACCTCGTCGCGCGGCTGCCCGGCGACGTCCCGCACCGGGTCACGCACATGGCCACAGGGTCCGCCGCGCCCCGCCCGGCGTTCGCGGCCCTGGACTCGGCCCGCGCCTGGCACGCCTACGCCGAGGGCTTGCGCCCGTGCAGCTACCTGCACTACACCGCCCCCGACACCCTCGACCGCACCGGCTCCGTGGTCGTCGGCGGCGCCGGTGGCGAGGTCGCGCACGGCTTCTACTACACGGCCTCCGACGACACGGCGGTGCGCACCTTCACCGAGGAGTTCGACACCGCCGTCGACGTTCGCAGCCTCGCCCGCCGCGTAGTCCAGCGGCACGGCCCCGTCCCCGGCGCCACCGTCGAGGCCCGCGAGGCCGTCGTGGAGCATGTGACGCGCGTGCTCGCCGGGTTACGGGACGCGGGCATCCCGGGCCTGACCGTGCTCGACCACCTGTACGTCACCGAGCGCATGCGGCGATGGGGCTCCACGGCCGAACGCCTCGGGGTGTGCTCACCGCTGCTCACCCCGAGCTTTCAACGCGCCGCGCTCGCGATGCGCCCCCACCAGCGGCGTGGCAACACCGTCCACCGGCTCATCACCGAGCGGCTCGTGCCGCAGTGGACCGGCGTTCCGTACTATCCCGGCGAGGTCGCCGCGGCAACCCCCGTGACCCCGCGAGCGCAGTCGCCCGCGCCGCGGGTCATCCGCCTGGCCGATTGCACCGACACCGACGAGGTCGAAGCGGCCTTGGCGACGATCGCCCACCGCGGGCATCCTTTCGACGCCCGCGTCGTCGCGGACTACTGGCAGGCCTCGACGCGGGGAGACAGCACCGCCGCGCAGGAGCGCATCCTGCGCAGCGCGGTGTGGCGGGCGGCGTTCGACGACGTCTGCGCCGACGCCTCTGGCGAGCCCCGCCCAGCCCGGTCGGATCAGGCGCTCCTCACCGACACGAGTGCTCCGTCAGCACCAGAACCCGCCCCCGCGGCACCGGTCCCGCCACCCGCGCCGACGTCGTCACCCGACCCGACGCTAACGGCGGTGCTGCTGCAGACCCAGGCGGTCAAGCGCCTGGCGAGCACCCGACTGTGGCGCGGCATGCGGGACACCTCAGCCGGGCGAGGTCTGCGGGCCGCCATCCGGGCACGGCGATGAACGCAAGAAACGTCGGAACCGATCAACCCTCGCTGCTCACTCAACGGCAGGAGATGACCCCCCAGTTGGTCGAGGAGCGAGCGAGGCGAGTGTCTCGAGACCATGCCCGCGTGACTACGACAGGCAAGGTGGTTTGACGTCGCTTCGCTCCTCCTCAACCAACTGCAGGGTTACCCCCGGGGGGCATGACCGTTTCCGACGTGGTGGTTTATCGCCGGCTTACCTCAGCCGCGGCGCCCGGCGCCGGTGCGCGCCGAGAAGGCGGCCGCGCCACCGTTGGAGGACTGGCGGCGGCGCTGGCCGCCGCCCTTGCCGCCCTGACCGCCCGGGCCTCCGCGACCGTTCTGGCCGCCCTGACCGTTCTGCGTGCCGCTCCGTGCCCCTTGCTGGGCGCCGGAGCGGCGGCCGTTGCCGCCGCGACGGGAGCGGCGCGAGCTCTGCTCCCGCTGGTCGGAACCAACGGCCGACGACCCCTGACCCGAGCGAGAACGGCGCTGCTGTTGGGGCTGCGGCTGCGGCGGGCGGATCGGGGCGCGCACCTCGCCGGTGGCGACGCTACCGGTCGGGGCGAGCGTGGCCAACAATGGGTGACGCGGGTCGACCTTGGTCGTTGTCGGAGCGATGCCGGCCGCCTTGGTGAGCTGCCGCACGTCCTTGACCTGCGCGTCCGTCATCAACGTGATGACCGTGCCCGACGCACCGGCACGCGCGGTGCGGCCCGAGCGGTGCAGGTAGGCCTTGTGCTCGACGGGCGGGTCGGCATGCACGACGAGGCTGACGTCATCGACGTGGATGCCGCGGGCGGCGATGTCGGTCGCCACGAGCGTGGTCACCTCGCCGGAGTGGAACGCATCCAGGTTGCGGACGCGCGCGTTCTGGCCCAGGTTGCCGTGCAACTCGACCGCGGGCACACCGGCGCCGTTGAGCTGCTTGGCGAGCTTCTTCGCGCCGTACTTGGTGCGGGTGAATACGACGGTCCGGTCCTGCCCGCCGGTGAGGCCGGCGACGACGTCGAGCCGATCACCGGCGTCGATGTGCAGGACGTGGTGGTCCATCGTCGACACCGGCGACTGCGCCGAGTCGGCGTGGTGGGTGACGGGGTCGGTGAGGAACCGGTCGGCGATGACGCCGACACCCGCGTCGAGGGTCGCCGAGAACAGCAGCCGTTGACCCCGTTTCGGGGTCGCCGCGAGCAGGCGCTTGACACCCGGCAGGAACCCGAGGTCGGCCATGTGGTCGGCCTCGTCGAGGACGCTGATCTCGACGGCGTCGAGGGAGCAGTGGCCCTGCCCGATGAGGTCTTCGAGGCGGCCGGGGCAGGCGACGAGCACGTCGACGCCGCGCTCCAGGCCCTTGACCTGCGGGTTCTGGCCGACGCCGCCGAAGACGACGAGGGTGCGCAGGCCCACGGCCTCGGCCAGCGGCGCGAGGCTCGCGTCGACCTGGCGGGCGAGCTCACGGGTCGGCACGAGGATGAGGGCCCGCGGGCGGTGCGGGCGCCGCTTGGCGGTGGAGGCGAGCAGGCGGGTGACGATCGGCAGGCAGAACGCGTAGGTCTTGCCCGAGCCGGTGCGGCCGCGGCCGAGCACGTCACGGCCCGCGAGGGAGTCCGGCAGCGTCGCCGCCTGGATGGGGGTGGGGGTGGTGATGCCGCCTCGCTCCAGCACGGAGACAAGGGCGGTGGGCACGCCGAGGCGCGCGAAAGCTGAGGTCACGAAAGAAATCCTTGGTCGATGTGTCTCGCCCGGCGCACTCGGCCCGGGTCGGGCGGTGCTGCACGACGGTCACGACCGCTCGGTCCACGGCAAGACAGGAAGAGGACCGACCCCCCACGGTACGGCATCGACACACCCCCGCCGAAACCGTGTGTTAGCCGTCACCCGCTCACACCGTGTGAGAAACACACGGTGTCAGCGGAACTTGGGTGGTGGGGAGGTCAGGTGAGGCGGGACCCCGCCTCGTTCGAGAGCGCGGTCGACGGGCGGGTTCGCGGCATTCCGATACCGGCCGTCGGAATCATCGCCACGGCGAGGAGGATGCCGACGACCGTCGCCCAGAGGCTCTGGGCGATGAAGACGAGCACCATCGCGGCGATGATCGGCACGAGGTAGCGGAAGGACCACACGACGTAGCCGCCGAAGCTGGGCATCGTGACGCCGCGGTCCTCGGCGACGGCCTTGACCATGAAGTTGGGGCCGTTGCCGATGTAGGTGATCGCGCCACACAGGACGGCGCCCAGGCTGATGGAGATGAGGAACACCTCGGGCACGCCCGCGATGCGGGGCTCACCCGGCAACGTGCCCGCCATCTCGAAGAACGTCACGTAGGTCGGCGCGTTGTCGAGGACCGCCGACAGGCCACCGGTGAAGACGAAGAACGTGATGTGGTCGAGAGGGAGGGACGGGGCGATCTGCCGCAGGTATTTCAGTGCGGGAACCATGGTGAGGAAGATGCCGATGAACAGGGCCGCCACCTCGAGGATGGGACCCCACGAGAACTGGTTGTCCTGGAACCGGATCGAGCGGTCACCGATGAAGTACGACGCGGCGGCGGCGCCGAGCATGACGATCTCGCGCAACGGCACCCAGGCCATGGCGTGGGCGTGGCCCTCCTCGATGGCGTGCAGGTCGATCGAGGGCAGGAAGGCGACCGCGGCGACGATGGCGACGAACCAGATGAGCGCGAAACCACCCCGCAGGCCCAGCGGCACGACCTCGGTGGCGTCGGCGCGCAGCGCGGCGGCGGGCTCCTTCGCGTACAGCTTGCGGTCGAGGAGGTAGAACATCGCGAGCAGCAGCCCGTTGACGAAGAGCCAGTACGGCCACAACCCGAACGTCCACGAGAACGGGACGCCGCGCAGCATGCCGAGGAACAGCGGCGGGTCACCGAGCGGGGTGAGCAGGCCACCGCAGTTGGCGACGATGAAGATGGTGAAGACCACGGTGTGCACGCGGTAGGTGCGCTCGGAGTTGGTCCGCAGCAGCGGCCGGATGAGGAGCATCGCGGCGCCGGTCGTGCCGATGAACGAGGCGATGAAGCCGCCGACGGCGAGGAAGATCGTGTTGTTGCGGGGTGTGGCCCGGATGTCGCCTTTGAGGAAGATCGCCCCCGACACGATGTACAGCGACGCGAGCAGCGCGATGAACTGGGCGTATTCGACGAGGGCATGGATGACGGCGTCGTGGTACCCCATGACGAAGTAGACGAAGAACGCGACCGGCAGACCGAGGACGAGCGCGAGGCCGAGCTGAAAGCTGTGTTTCTCCCAGTAATGGGCCGTCGCCGGGATGAGCGGGAGAACCGCGATGCTGCCCAGCATCAACACGAACGGGATCAACATCCACCACTCGTACGCCATGGCTGGACTGTAAGCCCACGCTCCCCCGAGCGGAACGGAACGAGTCGCGGGAACTTGTGCGGGGGCGTGGGCGCGTACCGTTCAGGCATGGATCGCGTGCCGCTGTTCCCGCTCGGCACCGTCGTCCTGCCCGGCGTCGCCGTCCCGCTGCGGATCTTCGAGGCGCGGTATCGGTCCCTGCTGGTGGACCTGCGCCGCGAGCCCCGCCCGGAGTTCGGGGTCGTCGCGATCCGACGCGGCCGAGAGGCGGGGCAGACGTCCCCGGAGATCCACGGCGTCGGGTGCATGCTGCGCATCACCTCGCAGGTCGACGCCGGGGGTCACATCGAGATCGAGACCCTCGCGATGCGGCGGTTCCGCGTGGTGCGCACGCACGACGACCTCGCCCCGTACCTGGTCGGCGACGTGACCTGGCTCGAGGACGACGACGCCGTGCCCGTCGCGATGACGACCCGCGCGGAGGCCGCGTTCCGGTCGTTCGCTCGCGCGGTGGGGGCTCGGGTGGACGGGCTGCCGGTCGACCCTTTGCTGCTCACGGCGGCGATCCTAGACGGCCTGGACCAGCCGATCGGCGAGCGTCAGGCCGTGCTGGAGGCGGGCACGGCGGCGGCGCGCATCCGGGCCGTGACGCGCCTGTGCCGACGCGAGGAGGGACTGGCCCGCGATCTCGGGTTGCGGATGGCGACGGTCGCGTCCTCCTACCGCCTCAACCAGAACTGATCAACCGGCGCGCAGATCTCCGGCGCGGCTGCGGCTCCACGGGGCCACCATCGCCTTGCGGCTGAGGGCGGGCGACTCGATGAGGTGCCAGGAGACGAGCGCGACGAGGCCCGTGCCGAGGACGACCACGGCCACGAACGGCACCAGGCCCAGCCCGCCTGCGCCGAGGAGGGCGAGGATGACGGCCACCGGCCAGTGGAAGATGTACATGCCGTAGGAGAGGTCGGTCCGCGGGTTCCACGTGAACGGCAGCCGCACCATCGCCCACAGGCACAGGTAGGCGAACGCCGGGGCCGCGAGCGCGCGGTAGTCCGGCAGCGTGGTCACGGCGACCGCGACGACGATGAGGGACACGAGCGCGGCCACGCGGCCGATGCGCACGTGGCGGGCGTACACGTAGCCGGCGGTGCCGAGCAGGAACAGGAACGTCAAGCGCCGCATCTGCCAGGCCGGCAGCTCCACGAGCCCGGTGGTGTGGACGATGTTCGCCGCCCAGAGCACCCCGATCGCGGCGAGCAGCAGCCAGGCCCGACGTTTGAGGGCGCCGATGACGCCGAGGACGATGACGCCCAGGTAGCAGACGAACTCGTAGTAGAGCGTCCACAGGGCGCCGTTGATGACGCCGGGGTTCTCGGTCCCGACCGGGAGGCCCGCGACGTCGAACCGGAACATGTGCAGCGCCGCGTTGTGCGTGATGAACGTGAGCGACTCGGGAAACACCGATAGCGCCGGCCGTCCTTCGAGTGCCGCCACGATCGGCGCGACGACGAGCGCGGTGAGGATCAGGCAGGCGTAGAACGCCGGAAAGATGCGGACGCTGCGATGCCACAGGTAGCGCCCGATGCTCGGCAGGCGCAGAAAGCTCATCGTGACGAGGAACCCGCTGATGACGAAGAAGCCGTCGACGGCGAGGTCGCCCATCGTCGTCGAACCCAGCCGCGGGTCGGTGTGGAACGTGGGCTGGTGACCGAAGCCGATGACCATCGCGTGGCTCACCGCCACGAGGGTGGCGAGGGCCAGCCGCATCATCGTCAGGCTGTTGTGCCGCGGATCGAAGGTGGACTCCAGGGTCGGGTGCTGCGGCGTGGCAGGCGTGGAACTCCCACGTCGCGTCTCGGTCACGGCCATCGGTTCCCCCACCGTCGTCGTTTCCCGTCCCGGCGACCGCCCCCTGGACCGCCATCTCTGACGCTACGTGAGGGTCCAGGACAGTGGCAAGACGGTCGTCCGCCTCATGTACACCACCGGAGCGGGTGCGCCGCCCCTCCCGCGAGGAGGTGCACACCACGTGGACAGGTTCGGCCGGGCGTCACGGCTGTTTGGCACCATGCTCGATGTGAAGGCGCTTCTGCTCGAAAACGTCCACCCCGTCGCCGTGTCCACCCTCGAAGAGGCGGGATTCGAGGTCGAGACGCGTGCCGGTGCCCTCGACGAGGCCGACCTCATCGAGGCGCTCGACGGGGTCTCGCTCCTCGGTATCCGCTCGACGACGCACGTCACGCGCGATGCGCTCGCGGCGCACCCGCAGCTGTTGGCGGTCGGCGCCTTCTGCATCGGCACCAACCAGGTCGATCTGTCGGCGGCGGCCAACCTCGCCGTGCCGGTGTTCAACGCGCCGTTCTCCAACACCCGCTCGGTGGTGGAGCTCGCCATCGCCGAGATCATCATGATGGCGCGGCGGGTCACCGAGAAGGACCGCAGCCTGCACGACGGCATCTGGGACAAGCAGGCCAAGGGCAGCCACGAGATTCGCGGGCGGCGGCTGGGGATCGTCGGGTACGGCAACATCGGCAGCCAGTTGTCGGTCATCGCCGAGATGCTCGGCATGGACGTGTACTTCTACGACACCTCCGACAAGCTCGCTCTCGGCAACGCGACGCGGTGCGGCTCCCTGGAGGAGCTGCTCGAGATCGCCGAGTGCGTGACGCTGCACGTCGACGGCGCATCGTCCAACGCGGGGTTCTTCGGCGCCGAGCAGTTCGCCCGCATGCGGCCGCGCGCGCTGTTCCTCAACCTCTCCCGCGGCTTCGTCGTCGACTACGCCTCGCTGCGGGATCACCTGCTGTCGGGCCACATCGCCGGGGCTGCGGTCGATGTGTTCCCGAACGAGCCCCGCAACCGCGGCGACGCGTTCTCCTCACCGCTGCAAGGCATCCCCAACGTCGTGCTCACCCCGCACGTCGGCGGCTCGACCGAGGAGGCGCAGGAGGACATCGGCCGGTTCGTCGCCGGCAAGCTGCGCGACTACACCACGCTCGGCACGACGACCCTGTCGGTCAACCTGCCGACCCTCACCCTGTCGCACTCCCCGGGCGGGGTGCGGCTCGCGCACATCCACGCCAACACCCCCGGCGTCATGGCGACGGTCAACTCGTTGCTCGCCGACCACGGCGTCAACATCGAGGGGCAACTCCTCGCGACCCGCGGCGATTACGGGTACGTCGTCACCGACGTCGACTGCGACATCGCCGACACGGCGCTCGAGGCCATTCGGGCGATGCCCGAGACGCGGCGGCTGCGCGTCATCTGAGGCTCACCCGCGCACGCGGTGCAGCTCGGACTCGACGAAGGGCCGGAGCCGAGCGATCTCGGCCGCCGGGTCGGCGCCGCCTTCGACGATGCGGGCCATCATGTCGGTGAACGCGGTCTCGCTGGCGCCGGTCCACAGCATGTGGTCCTGGGCGTAGCCGTGCGTGGAGGCGAGCGCCACCGCCTCGGTCGGCAGCGGGTCGTGGAGTGCCTTCGCCTCGGCCGCCAGGCTGCGGCGGGCGGGGATGTGCAGGCCGTAGGCGGTGGCGAAGTCGATCTGCATCTCGGTGCCCTCGACCCACAGCCAGCGCACGAGGTCCTTCGCCACCTCGACGTGGCGGCTACCCGCGTTGACGCAGGCGCCGTACGCGCCCACGGTGACGTTGGGGTGCCCGCCGTCGCCGGCGGGCCACGGCAGCACCCCGAGGTCGTCGTCGAGGGCAGCCTGCAGCGCCGGCAGGTTCCACAAGCCCGTGAACTGCATCGCGGTGAGGCCGCGCGCGAGGGCGTCCCCCGCGAACCAGTCGACCGGCGCGTCCAGCAGCAGGTGTCCGCTCGTGTACAACTCGCGCAGCACCCCCAGCGAGGCCGCCGCCGCCGGGTCGTCGAAGCCGAAGGTGTCGTCCTCGGTGAGCAGGTCGAACCCGGCCGAGCGCAGCATCGGCGGACCCATGAGCCGCGCGCCCCCGTCGTTGCCGACGAACAGGCCCGCGACGTCCTCGGTCGTGAGCGCCGCCGCCGCGTCGCGCAGCTCATCGATCGTCGTCGGTGGCTGCACTCCGGCCGCGGCCAGCAGGGAGGGACGGTAGAGCAGGAGTTGCATGTCGGCGACCTGCGGCACCGCCCAGAGTCTGCCGTCGTGGGTGACCCGCTTGATGAGGGCGGGGTTGAAGTCCTCCAGAGCGTCACCGAACACGTCGTCGAGCTCGACGACCTGGCCGCGGCGGATCATGTCGATGGTCGGCCCATTGGCGTACTCGAAGACGTCGGGCCCGTCGGTGCCCTCCAGCGCGTCGGCGACCGTCTGGTCGTAGTCACCCGGCTTCCACGACACGTCGACCGTGGCGTGGGGGTAGGCCGCGGCGTACCGTTCGACGGCTGCCTCGGTGCCCTCTTCGCCGTACTGGTGGTACCACTGGTCGAGGGTGACCCCGACCCCGCCCGCCTCGCTGGTGGGGGCAGGTCCCGTCGCGGGACGTTGCGCAGTGGACCCGCCGCACCCCGCGAGCGCCGCCGCCGCGAGGAGACCACCCGACAGACCGAGAAACCGTCGCCGCGAGAGCGCGTCGACGACCGGGTCGCAAGGGGGCATGGTCAGGTCAGTCCTCGAAGATCGGCGTCGGGTTCGCTGCGCCGACCTCGTCGGTGCGCCGCAACATCATGCACAACGGGATCGCCACCCTTCTACCCTGCCCCCTCGTCGACCCTGTGCGCCCCGCAACCGAGCGATCTGGGGGTGAGCGATGCCGCATCGTGACCTCGCCGTCACCCAGATGGGCGAATGTGTGCGGGGACAGGGATGATCGGAGGGCGAGCAACGAGCGAAGGAGACCAGGGTGGAGCTGTCGAGGTTGGTGCAGGACTGGCCCGTGGGGGCTGCGTGCGTGGCGGTCATCACGCCGGACGGTGTCGTCGACGTGCACGACGCCGGCGGTCGCTACCCGTGGGCGTCGGTGACGAAGATCGCGTCGGCCCTCGCCGTGCTCGACGGCTGCCTCGAAGGGGTCATCTCTTTGGAGGACGAGCTGGGGCCGCCCGGTGCGAGCCTGCGCCACCTGCTCGCGCACGCCTCGGGAGTAGCGATGGACTCCGATGACGTGCTCGCCGGGGTGGGTGACCGGCGCATCTACTCCAACCGCGGCATCGACCTCGCCGCCGACCATCTGGCGAGTGCCACGGGCCGGGCGTTCACCGAGGAACTCGACGACCGGGTCCTGGAGCTGCTGGACATGAACGACACATCGCTGGAGGGGCCGCCCGCGCACGGGATGGTCGGCACCATCGGTGACCTCGCGCTCCTCGCGAAGGAGTTGCTCGCCCCGACGCTGCTCATGAAGCAGACCGTGCAGTGGGCCTCGACCCTGGCCTACCCCGACCTCAAGGGGGTGCTGCCCGGGTTCGGTGCGCAGCGACCCAACGACTGGGGTCTCGGGTGCGAGATCCGGGCGGAGAAGTCGCCGCACTGGACGGCGCCGGAGAACTCTCCGGCGACCTTCGGCCACTTCGGGCAGTCGGGCAGCTTCCTCTGGGTCGATCCGCAGGCCCAGGTGGCGTGTGTGTCGCTCTCGGACACGAAGTTCGGCGAGTGGGCCGCGAAGGCATGGCCGACGCTGTCCAGCGCCGTCCTGGAGGAATACGGCCGCTGACCCGCCCCCCAACGAGGGGGAGAAAACCCCACCCCACCGTTGGTCGAGCGAAGCGTCTCGAGACCACCTCGGCGCGCTGACCTGCAGAGTCACCATGGTTTCGAGACGTCGCTAGCGCTCCTCCTCAACCAACGGGGGTGCGCGGTCGATCTCCCCGCTCAGACGTCGCCTACCAGCGGGGCGAGGGCCAGGGCGACACCGTCGGCGTCGTTGGGGCCGCACACGTCGGTGGCTGCGCGGCGCACCTCCTCGGGTGCTCCGTCGACAGCGAACGAGCGCCCCGCCCAGGCGAGCATGGGGATGTCGTTGGGCATGTCACCGAACGCCCATACCTGCTGAGCCGTGATGCCGCGCCGGTCGCACCACCGCTGCAACGCGCTGGCCTTGGACACCCCCACGGGCCCGATCTCGGCCAGCCCGTCGGCACCGGAGTAGTTGACGACGGCGCGGCCCGCGACGATGCCGCGCACGCGGTCGATGAACGCGAGCCCGGCGGCGCTCTCCTGCGTCGTCCCAGGCCCCTCGTCCACCTCGCTGAGCCCGGGGACGCGGGCCAGGAGTTTGCCCGCGCCGTCGATGCCGCAGGTCGACAGGGGTCCGACGGTCGCGTCGGGCGGGAGCCAGCGCGGATCGACCTCGCCGTATTCGTCTTCGAGGTGCATGCCGCCCTGATGTTCGAGGGCGAAGCCGACGTCACGGATCGAGGCCCGCACGTCGCGGGTCAGCTGCTCGATGAGCGTCAGGTCGAGCAGGGTGGCGTCGACGACCTCGCGAGCGTGGACGTCATAGAGGAAGGCGCCGTTCGCGCAGATCGCGTACCCGTGCCCGCCGACCGCGTCGGCGAGCGCGTCGACCCACCGCGGGGGTCGGGCGGTGACGAAGAGGGTCTCGATCCCGCTCGCCCAGAGCCCTTCGAGGACGTCACGGGTGCGGGGTGTGACGCGGCCGCGGGGGTCGAGCAGGGTGCCGTCGAGATCGGTGGCCACGAGGCGTGGCCGCTCCCATCCGTCGACGTGCTCCATCACGCCAGAGTACGTGGGGGGCGGCCCGGCAGGCCCTGATCAGGGGCGGGCGCGGTCGGCGCGCAGGGCTCGCCACGCCCGAAAGACCCACGTCGTCGAGACGACCTCACCGCTCACGAGGTACTCGAGCAGGGAGTCATGGTCGAGGGCGACCGTGAGGTCGGTGAGGGCGCGTGCGCGGCCCGCGACGAGCAGTTCGTCATCCTCGCGCAGCGGTGTGGACTCCTCCGGCATGAACACGACGTCCTCGCCGCGTCGCAGGACGAGCACGGTGGCGGGGACGGCGCTGTCCCGGTCGTCGGGGTCGCGGAGCAGGTCGCCGATCGTCACCGGCGCCTGCTCGCCTCGGCGCGCGAGGGCGGGGGCGCGTCGCCGGTCCAGGTGCATGCTGCGCAGGAAGGGCGAGCGGGGTCCGCTGCGGTCGAGCAGATCGGCCGTGATCCGGGCGCCCCACGCGTCGTCCTGTTCGAGGGCGTGCTCGAGGAAGCGCCACGTCAGGGGGGTGATGATGCGTGCGAGGACCTCCTTGGCGGCCAGGTCGGTGGGGATGTAGACCGAGTCCGGCGCGAACGCCTCGAGGAGGGCGCGGTTGGTCGAGGAGTCCTGTCGCAGCGCGATGTAGCAGCCGGGGTTTTCCAGGCGTGCCCGGGCGGCGAAGGCGAGGTTGACGGCGTCGTCGCCCGATCCGGCGACGAAACCGGCGATGCCGGCGACATCGGGGAACCCGCGCCCCGGGTCGACGAGGTGGACGTCGAGCCCGGTCCGTTCGAGGTCATGGCTCACCTCGGCGCCGAAACGGGTGTCGGACACGACGATCCACGGACCGTCCCGGAGGCCTTCGCGCGGTTCCGGCAGGGGTGACCCCTCGGGGGCGAGGAGCCACTGAACGAGCGTGCTCACCGCGGGGTGTTCGAGTTCGAGGACGAGGAACGCGCCGTAGTGGTCGTCGGGGGCGACGACGCCCGCCGGGTCGAAATCGGCCATGTGGGAGGCGATCTCGCGATCGCCAGCACGGGCGACGACGGGGATGTCGGGGCGCAGCAGATGCCCGGTCATCGTCACGGCGAGGTTGGCGCGGTCATCGTCGGTGACGGCCACGAGACCCGAGCAGCGCAGGTTGTCGAGACCGGCGAGGCCGAGCATCGCGGGGTTGCGCACGTCGGCCTGCAGGGCGGGCGGGTCGGTCTCGAGCTGGTCGGCGGCGAGGGCGTCGAGGCGTTGCTCGTTCGCGTCGACGACGACGAACGCCAGACCGCGCTCGTCGAGGACGCGGGCGATGGCGCGGCCGGTCTGCCCGTAGCCACACAGCACGAGGAACGGTTCGCGGATACGGGCGACTCGGCGACGAACCCGCTGCTGGGCGCGCGCCACCTTGAATCCGGGGTCCTGGAAGAGGGCAAGCAGCGCGGCGATGGAGTAGGCCCACACCGTCACCGAGGCGTAGATGCACACCGTCATCCAGAGACGCTGCTGGCTCGTGAACGCGTACGGCACCTCGCCGAAGCCGATGGTCGTGGCCGTGTAGGACATGACGTAGAACGCCTCGAACGGGGTGAGGCGGTAGGGGCGGCCCGCGTCGTCGACGCCGGGGATGAGGCTCAGGCCGATGACGGACACGACGAGGACACCGATGACGGCGAGCAGCGGTCCGCGCATCCGGCGCAGCACGACGAAGAACACGTCCGTGGAGGACGCATGGACCGGGACGGGGACCCGTTCGCGCCGCAGCAGCGACCCGGCGCGGCGCCGCGTCGTGAGCAGCAGCAGGGGGCTGACCATGTCAGTGGCGGCGGTAGGAGACCGTCTCGGCGACGAGCAGCACGAGCGAGACGAGGTTGGCGAGCAGAGCACCGCCGGAGAGGGAGACGACGGCGGCCATCTGGGAGGCGGTCACGTCGGCGCCGGTGCCGCCGGTGAAGACGATCCAGAAGCTCGCGGCCGCGACGAGCTGAATGACGGCGACGAGCGACGTCGCGAGGTGCACGGCACCGACCTGGGTACGGTCACCGAACTTGAGGATGGTGGCGACGATGTTGACGACGACAGCGGCATACAGCTCGACCACGTTGTGCATGGCGGGGTCGCCCATGTCGCCGATGAAATAACCGAAGTTCAACGTCGCGGCGAGCAGGACGAAGAACCCGAACACGACCTTTTCGAGGTTCACGAAGAACCACGATACGAGCAGGCCTCCCGCCCCCGCCCATGCAGCGCCGGAGCAGCCCACCCCGGTCGGT
>JAUNTP010000048.1:0-10426 GCA_030538585.1 Mobilicoccus sp.
GCCCTCCTCCCGCCACGCCTGCGCGGACTTCTCCGAGCTGACGCTCACGACGAGCCGGTCGGTGGGCATGCCGGCGGCCACCATGCCGCGCAGCACGGCTCCACCCATGACACCGGCGCCGATGAACGCGACGCGGCCGGTGAAGCCGGACAGATCGGGGGTCTCCTCGCTCATGAGAGCTCCTTCGTGACGGTCCGACGCTCAGCGGGCGGTGGCGGCAATCAGGGAGAGGATCTCCCCGGGGCTGTCGGCGACCCGGCGCGCGAGGTAGGGGTACCAGTCCTCGCCGAACGGCACGTACACCCGCAGGTGGTCGCCGCGGTCGGCGATCTCGGCCTGCTTCTCGGGGCGCACCCCGTAGCGCAGCTGGAACTCGACGCTGTCGCGGTCGCGCCCCAGACGGGTGATGAGGGCCTCGCTGATCTGGATCAGGCGCTCGTCGTGCGTGGCGATCGACACCCAGGAGGAGCCCTCGAGGAGGGGCTGCAC
Organism: Mobilicoccus sp.; assembly: GCA_030538585.1. GTDB lineage: Bacteria > Actinomycetota > Actinomycetes > Actinomycetales > Dermatophilaceae > Mobilicoccus. The sequence continues at coordinate 490 of JAUNTP010000048.1, forward strand.
GGCGCGCACATAGGCCCGGTCGACCTCGTGCTGGGAGCCGAACACGCCCTCGTCGTTGCCGGGCGCGCCCTTGGTCAGGCGAACGCGGGCCCCCGTCGCCGCGAGCTCTCGGGCGTCGGCCTCGGTACGCCTGCAGCACGCTTGCAGCGACAGGCAGGCGCTCGGGTGCAGCGTGCGCACCTCGTGGAACAGCTCGATCGTCAGATCCGGCGAGACCGCCGGCTCCACCTCGACGGTGAGCGTGACCCCGTGCTCCTGGCCCACGTCGGCGAGGAACGCCAGGTGGTCACGCGCCGTGACCCGGCCCGCCTGCCCCAGCCCGGCGCCGAGCACGCAGAGCCGCACGCTTACGTCGGCGCGGTCGTCGCCGGTGAGCCCCGCGTCGGCGAGGCGCCGGATGACCTTGCGGATGCGCTTGCGCCGCGCCTGGGTCTGCGCGAGGTCGACGGGTTCGGCCACCAGGTGGGTCAGGCTCACCCGGCGTCCGCGCGCCGCGAGCCAGGACGCCACATCCATCGCCGAGGAGATCGACTCCCCCGCGATGTAGCGCCGCACGATCTCGTGGCTCATGGTGCGGTTCTCGGCGGCACGCCGTAGGCGGGCGTCGGTCGCCACGCGCATCAGGACGTCCTTGACGGTCAGACGAGCGGCCTCCACGCCGTCCTCCTTCGAGTCGGCCTGCGAGGCAGGCGATCGGCTCGGCCCGCGACTCGCTCGCGGTGCTCCACGGCTCAGGCTACGTCAGCCGTGCCGAGGTGTTCGCGGGCGAACTCCAGCGAGGTGCGCAGCGCGGCGCGGCGACCGTCGGGGTCGAGGCGCCGGGTGCCGACCTCGACCGCGACGACACCGTCGAACCCGGCAGGTCGCAGTCGCCGCAGGAACTCGTCGCACGGTTGGGTGCCGCGGCCGGGCACGAGGTGCTCGTCCTTGAGGGAGCCCGAACCGTCGGCCAGATGCACGTGGCGGAGGCGTCCACCGAGGTCGGCCTGCATGGCGAGGACGTCGCTGCGGGCCGTCGCCGAGTGCGACAGGTCGAGGGTGACGTTGTCGTAGCTCTGCGGGACGGGGTCCCAGCCGGGCAGGTACACCTGCAGGTGCGCGCCCGCCCGCCACGGGAACATGTTCTCCACGGCAAGGGCGATGCCGGAGTCCCGCTCGCGTGCGGCGACGCCCTCGACGAAGCCCGCCGCGTAGTCCTTCTGCCAGCGAAAGGGCGGGTGCACGACGACCGTGTCGGCGCCGAGATCGTGGGCCAGCTCGATCGAGCGGTCGATCTTGTCCCACGCCGACGAGCCGTACACGCGCTGGGTGACGAGCAGCGTCGGCGCGTGCACCGAGAGGACCGGCACCTCGTGACGCTCGACGAGCTCGCCCAGGCGACGCGCATCCTGCGTGAGCGGGTCGCCCAGCACCATGACCTCGACACCGTCGTATCCCAGCTCCGAGGCGATGCTGAACGCCTCCACCGGCCCACGCGGGTAGACCGAGGAGGTGGACAGCGTCACGGCGACCGGCGGTCTACTCATGTCCCCAGGGTAGGGCGGCCGGGCAGGACGGGCAGGTCAGGGCGCAGGGATGAGGTCGAGCTGCTGGAGGATGACGCCCTCGCGCAGCGCCCACGGGCACACGACGAGTTCTTCGATGCCGACGAGGTCCATGACGGCCTCGACGACCATCGCCCCGCCGAGGACCTGCCGCGACCGGGTCGCCGAGACCCCCGGCAGGTCGGCGCGTTTGGCCTGCGGCATCGCCGCGAGGCGCGGCATGGCTTCCTTGAGCGCGTCCCGGGACAGCACCCGCCGCACGTAGGGGCCTTCGCCGCTCGGCGCGGCACCGGTGAGACGCGCAAGGGAGCGGATCGTCTTGCTCGTTCCCACGTACAGGTCGGGCTCACCGACCTTGTTGAGGTCGCGCATGACGCGGGCGATGTCGGCGCGGATCATCGTGCGGACCTTCTTGATCTGCCCCGGCTTGGGCGGGTCGCCGGGCAGGTGCTCGCGGGTGATGCGTCCCGCGCCGAGCGGCAGCGACATGGCGACGTCGGGGTCTTCGTCGATGCCGGAGGCCAGCTCGAGAGAACCGCCGCCGATGTCGACCAGCAGCAGACGCCCGGCCGACCACCCGAACCACCGGCGCGCGGCGAGGAACGTCAGACGTGACTCGTCGGCGCCGGGCAGCACCTGCAGATCGACGCCGGTCTCCTTGCGGACCCGCTCCAGGACGTCGTCACCGTTGGGCGACTCGCGGATGGCGCTCGTCGCGAACCCCATGAGCGACTCGACGCCGTACTCGTCGGCGACCTCGAGACATTCGAGGACGAACCCCACGAGCCGGGAGGCGCCCTCCTCGTCGATGACGCCCTTGGCGTCCATGTGGTCGAAGAGCCTCAGGTCGACCTTGTGCTTGCTCGCCGGAATGGGGTGAGCACCCCAGAACGCGTCGACGACCAGCAGATGCACCGTGTTCGACCCCACGTCGATGACACCCATACGCATGAGGGGCAACCTACCCGGACCCGTCCCCCGCCGCCCGCCTAGCCTGGCCCGGTGACAGGCGAGCATGACCACGACAGCCCTCGTTCCGTTGGTCGAGGAGCGAGCGAAGCGAGTGTCTCGAGACCATCTGCCGTCGACGAATGCGGCGAGCCGGCCGCGCGGCACTGGGTGGAGTTCGACGACCCCGCGCAGGACGGACAGCGGTTCCGCTGCGACCTCACGTGGCTGACCTCCTCCTACCGCTGCATCTACGGCGCGGGGTGTCAGGGCATCGACCGGACCAGGCCCGACGACGGGTGCTGCGTGCACGGCGCGCACTTCAGCGACGACGACGATCGCGAGCGGGTCGAGGCCGTGGTCCGCGACCTGGCCGATCACGAATGGGAGTTGCGGGAGGAGGCGCACGAGGGCGGCTGGACCGAGCGTGAGGACGGCGAGCTCAAGACCCGCGTCGTCGACGGGGCCTGCATCCTCCTCAACGGGCCCGGTGCGCCCATGGGCGCCGGGTGCGCCCTGCACCACTACGCCGTCGCGCGCGACCTGCCGCCGCACAGCGTCAAGCCCGACGTGTGCTGGCAGTTGCCGCTGCGCCGCACCTACCGCACGGTGACCACCGCCGATGAGCAGGAGTACCTGGAGGTGACGATCGGCGAGTACACCCGCGGCGCGTGGGGCCCGGGTGGCCACGACCACGATTGGTACTGCACCTCATCGCCGTTGGCCCACGCCGGCGGCGAGCCGCTGTTCCGCACGAGTGAGGCCGAACTCGTCGAGCTCATGGGTCGGGCCGGCTACGACGTCCTCGTGGCGCACTGCGAGGCGCATCTGGCCGGTATCGCCGCGATCAGGGCGGCCGTGTCCGCCCCCGAATCCGCCCTCCTCCTGCCCCTGCTCGCCCACCCGGCGACCCTCTCGGCGCAGAGCGGCTGCCGCCGCGGCGCGCGGGAGGGATCCGGGTAGGCGGACCGGCGCTCGGGCAGACGTGGGAAGCGCCTGCGGAGGGTTGTCGGTGGGGGCGTCTACGGTCGGGGGCATGACGACGTCGACTTCGCGCCGCAGAGCTTCAGCAGGCGCCGCCGCGACCACCGGGCACCGCTGCACCGAATGCGGGTGGACCTCGGTCAAGTGGGTCGGCCGCTGTTCGGGATGCGGGGAGTGGGGGTCGGTCGTCGAGGTCGACGCGGCACCCGGTGGCCGTACCCGGCCCGCCGCCACCGTCAGTAGACCCGCGACGCCGATCTCCCAGGTCGACGCCGCCGCGGCGCAGGCCGCGACCACGGGTGTGCCCGAGTTCGATCGCGTGCTCGGCGGCGGGTTGGTCGCCGGGGCCGTCGCCCTCGTCACCGGCGAGCCCGGGATCGGCAAGTCGACGCTGCTGCTCGACGTCGCCGCCCGCGCCGCCCGGCTGGGACGGCGCGTCCTCTACATCACCGGTGAGGAGTCCGCGGCGCAGGTGCGGTTGCGGGCCGAGCGCATCGGCGCCCTCACCGACGGCCTCTACCTCGCGGCCGAGACCGACCTCGCCACCGTCCTCGCCCACGTCGAACGCCTCGAACCGCAGCTGCTCGTCCTCGACTCCGTGCAGACCATCGCCTCCACCGAGATCGACGGGTCCGCCGGCAACGTGTCCCAGGTGCGCGAGGTCGCGGCGGCCCTCATCGCCGCCGCCAAGCGCCGCGACATGTCGACCCTGCTCGTCGGTCACGTCACCAAGGACGGCAACATCGCCGGCCCCCGCGTGCTCGAACACCTCGTCGACGTCGTCGTCCAGTTCGAGGGCGACCGGCACACCCGTCTGCGCCTCGTGCGGGCCGTGAAGAACAGGTACGGGCCCACCGACGAGGTCGGCTGCTTCGACCTCGGCGAGAAGGGCATCATCGGCCTGGCCGATCCGAGCGGCCTGTTCCTCTCCAGCCGCGACCTGGTCGTGCCGGGCACCAGCGTCACGGTCACCCTGGAGGGTCGTCGACCGCTCGTGTGCGAAGTCCAGTCGCTGCTCACCAAGGCCGGTGGTGGCGGTTCGCCGCGCCGCACCACGGGCGGCCTGGACAACTCGCGGGTGGCGATGGTGCTCGCCGTCCTCGAGAAACACGTCAAGCTGCCGGTCGGCGCGTGCGACTGCTACGTGTCCACCGTCGGCGGGGTGCGCCTGGCCGAACCTGCCGCCGACCTCGCCGTCGCGCTCGCGATGGCCAGCTCCATGGCCGACAAGCCGCTGCCGCGCAGCACCGTGGTCATCGGCGAGGTCGGGCTCGCCGGCGAGGTCCGCCCCACCGCCGGTGTCGCTCGCCGCCTCGCCGAGGCGGGCCGACTGGGGTTCAGCCAGGCCGTCGTGCCTGCCGGGTCGGTCGAAGCGGGCGACATTCCGCCCGGGTTACGTGTTCATCACGTCCAGCGGCTCGCCGACGCCGTCAGGGGGCTGCTCGGGAGGGACAGTTAACATGAACGTGAGTCCGGTCACTGGTGTCCTGGCGCCCACAGCGCGTGAAGTCCGCCCACGGCGTGTCTTCGGGCTCAGCCCGCACACTTCGAGGAGGACCGTGGTGGCCGACACCGACGAGGAGGCGCTGCACCAGGCGCTGGCCAGCGTCGCCCCCGGAACCGAGCTGCGGGACGGCATCGAGCGCATCCTGCGCGGTCGCACCGGCGCGCTCATCGTGCTCGGTCACGACCGCGTCATCGAGGAGATCGCCACCGGCGGCTTTCCGCTCGACATCGAGTTCTCCGCCACCCGGCTACGCGAACTCGCCAAGATGGACGGCGCCGTCGTCGTCGATCGTGACGTCTCGCGCATCCTGCGCGCTGCGACCCAGCTCCTGCCCGACGCCTCCATCGAGACCAGCGAGTCCGGCACCCGCCACCGCACGGCCGAGCGCGTGTCGATCCAGACCGGGTTCCCGGTGGTGTCCGTGAGCCAGTCGATGCAGATCGCGGCCCTCTACCTCGGCGGCAAGCGCCACGTGCTCGAGAACGCGTCCACCATCATCAGCAAGGGCAACCAGGCCCTGCAGACCCTCGAGCGGTACAAGAACCGGCTGGATGAGGTCATGGGCACCCTGTCGGCGCTCGAGATCGAAGACCTCGTCACCATCCGCGACGTCGCCGTCGTCCTCCAGCGCCTGGAGATGGTGCAGCGCATCCGCGCCGAGATCGACGGCTACGTCGTGCAGCTCGGCACCGACGGCCGTCTGCTCTCGCTGCAGCTCGCCGAGCTGACCAGCGGCATCGACCGCGACCGCGACCTCGTCATCCGCGACTACCTCAGCCCCGTGTTCGACCGGAGCAGCCTGGACGTCATCGAGGCGATGGCCTCCCTGTCCCCCAACGCGCTGCTCGACCTCGCCTCCGGCGCGGCGGCTCTCGGCTACTCCACCTCGCCGGAATCCCTCGACGAGTCGACCAGCCCGCACGGGTACCGGCTGCTCTCCAAGGTGCCGCGGCTCCCCGGCGTCATCGTCGACCGGCTCGTCGGCGAGTTCGGTGGCCTCCAGCGGCTGCTGGCGGCCAACCACGACGAGCTGCAGACCGTGGACGGCGTCGGTGAAGGCCGGGCCCGGGCCGTGCGCGACGGCCTCTCCCGCCTCGCCGAATCGAGCATCCTCGAACGCTACGTCTGAGGGACTTCCTCGGGCAGCGTGGTGTCGGGCTCGCTGCGTCCCGCCTCCTGAGAAGCCGCCGGGCGGCGCGGCCACCAGAACCGGTCCCCCATGACCGAGATGATCGAGGGCACGACGATCGTGCGGACGACGAACGTGTCGAGCAGGATGCCCAAGCCGACGATGATGCCGATCTGGGTCAGCGTGATGAGGGGCAGCACACCGAGCACGACGAACACCGCCGCGAGCACCACACCGGCGCTGGTGATGACGCCGCCGGTGAGTGAGACGGCCCGCACGGTGCCTTCGCGGGTGCCCTGGCCGCGAGCCTCCTCCCAGGCGCGCAGGACGAGGAAGATCGTGTAGTCGACACCCAACGCGACGAGGAACAGCACGGCGAACAGCGGCACGGCGATGTCGAGGGCGGGGAACCCGAACACCTCCGCGCTGACCCACGCGCCGGCGCCGATCGCGGCGAGGGTCGAGACGCTCGTGGCGGCCATGAGCAGCAACGGCGCCCAGGCGCCGCGGAGCAGCAGGAACAGCAGGGCGGTGACGACACCGAGGATGAGCGGGACGAGCAGCCGCAGGTCGGCCTCGCTCGCGGTGCGGGAGTCGAGCTGCTCGGCGTCGGCGCCGCCCACGAGCGCGTCATCGAGGACGTCGACGCGGCTGCGGAGCTCCTCGACCGCGGTGAACGCCTCCTCGCTCGCCGGTTCGGCGTCGAGGACGACGCGGTAGCGCACCCGGTCGCCGGATACCCCGGTCGGGGTGGCTTCGACCACGCCGGGGGTGCCGCCCAACACGTCCAGCGCCTCGGTGACGTCGTCGCGCTCGGCGCCGGTGGCGAGCACCGTGGCGGGAGTGACCTCCCCGGCGGGCAGAGACGCCCGGATGAGGTTGAGGCCCTCGATAGACTCGGCCTGGACGCGGAACTGCTCGCTCTGCTCCAGGCCGATGCGGGCGTGCGTGAGGCCGAAGGCGCAGACGATGAGCAGCGGCACCGTCGCCGCGAGGGAGACGAGCGGGCGCGCGACGACGAGGGAGGCCATCCGGTACCAGCCGCCGCGGGTGCCGCCGACCTCATCGCCGACCTTGGGGGTGAACGGCCAGAAAATGCGGCGCCCGCACAGGGCGAGCACCGTGGGCAGCCCGATGAGCATGACGACGACGGTGACGAGCAGACCGACGGCCGCCGACAGGCCGAGGATGCGCGTGTTCGGCACGGTGGCGAGCAGCAGGGTGGCGAGGGCGAGGACGACGGTGATGTTGGAGGCGAACACGGCGTGCGCGGAGGCCTGGACCGCACGGCCGAGGGCGAGGCGGTGATCGGGTTCGTGGCGCAGCTCTTCGCGATACCGCGACACGATGAGCAGGGCGTAGTTGGTGCCGGCACCGAAGACGAGCACGCTCGTGATGCCGCCGGTCGACCCGTCTGAGACGTACCCGGCCGCGTCGAGCGCGACCGCGGAGAGCAGGGTCGCGACGCGTTCGGCGAGACCGACGACGATGAGCGGCACGATCCACAGGATGGGCGAGCGGTAGGTGATGAGCAGCAGGACGGCAACGACGATGGCGCTCACGCCGAGGAGGCGGAAGTCGGCCCCCTCGAAGGCGCCGGCCGTGTCGGCGCCGAACGCGGGGCCACCGGTGACGAGGAGGTCGAGGTCTGCGGGCAGGCCGTCGCGGGCGGCGTCGCGGACGTCACCGACGACCTCGGCGAGGTCGGCGCCGCTGAGCTCGGTGGAGATGGGCACGAGCATCTGCGCGATCTGACGATCGTCGGTCGGGATGACCGGCGGCGGACCGCCCTGGCCGCCACCGGCGGGCGCCCCCTGCTGTCCCTCCTGACCCGGCGCCCCCTGCGCGTCAGCTTGCGTGTCCGTGGCGGTGTCGACCTCGACACCGCGCTCGACGGCGATCATGCGCTCGCGCGCATCGAGGAGGGCCGCGAGGTCGGCGTCGGTGAGCGGGGCGCCGTCGCGGCGGGTGGCCACGGCGATGGCGGGGGCCTGGTCGCCGTCGGGGAACGTCGCGAGTTCCTGCTCCACGAGCGCTGATTCGGCGTCCTGCGGCAGGGAGTTGGGCGCGCCCGTGGACGAGGGGTTCGAGACGAACCCGAGGATGGCTCCGCAGACGGCGAGGAGGACGAGCAGCGTGATCCACGAACGCCGTCCGGAGACGGCGCGTGCGGGAGCGCTCACGCGCCGATGAGCAGCGGAAGGGCGAGACGTCACGGGGGCCGTCCTCTCGGGGCAGGTCTTTTCAGAGGCTGGCTCCGGCCTGCCCACTCGTTGGTCGAGGAGTGAGCGAAGCGAGCGTCTCGAGACCATGGGTCCCTCAGCGCTCGAATAGCTCAATCACTGAGAGATCATAGAATGACTGCATGATCGCCGACCAGTCGCGCCCCGATCCGACACGGATCGCGCTCGTGTCTGCCCTCGGCGAAGTGCTGCGTGACCTGACGACGGAGAGCGATCGGCTAGCCCATCGGTTCGCGCATCTGCACGACTTGCACCCGACGGACTTTCGCGCGCTGACCCTCATCCACGCGGCTGATCAGCGGGGTGACCCGTTGACGCCGGGCCGGTTGGCTTCGCAACTCGCGCTCAGCTCGGGGGCGGCGACGTACTTGGTCGAGCGGTTGGTGGCGACGGGCCACATCGAGCGCGCCGCGGACCCCGCGGACCGGCGCCGCGTCATCCTCACCTACGCCGATCACGGCCGGGAGACCGCGGCCGCGTACTTCGTGCCCCTGGGCCGCCATCTCGGCGAAGCGTTGACGGAGATGTCGGATGAGGACCTGGCCACGGCGCACCGCGTCCTGGCAGCGATGCACGAATCGATGACCACCTACGACCACGGCTGACGCCCGTCGGTCAGGGCGCGTGCACACGCTCCTTCATGTGCGCCCAGGTGTGGGCTGCCTCGTCGCGCTCGTCGGGCGCCATGGTCGTGATCGCCTCGTCGGCCAGCGCGTCCAGATCCGCCGCGTCGTGGTGGCGGGCCCAGTCTCGGAGGCTCTCGATGATCTCCTCGCGGTAGATGGCCACACTGCCGTAGACGGTGTCGTCGATGTCTTCGTGAGCAGGTAGTTGCACGCTGTGACCCGCGTACCGCTCGATGAGCAGCGTCAGTTTCTCGGCACCCAGGTGCGTCGGCACCGATGCGCGGGCGAACTGTGCGGCCAGGAAGTCGACGTGCGAGACCGTCGTGGCGTTGTCGGCTGCGTGGTGGCTCGCGCTCGTCTCGGGCGGCCCGTCGTCGTAGACGTTGATCGTGACCAGCGCAGCGTCGTCGACGGGCATCGCGACCGGACCCTCGCGACCGCGCACGTCGGTGTAGGTGACTGTGTGGGGCAGGCCGAGTTCATCGACGAATGTTCTCCCAAGGACGCCGGGCGTGGACGGCCACAGCGAGGTGTCGAAACCCTCCGGGGTCGACTCACCCATGTCGTCATAGGCGTACCGGGCCGTGACCTGGTCGAGGGGCACGAGCACATCGGCCGTGTGGTGATTGATGACCACAGGGTTGGAGAGGGTGTTCGCCAGGACGGTCGGCGAGAACGCCTCCCAGCGCTCGATGCCGGCATCGGAGGGGAAATTCTCGTTGACGGCATCGAAGCTGCCCGTCACCGCCGCGATCAGCGGGAACGGCATCCCCACCCACCGTGCCCAAGCCAGGAACGCGAGCGGGTTGCTCAGTTCGCCATCGGAGAAGAACGCGTCGAAACGGGCGTTCTGCGACGCAGAAAGGCCCTGCCGATTGTAGGTTGCCGGGCAACTTGTCGGGTTGCCAACATCTTGTCGGGCGCGTGTCGGTCTGCCACTAACTTGTCGGTCGGAT
>JAUNTP010000048.1:10436-20636 GCA_030538585.1 Mobilicoccus sp.
GCTCGGCCGAGAACCTACACCGATTGAGGTGCTCGACGAGCGGGAAATACTGCCTCAGGTTGAAGTACGCGTTCGTGATCGGTGCGTCGGCCACGGTGGCCACTGCCCCCAGCTGCAGATGACTCAACATGAGCGCCATGTATCCACCGGCGCTGCCGCCGACGATCGCGACGCGCTCACGGTCGACCTCGACCCTCTGCCGCATCGCGTGCAACGCGGCGTTGTTGAACACGAGGTTGTCGTCGGTCAACCTGCCGTTCTCGGCCTGCGTCACCTCGGTCGGTGAGGCCACCGCCCACCCCTGCCGGAGGTAGTCGCCGAGGTCGGCCGAGCCGGCATCGATCTCGTAGTGGGCCACGAAGACGAGCGGCACCGGACCGGTCGCGTTCTGCGGCACATAGAGGACGACGGGGCGGGTCACGCGCGTTCCGGTCTTGTCGAGATAGGGCACCTCGATGACATGCCGGTCGGTGACCTCGAGGATCTCCGCGGTGTCGCCGGAGCCTTGCAGTGTGAAGACGTCGTTCGACATACCGCCCAGGCCGACCACTGCGGACATGACGAAGACCACCAGGAAGGTGAGCACGTACGCGACGCCCCAGGCGCCGCGGCGCGCCAGTGATCCCACCCGCCGGGGCATCACCACACCTGCCCGGTCAACAGGTAGGTCAGCGCCATCCTCGGGCCGAAGTAGCCGCTGGGGATGGCTGCGGCGATCACGATGAGGAACGTGATGACGCGGCGTACCGCCGATGTCGTACGGTCGGCGCTCACCTCATAGGCCCGGCGGCGTGACGAACCGCGTCTCGTAGGCCCACACGACCAGTTCGGTGCGGTTACGGGCGTCGAGTTTGACCATGATGCGGTTGACGTGGGTCTTGGCGGTGTGCGTCGAGATGACCAGCTCATCCGCGATCTCCTCGTTGGACAGGCCGCGGGCGACGAGGTGGAGCACTTCGCCCTCGCGCGGGGTGAGCGCTTCGCGGAGGGTGAGCCGCGACTGGCCCGGCGTCGACACGCCCGCCAGGTAGCGGGTGATGAGTGCGCTCGTCGCCGCGGGAGACAGGATCGCCTCTCCTGCGTGCACGACACGGATGGCGTTCGCGATCTGCTCCGGCTGTGCCGACTTGCCGAGGAAACCGCTCGCCCCTGCCTGCAGAGCAGCAGCGACGTTCGCGTCGTCATCGAAGGTCGTGAGGATGAGCACCAGCGTGTCGCTCAGGGTGTCGTCGGCGCGGATGCGGGTGGTGACCTCGATGCCGTCGAGACCGGGCATCTGAATGTCCATGACGACGACGTCAGCGGGCGTGGCGCGCAGTTGACGCAGGGCAGCCTGGCCGTTGTCCGCCTCCCCCACCACCTCGATGTCCGGATACATGGAGAGGATCTGGCCGACCGCTGAGCGGATGAGTACCTGGTCGTCGACGATGAGAACGCGAATCACGAGGGCTCCTCGATCGGGAGGCGGACGGTGAGAGTGAAGGTCGACCCGTCGGAGTCGGCGTCGACGGTGCCGCCGACGGCCGCCACCCGCTCCCGCATGCCGACGAGGCCGAGGCCACTGCTCGGACCAGGCCGGGGCCCGGTCGCATTGGTGATGCGAATCGACAGGTGCTCGCCGGCTTCCAGATCGAGTTGTGCGCGTGCGTTCGCGCCGTGCTTGTGCGCGTTGGTGAGTCCTTCTTGTACCACCCGGTAGGCGACGGCGTCGATAGCCGCAGGGACGTCACCGTCGAGGTCGACTCCTGCCTCCACGGTGAGCCCCAGACCCGCGAAGTCGTTCAGCAGGTCGTCGAGGGCACCCAGACCCGGCCCCGTCGAGGGGGGCGTCTCGCGGAGCGCCACCAGCAACTCGTTGATCTGCCGCAACACCGCCGCGGTCGCAGTCGAAATGACCTCTAGCGCCTCCGTCGCGGTCTGAGGTCTGTCGGGCAGGGCCAACTTCGCGACGCCCGCGTTGAGGCTGATGACGGCGACCTGGTGCCCGACTGCGTCGTGCAGATCGCGGGCGATGGTCAGTCGGTCCTCGGCAACGCGCTGCGCCGCTTCGGCCTCCAACCGTGCTTCGACGTCGCGGGCGCGTACCTCGAGGGCGCGAATGTACTCGTGGCGTGCGCGGTTGGCGTCGCCCCAGGCCACAGCCAGGCCCAGTCCGAGCACCGGCCCGACGAGGTCACCGACACTCACGTGGCCGGTGGTGATGCCGGTCGAGGCGATGAGAAGAGCGCCCGCACCCACGGCGCAGGCCAGCCCGAGACGGCGACCGTAGGTGACGACCATGGCGTGCACGCCGATGAGCACAGCGAATCCGGGTCCGCCCGTCTCACCGACGACGACCTGGGTCACGGCAGCGCCCAGGAGAGCGACCACGAGGAGCAGCGCGGGAGCGCGTCGGCGCAGAGGCACCAGAGCGGCGCACGCCAACCCCGCGAGGATCGGCACTGCGTCGGCGCCCTGCACGACCTGCCAGGTCGTCGCGAGCACGAGCAGCACGCCGGCGGCGTCCCACAGGTGCGGCCCCCAGCGCAGCCACCACGACTCCTGCCTCATGACCCCCAGCTTGCCGCCTGCCACCGCCGCGTGTCATACCCCCTGGCGATGAACGGGCCTACTCCATCTGCAGTACGCCGGAGCGACCCGTGAGGCGATGCGCGGACATCCCTCGACCCGCGAGCATGAACAGCGACACAGTGCAGAGCGAAAAGGAGACCCACGCATGAGCAGTCAGATCGGCGCACCGCCCCCGCGGGCCGCGTGGCAACGTCGGGCGATCATCATCGCCGTGCTCGTCGTGACGGGAGCGGTATCGGGGTGGATCACGTTCAACCTGACGTTGGACGCCCTGCTCGGCGGGCGGTTCTTCTCGTGAAGCGACTCGCGTGGGTGGTGACCTATGTCCTCGTCTTCGCTGTGTCGTTCGCGGCCGGCGCACTCGTGCCACCCCTCCTGTCCGGCCAGTCCGGGCCCTTCCGGCCCGTCGCCTGGGACGACTCGGTCGGCTCCGTCGAGACAGACCTCACTTACGGCGACGGACCGCGCAACCGCTACGACCTGTACCTGCCCTCCGATCGGGAGCGCGGCACCAAGATGGTCGTCTATCTCCACGCCGGCGGGTTCACCAGCGGCGACAAGTCCGATGACGAGGACATCGCGAAGTACTTCACCTCGCTGGGATACGTCACGGCGACCATCAACTACCCGCTCAGCTCCGACGAGAACCCTGTGAGTGTCGTGGACATGTCTCAGGCGATCGCCGAGGGTGTCACCGCCGCGGTGTCGAGCGCACAGTCTCGCGGCTACGACGTCGACGGCCTGGCCATGGGCGGCGGGTCGGCGGGTGGCGCGCTCGCGATGATCTACGCCTACCGCGATGCGCACCAGGCCCCCGTGCCGGTCGAGGCGGTCATCCAGATGGTCGGACCTGCCTCGTTCGACCCTGCCGCATGGTTCGGCCTCACCGATGGGTACAGCTCCGATGAGTCGGCCGCGTCCGGAGCCGAATTCGTCAGTGTCATCTCCGGCGCGCCGGTCACGCCGCAGATGATGCGCTCGGGGGCCTACCGTGATGCGCTCGCGCCGGTCAGTGCCATCGACCTGGTCACGGAGCAGGCGCCGCCCACGCTCGCCGCCTACGGAGCCCTCGACAAGGTCGCTCCCTACGCGGCGAGCGCAGAGCTGGCGCCCGCCCTGGCCGCCCATGGCGTCCCCCATGACGTCCTCGTCTTCCCCAACTCGGGGCACGGGCTCAATCGCGACTCCGACATGTCCGACAAGCTCCACGGTCTCATCGAGGAGTATCTGACGCGCTACGTGCCCTTGGGGGACGTGTCAGCGTCGCGGGTGGCGAACACGAGCTGATACTCGGCCTTCTTAGTCGGCCGAGGGACTGGTCGCCGTCCAGCAGCCATGCGCGCGCCCTACCCCACGTGCGGCGCCTCGACCGGTACCGGGGTGCCATACCAGTCGAGGTCCGCCGATGCGGTGTAGCCGGCAGGTACTCGCCGGGCGGGTGTTCGCGTGCCGACCCGGCGGGGCAGGGCGCCTACGCCCTGTACTCCCCCGGCCGGGGCTGGGTCCTGGCCCAGGGCGAGCAGTGGTCGTCCCAGGGGAAGGCGCCGGTCTCGTCGGCCCAGGTGAGTTGCAACCCCTCGACCGACGCGTGCGGCGGGCGACCGTAGAAGTCGTTGGCGACGAAAAAGATCGCGCCCGGGTTGGGCACCTCCTCGACCGTCACGAGCAGCCCGTCGAGGTCGACGACCTCGCCCGGCAAGAAGTCGCTGCCGCGCAGCACACGCTGGGTCGCGACGTTGAGCAAGTGCCCCGAGTCCGACTGACTCAGCGCGTGCACGATGAGCTCCGGGTGCCCGATGCCATGCAACCCCGTCGTGTAGCAGAACGGCGGCCGCGGCGTGGTCGACGGCACTACAGCGCCCGGCGGCGGCCCCAGCTCACCGCACTCCTCGCACTCGCAGGCGTCCCCGTCGCCGAACACGTAGGTGCACCAGCACCCCATCCGGCGGATGCCGTCGATCATGCGGCGGCGCATCTGGTCCTCGTAGGCCACCTCTGCAGCGGTCGTCCTCATGGCTCACTCCTCGCGTCGACTCGAACTGATGGCCGACACGGTAGACGCGACCACCGACAACGCTCTTCCGCCCAGGTACGTCGACCGCCACGCCCTGCCTCTCCCGGCACGACCTGGCAGACTCCCGGCCGTGACCACCGTGACCCCCGTGACTCCCGAACACATCGACGAGATCCACGACAGGATCCTCGGCTGGTTCGACCGTCACGGGCGAGACCTGCCCTGGCGGGAGGAGTCGACGACGCCGTGGGGGGTGTTCGTCTCCGAGGTGATGAGCCAGCAGACCCCGGTGGCGCGCGTCGAACCGGCGTGGCGGGCCTGGATGGAGCGCTGGCCCGCCCCCGCGGATCTCGCGGCAGACTCCCCCGGCGAGGCCGTGCGCGCATGGAACCGCCTGGGTTATCCCCGGCGGGCGTTGCGGCTGCACGGTGCGGCCGTGGCCATGGTGGAGCGGCACGACGGGCAGGTGCCACCCGACGAGGCGTCGTTGCTGGCCCTGCCCGGGGTGGGCGCCTACACGGCGGCGGCGGTCGCCGCGTTCGCGTTCGGCCGACGGGCGACCGTGGTCGACACCAACGTGCGCCGGGTCGAAGCGCGGCTCATCAGCGGCGACGCCCTCCCGGCGCTGGCGTTGACGCGCGCCGAGACCACCCTCGCGACGAGCCTGCTGCCCGCGGACGACGACGACGCGGCAGCATGGAACGTCGCGTCGATGGAGTTGGGCGCACTCGTGTGTACGGCCCGCGCGCCCCGCTGCGAGGTGTGCCCCGTGGCGGATCTGTGCGCCTGGCGTCTGGCAGGCTCCCCCGCCTACGACGGACCCGCTCGCCGAGGCCAGGCGTGGGCGGGCACGGACCGTCAGGTGCGCGGCCGCCTTATGGCGCTGCTCCGCGACAGCCCCGACCCCCTCACCGGCGAGGACCTCGCGCACGCCTGGCCGGATGCCGCGCAACGTGACCGGTGTCTCGCCTCCCTCATCGAAGACGACCTGGTCGAGCAGGACGGAAGTCGCTACCGCCTCCCCCACTGACCGACGGCGGTCAGGCGGGGCGGGTGATGACGTCGACGCCGGCGTCGCGGTAGGCCTCGAGGATCTCCTCGGGTGCGTCGTCGGTGGTGACGAGGTGGGTGAGGTCGGCAGGCTCACCGAAACGGAACGTGGAGGACCGGCCGAGCTTCGTGCCCGCCGCGACGAGGATGCGCCGGGTCGCCGCCGTCATCGCGGCGCGCTTGACCTGAGCGTCAGCGCTGTGCACGGTCGTCAGCGCCGTGGCCGAGGAGGAGCAGGCGCCGAGGATCGCCACGTCGACCAGCACACCCTGGATCGCGGTGATGGCGCTCGCCGGTTCGGCCTCGAGTGAGTCCGTGGCGACCGGACCACCCGGCACCGAGACCATCGCGCCCGGGCGGGACGCTAACGCCGAGGCTGCGTGGAGGGACAGACACAGGGCCGTGACGGGCCGTCCCGCCAGCTCAGCAGCGACGGCCGCCCCGGTGGTGCCGCCGTCGATGATGACCGATTCGTCATCGGCGACGAGGTCGGCCGCGATGACGGCGAGGCGTGCCTTGACGTCGAGGTCCTCGGTCATCCGCAGCGCGAACGGCATGGGCGTGCCCCGGGTGAGGACCCGCGTCGCGCCGCCGTGGGTGCGTCGCAGACTCCCCGCGCCTTCGAGTTCGACGAGGTCACGGCGGATCGTCACGGCCGAGACGCCCGTCAAGCGCATCAGAGCCTCGACGGTGACGACCTCGGCCTGACCGACCGCCCGGATGATCGTTTTATGGCGAAGTGATCGTTGCACATGATCATTCTGCTTCATACGGTCGGCTCATCCCACTGACAAGGAGATGACATGGCTCACCTGGCCCACACTGCCCTCTACGTCACCGACCTGGACCGCGCGAAAGGGTTCTACGAGACCTACCTCGGCGCCGAAGCAGGCGAGGAGTACCACAACTTCACCACCGGCCTGCACACCCACTTCCTCACTTTCGACGGCGGCAGCCGCCTGGAGATCATGGAGCGCCCCGGGGTCGAGCAGCCGCGCGAGGGCGCCACGCGCGGGTTGAACCACGTCGCCTTCTCGCTCGGGTCGAAGGAGGCTGTCGACGCCTTGACCGACCGGCTCGCAGAAGACGGGTTCCACGTCGTCAACGGCCCGCGCACGACCGGCACCGGGTTCTACGAGTCCGTCGTGCTCGACCCCGAAGGCAACGAGCTCGAACTCACCGCCTGAGCGGACGCGCAGCGCTCGCGATCCGGCGGGACTCGCCGCACCGAACACCGCGGTTCCGGCGTCCGGAGCGGTGGGTGTGTGAGGATTCCGCCACCACCGGCGGTCCACGACGGCCCGCGGATCGGATGCGCGCGACATGTCGTCGACATCCCCGTGGGGCGTCCGATCGTCGCCACCTGGAGGAGGACGCATGCCGCTCACGACCGCAGGAGATCCCGCCGCGAGCCTGACCCTCGGAAGCCAGAGCCTGACGATCGTCGTCGTCATCGGCGCCATCGCCGTCGCGGCGCTCGTGTTCGGCACGGTCATGCGGGCGCAGGTGCTGCGCGCCGACGAAGGGTCGCCCGGCATGCGCGAGATCGCGGGTGCGGTGCAGGAGGGGGCTTCGGCCTACCTGTACCGGCAGTTCCGCACCCTCGCGTGGTTCGTCGTCGTCGTGTTCCTCCTGCTGCTGCTCCTGCCCGCCGCCGACGGCTCGGTACGCATCGGGCGCAGCCTCTTCTTCGTCCTCGGCGCCGCGTTCTCGGCGGTCATCGGCTATATGGGCATGAACCTCGCCGTACGCGCCAACGTGCGGGTCGCGGCGTCGGCGCGCGACGGGCACCGGGCTCCCGGCTTCACCCTCGCGGTGCGCACCGGCGGCGCGGTCGGGATGGCGACCGTCGGACTCGGGTTGTTGGGCGCGGCGCTGGTCGTGTTCCTCTACCGCGGCAACGCCCCGGCCGTCCTCGAAGGCTTCGGGTTTGGGGCCGCGCTGCTCGCCATGTTCATGCGCGTGGGCGGCGGCATCTTCACCAAGGCCGCCGACGTCGGCGCCGACCTCGTCGGCAAGGTCGAACAGAACATCCCCGAGGACGACCCGCGCAACGCCGCGACCATCGCCGACAACGTCGGTGACAACGTGGGCGACTGCGCGGGCATGGCCGCCGACCTCTTCGAGTCCTACGCCGTCACCCTCGTCGCGGCGCTCATCCTCGGCAAGGCCGCGTTCGGTGAGCCAGGCCTGATCTTCCCGCTCATCGTCCCGGCGCTCGGTGCGCTCACCGCCGTGCTGGGCGTGTATGTGACGCGGCTGCGGCACCACGAGAACGGCCTGCGGGCCATCAACCGCGGGTTCGCCATCGCCGCCGTCGTCTCCGCGGTGCTGTGCACGATCGCCTCCTACGTCTACCTACCCGCCTCGTTCGCGGCGATGCCGGGCGCGGCGGACTCCGTCGTCGACCTCGGCGGCGACCCGCGGCTGCTCGCGAGCGCCGCCGTCGTGCTCGGCATCGTGCTGGCCGCGGTGATCCTCTGGCTGACCGGCCACTTCACGGGCACGGAGTCCGCCCCCACCCAGAACGTCGCGCGCACCTCCCTGACCGGTGCCGCGACGGTCGTCCTCTCCGGCATCGGCGTCGGGCTGTCCTCCGCGGTCTACACGGCGGTCGTCATCGCCGCTGCGGTGTACCTCGCGTTCCTGCTCGGTGGCGGCTCGATCGTGCTCTCCCTGTTCCTCATCGCCCTCGCCGGTTGCGGGCTGCTCACCACGGTCGGCGTCATCGTCGCCATGGACACCTTCGGGCCCGTCAGCGACAACGCCCAGGGCATCGCCGAGATGTCCGGCGAGGTCGGCGAGGAGGGTGCCGCCGTGCTCACGGAGCTCGACGCCGTCGGCAACACGACCAAGGCCATCACCAAGGGCATCGCCATCGCCACGGCGGTGCTGGCGGCGACGGCCCTGTTCGGCTCCTACAACGACGCCGTCACCCAGGCCCTCACCGCGGCCGGGCGCGACGCCGCCGAGGCGATCACCGGCTACGCGGTCGTCTCTCCCGACGTGCTCGTCGGCCTGGTGCTGGGCGCTGCGGCGGTGTTCCTCTTCTCCGGGCTGGCGATCGACGCGGTGACCCGCGCGGCCGGGGCCATCGTCCTGGAGGTGCGCCGCCAGTTCCGCGAGATCCCCGGTCTCATGGAGGGCGAGAACAAGCCCGAGTACGGGCGGGTCGTCGACATCTGCACCCGCGATTCGCTGCGCGAGCTCGTCACCCCCGGGCTCCTGGCGGCGATGGCGCCGATCGCGGTCGGATTCGGGCTCGGGTTCGGCGCGCTCGCGGGCTTCCTCGCCGGCGCGATCGGGGCGGGCGTGCTCATGGCGGTCTTCCTCGCCAATGCCGGTGGCGCGTGGGACAACGCGAAGAAGCTCGTCGAGGACGGCGGGTTCGGCGGCGGCAAGGGCAGCGACGCGCACGCGGCCACCGTCATCGGTGACACCGTCGGCGACCCGTTCAAGGACACCGCGGGCCCGGCCATCAACCCGCTGCTCAAGGTGATGAACCTCGTCGCGGTGCTCATCGCCCCGGCCGTGGTGTACCTGTCGGTCGGCGGCCCCACGGAGACGGCGATCCGCATCGGCATCGCCGTCCTCGCCCTGGCCCTCATCGTGGGCTCGGTCGTCATCTCCGTGCGGCGCGCCGGGTACGTCGAGGAGTTCGACACGCCCCACATCGACCTGACGCAGGACTGACCTGGAGTTCGCCTACTGCGGCGGCGTCACCGGCAGGGCGCGCTTGTGGGCGGTGCGGTGGTACCAGCCGGTGATGGCCGTCTCGGCCTCCGCCGACACCTCGCGGCCTTCGAGATAGTCGTCGATCTCGGCGTACGTGACGCCGAGGGCCTCCTCGTCGGCGAGCAGGGGCCGGTCGGATTCGAGGTCGGCGGTCGGCACCTTCTCGACCACGGACTCGGCCGCCCAGAGGTGGCGGGCCATCTCGCGGACGCGCCGCTTGGGCAGCCCGGCGAGCGGCGTGAGGTCGCACGCACCGTCACCGAACTTGGTGTAGAAGCCGACGACGGCCTCGGCGGCCTGGTCGGTGCCGATGACGAGCATGCCTCGGGCTCCGGCGACGGTGTACTGGGCGATCATCCGCTGACGCGCCTTGACGTTGCCGCGCACGAAGTGGGCGTTGTCGGGTTCGGTCATACCGGCGGCGACGCAGGCGTCCCACATCGCGTCCGTGGCGGGGGCGATGTCGACGGTCAGCGTCTCGTCGGGCGCGACGAACGCGAGGGCCGCCTGGGCGTCGGCCTCGTCGGCCTGGACCCCGTACGGCAGGCGCATCGCGACGAACCGCGCGTCGGCCCCTTCGTCGCGGATCCGCTCGACGGCGAGCTGACACAACCGCCCCGCCAGGCTGGAGTCGACGCCCCCGGAGATGCCCAACACGTATCCGCGGGTGCGGGTCCGCGCGAGGTATCCGGCGAGGAAGCCGACGCGCCGCTCGATCTCGGTCGCCGCGTCGAACGTGTCGGGGTCGATCACCTCGAGCTCGGCGATGATGCGCTGCTGCAGCTGACGCTCCATGGCCCGTTCCAGCCCGCGCGACAGCGCCAAGAAGC
>JAUNTP010000048.1:20646-21784 GCA_030538585.1 Mobilicoccus sp.
ATGGGCCCATCCTCCCCCACCCCCCCACCCGCCGAAACAAGGCCGTTGGTTGAGGAGCGAAGCGTCTCGAAACCACCTCCGCGTAGCGAGATCGGAGCGGGTTGGTCGTCGACGGCTCAGTGGAGGAGTTTGAGGCCGACGATGCCGCTGACGATGAGGAGCAGGCACAGGATTCTCGCCGCCGTGGCGGGCTCGCCGAGGGCGACCATGCCGTAGAGGGCAGCGCCGGTCGCTCCGACGCCGACCCACACGGCGTACCCGGTGCCGAGCGGCAGGGTGCGCAGCGCGTACGCCAGGCCGCCCATCGACAGCACGAGCGCGACGCCGAACACGGCCGTCGGCACGGGGCGACGGAACCCGTCCGACGCGGCGAGCGCCGCGGCCCACACGGTCTCGAACAGACCGGAGATGATGAGAATGATCCAGGACAGCATGAGGCACCTCCACGCGACACCGTCGTGCTGGGCCGGGTACGGCGTGCCACTCGTCCGGGACGCGGGCCTACCGCCCACGCCACCTCTTGTGTAGCACGCCCAACGAGACGGCCCCTCACCCCGGGCGGGGTGAGGGGCCGTTGTCGGTGCCGGTCAGTGCGTCACTGGGCGGCGCGGCCGTCGCCGGCGTCGGGGTCGATCGAGCCGCTCGCTGCCCCTGCGTCTCCGGCGCCGCCGGTTGCGGGGGCGGTGATGTGGTCCGGGCCGGACTCGCTCTCGCTGCCGGGAGCGTGGTCGGGCATCGGGGCGTCCTTGAAGCTCTTCTCGGTGCCCTCGAAGGTGAACGCGCGCTCGTCGCCCTCACCCTCGACGCCGACCGACACGAGCTGACCCGAGGTGATCTCCCCGTAGAGGATCTTCTCGGACAGGACGTCCTCGATATCGCGCTGGATCGCGCGACGCAGCGGACGCGCGCCGAGCACCGGGTCGTAGCCGCGCTTGGCGAGCAACGCCTTGGCGTCCGGCGACAGCTCGATGCCCATGTCCTTGTCGCGCAGACGATCGTCGAGCCGCTTGATCATGAGGTCGACGATCTCGACGATCTCGGCCTCGGACAGCTGCGGGAACACGATGGTGTCGTCGACACGGTTGAGGAACTCGGGACGGAAGTGCTGCTTGAGCTCGTCGTTGACCTTGTTCTTCAT
>JAUNTP010000278.1 GCA_030538585.1 Mobilicoccus sp.
GCTGGCGTCCGGCTTCGACGTTCACGGCGCAACTGCTCGCACGTCCGGCCCTGCGCGACCCGGACGACCCGTCCCGCTTCCACGCCTCGGCGTCCAGCCCGGCGGGGGTCGAGCCGTGGGCCCAACTGCTCTCGGGCGCCTTGGCGACCTACGCGGCGCACGCGTTCCTGACCGACGAGGACATCCGGCCCACGAACAAGGCCCTCTCCCGTTGAGCGAAGCGGTAGAGTGGGCCACTGGTCGAAAACAGACGAGGGATACTCCACCTTGAACGACACTGAGCTCCTCGCCCGCGAGCTGGCCCACGAACAGGCCCACGTGGACGCTGTGTACGCGCGCCTCGACGAAGCCACCCAGTCAGCCCGCAGTGCTGCGCAGACCGGTCGGCAGATCTTCCAGTCCGACCGCCAGACATGGATGCGTGAAGAAGACGGCACGGCCTTGTTCGAACGCGACGCCTTCACGTTCCAGGCCGCGAAGCGACTCGCGGTGCTGGACGCCGAGCACGAGGGCCTCGTCTTCGGCCGCCTCGACCTCGAGGATGAGGCCCGCGAGGTGCGTTACATCGGGCGCATCGGCGTCCGTGACGAGGAGTACGAACCGCTCGTGATCGACTGGCGCGCCCGCGCCGCCGAGCCCTTCTACCGCGCCACCCCCCAGCAGCCGATGGACGTGGTGCGCCGCCGCGACCTGAGTTGCCGCAACGATCGCGTCGACGGCATCGAGGATGACCTGCTCGACGCCACCGCCACCACCGCCGACCTACCGATCATCGGCGAGGGTGCGCTCATGGCGTCCCTGTCGCGGTCGCGCGGTACCCGCATGAAGGACATCGTCGCCACGATTCAGGCCGAGCAGGATCTCGCGATCCGAGCCGACCACCAAGGCGTCACCATCATCAGCGGCGGCCCGGGTACCGGCAAGACGGTCGTGGCCCTGCACCGGGCTGCCTACCTGCTGTACTCGAATCGGCGGCGCTTCGAGCGCGGCGGGATCCTCGTGGTCGGGCCCGGGCCGGTGTTCATGAACTACATCGAGCGGGTGCTCCCCTCCCTCGGCGAAGACTCGGTCACGCTGCGCGCCATAGGTCAGGTCGCCTCGGATGTACTCGACGGTCTGGCCGCCGAGCGGGTCGACGACGCCGACACCGCCTTCGTCAAGGGGAGCCTGCGCATGGTGCGGGTGCTGAAGAACCTCGTTGACCTGCCCCTGCTCGACCCCGGCCCCGGCGGGCTATCGCTGGTGGTCACGGTCAAGGGCAACGTACTGAGGCTCAATGACCAGCAGCTCACGCGCATCCGCTCCTCGGTGCTGGCCCACCAGCGGCTGAACCTGGCGCGCGAATCGGCCGAGAAGGCGCTGGTCGCGGCCCTCGCCGCCCAAGTGCCCGACGACGCTGACGTCGAGGAGGAGGCCGTTCCCGACCTCATCACCGACTCGTCTGCCTACCGCGAGTTCGTCGACGCGTGGTGGCCGCCCCTGAGCGCCCCACAGGTCCTGGCTCGCCTCGCGGACCCGGCCGTGGTGGCTCGCGTCGCCGACGGCGTCCTGACCGCTGACGAGCAACGTCTGCTCGCCGCCTCGTACAGCGACGAACACGACTGGACGGTGGCCGACGTCGCGTTACTCGACGAACTCGTCGCCATTCTCGGCCCCGAGCCTGTCGATCACGACGCCGGCCCAGACCTGTTCATCGAGGGCGGCGCCGACGTCACCGAGTTCGTCACGACGGCCGACCGGCTGCGGCGCACGGTGGAGCACGACTTCCGCGACGACCAGCACGAGACCTACGCCCATGTGCTGGTCGACGAATCCCAGGACATCACGCCCTTGCAGTGGCGGATGCTGCGCCGCCGTGGCTCGCAGGCATCGTGGACGATCGTCGGCGACCTCGCCCAGAGCTCGTGGCCCGATCTCGAGGAGGTCGGTCAGGCCGTCCGCGAACTCATCGGCACGGCGCCCCACCGCGAGTTCCGCCTGTCGGTGAACTACCGCTCACCCGCCGAGGTGTTCGCGTTGGCGTCCGAGGTGGTGAAGCCATCCTTCCCCCGGGCCGACCTGCCGACGGCCGTGCGCTCCACCGGCGTCGAACCCGAGTTGCTCACGACCTCGTCGTCGGCGCTGGTCAGCGACCTGGTGCGCATCGTCGATCGCTTGACCGAAGAGGTCGGGGGCACCGTCGGCATCATCGCCCCACCGTCGCGACTGGAGTCGCTGCGCGAGACCCTGCCACCGCGCTTGGCCACCCGGATGAACCCGGCCAACCTCGACCGGGTGATCTTCGTCAGCCCGTTGGAGGCAAAGGGTCTGGAGTACGACGCGGTCGTGGTCGTGGCTCCCGACGAGATCGTCACCGAGTCACCCGGCGGCGTGCGGGTGCTCTACGTGGCACTGACGCGTCCGACGCAGCGGCTCGTGACCCTCGACATCGACGGTCCAGGAGCTTGGCGTCCCGAGTGAGCGCAGGCTCACTGATGGATCTGCGCCCGTCTGAGGGCACAAATCCCTCAGTGAGTGACCACTCAAATCCAGCCGCGTGACGAGGCCAGCCTGAGCAGATCCTCGGTCGGCGGGCAGCGACGACAGCGAGCCATCGGCTCGGCCCACCCCTGCCCTGTCAAGCGGGTTGACACCTGGAATGCCACGACGCACGGACGCGTGCGGATCGCCACTGACCCGTAGCGCAGGGTGACCTCTGCCCCCACGGCGTGCGCGTTGTCGCGCCACTCATCGCGCAGCAAGCCCGAGCCGTCATGACCCCGCCGGCCGTCGAGCTCCACCAGGGTCTTGAACGCGCGATATCTCACGTCCGTCCGTGTCTTCTCACTCGCAGAGCTCTGCCGTTCGCCTCGAGGGAGGCGATGCGCCCTCTCGACATCACGCGCGTAGAGGAACTCGAGCTTGCTGTCGAGTCCGGACAG
>JAUNTP010000279.1 GCA_030538585.1 Mobilicoccus sp.
TGGACGTCGCGGTCGAGGAACACGTTGAACGGGACGCCGGGCTCGCTGTGGATGGTGTCGTCGTCGGTGACGATGAGCTTGTCGAAGAAGGCTTGGTTGGCGATCCGTCGCAGTGAGTCGTCGATGCTCATGTAGATGGCGTGCATGTCGCCTGCGAGGGCGAGGCAGTCGTCCAGGTGTGCTTTGGCCTGTTCGTACTCGAGGTCGCCGGCGTTGATCTGGGCGTCGAGGAACGCGAGCCGTCGGGCGATGCGGTCCTGCTCGGTGCCGAGGAGGTCGAGGGGCACGGCTCCGGCGTAGTGGGCCTGCATGAGTTTGGTGCGTTCGTCACGGAGCGCGTCTCGTTCTGCCTTGTACCCCTGGGCCTCGTGCTTGGCGACCTGGTGGAGTCGGTCGAACTCGCTGGTGACCAGCTCGCGCAGCGCGGTAACGACGTGTTCGGGTATCTGGACGCGGCGGTAGTAGTTCTCGACCGCGGCTTCGATGTCGGGCACGAACATGGACTTGCGTTCACAGTTGGTGCGGCGGGCGTGCCGTCCGGTGCACATGAAGTAGGGGTAGATGACGCCACGACGGCTCTTGGCGTTGGTCAGCGTCAGCCGTGACCCGCATTGCCCGCAGTACAGGCTGCCTTTGAGGTAGTGATCATGGCTCTGCGTCTTCTCCCCGGAGGTCTGATGCGCGGTGAGCACTGCTTGAACGCGGTAACAGACTTCGGGCGCGACCAGCGGTTCGTGCAGACCGTCGTAGCTGGCGCCGCGGAACCGGACGCTGCCTTTGTAGTAGGGGTTCGTGAGCATCTTGTGGATCGTGGACAGCACCGGCGCCTTCGCGGGCCGCTTCGGGGTCGGCACGGTAGTCAGGCCCCGGTCGATGAGTTCTTCGCGCAGGCTGATCGTGGAGTAGTTGCCGGTCGCGTAGGCCTCGAAGGCCCACGTGATCAGGGGCGCACGGTCGGGGTCGACTTCGACGGTGCGGACCTCGCGGCCCAACTCATCCCGCTTGGTGACGTTGAGGTAGCCCATCGGGGCCTTGCCGTTGGTGCCGCCGCCCTGGGCTTTCTGGTTCATGCCCTTGGAGACTTCGCCGGCGAGGTTGCGGGAGTAGAACTCCGCGATGGTGGACATGATGCCGTGCAGCAGCATCCCCGATGGGGTCTCGTCGATGTTCTCGGTCGCGGAGACGAGCATGACCCCGGCCTCTTTGAGGGCGAGGTGGATGGTTACGTCGTCGGCGCGATTGCGGGCGAGGCGGTCGACCTTGTGGACGATGCAGTAGGCGACCTGGTGGGTCTTGACGTACTCGATCATCCGCATCAGCTCGGGCCGGTCGGCCTTGCGGGCCGACTCGCCCGCATCGACGAACTCCTCGGTGATGATCGCGTTCAACTCGCGGGCCTTGCGCAGGTTCGCCTCGCGCTGCGCGGGGATCGAAAATCCCTCGTACCGGCCTCCCTTGGAGGCCTGCTCCTTGGTCGAGACGCGCAGATAGGACACAGCGAGGGTGGTGGTCTCGCCGACGCGATCGAGCGCGCTGGCGGCAGGTGACTGTTGCGTCGTGGTCGTGGTGGACATGGGTCGTGTTTCCTTCCCCAGTGAGTTGGGGCCAGCACGAGCGGTCGCGGGACCGCTGGTGCGGTGCGACTCGTAACGGGGAAACACGACCCGGCGGCTCCGAGGGAGCGGGCCGGGTAAGCCACGAAGGCCAAACAGGACTGCGCACCACGACCGAGCCCGAAAGCTCAGCCGTTGGCTTCTTGCTGATCCGATTCTATCTCGCCGTCCCGACAGAGGCCTGAACCCTGCTGTGTGTCATCGGCGTCTGTCGCGGCGCGGGTGCGGTCCTGGTCGGCGCGGGCGTGGGCCATGCCGATGAACAGTTGGGCGAGCTTGTGCAGGTCCGGGCTCTGCCGCGGCTCGGCCTCGATCCGGTAGTCCCGCATCCGATCCGGCAGCCGTTCATCCCTGTCACGGGAAGTCCGGCCGGTCATGGGACTTCTCCCGTGCGTTCATCCAGGGTGCGGAAGAACGCCTCCTCAGCCGCGCGACGGGCCTCGACCTGCTCGAAGACGAACTGTACGAAGTCCTCGCCGCGGTCAGCGATCGTGGTGTCTTCGACGGGTGGGGCGGGGTCTTCGCCGGGCCATCTGGTCTGGAGGGTGGGGCGGTCGCGGTCCAGGCGGGTGCCTGAGGCGGCGACCCATTCACGGAGGCGGTTGCGGGCGTCGGCGAAGTCACGGTGCCATCCCAGCGGGGCGCTGCCGTTTTGTTCGGCGTCGTAGGCGCACAGCCAGTGCAGATGCAGGGCCGACAGCTCCCACACGAGTTCGGGATGGCGGTGCCAGAACGGCGGCACCACGCTGGCGGGCAGGCCGTAGGTGCGGCGCAGCCACGCCACCCAGTCGTTGAGCGCAAGCCATTCGGCTTCCAGGTCGTCGGCGGACAGCAGGTTCCAGTTCACCGGGTGCGGCGGCTCGACCACATCATCGGCCGAAGTGTCGGCCCCGGGGTCGTCGTCCAGGTAGTCCGGCTCATCCGGGTCAGGTTCGGCACGGTGATCGCTCATCATCATCGCTTATGCCTCACATGCTCACGGCCGGAGCCGACTGGCCGGTGGGGCGCTCGGGAGCGGTGAACGCAGCCGCATCACGCTCGGGCGAGGCCCGGCGGGGAGTGCGGTCGACGTCGTAGCGAGTGCGGGCCATGTCGTGGCCAAGCCGGCGGGCGACGAACTCCTCACCCTCGACGCTCTGCCCTTCCCGCTGATAGTTGTACTCGCGGACGTAGCCCTCGGCGACGAACTTGTCGCCCTTCGCCAGTCGTTCGTGACCCTGCTCAGCGGCGGCCTTGAACGCGACCAGGTTGTGGAAAGTCGTCTCCAACTGCGTGAACGACCCGTCCTGCTCCTGCCGGTAGT
>JAUNTP010000049.1 GCA_030538585.1 Mobilicoccus sp.
GCCGCCCATGACCGACAGGCTCGCGCGATGAGCCGCCGCCGTTTCGAGCGTCCGGCGCAGTCGGCTCACCTCGACGACACCGGGTGCACGATCCTGCACGTCGACATGGACGCGTTCTACGCCTCGGCGACGCTGCTGTCCCACCCCGATCTCGTCGGCACGCCCGTCATCATCGGCGGCGGGCATCGCGGGGTCGTCCTCTCGGCCACGTACGAGGCGCGCGAGTTCGGTGTCGCCTCGGCGATGCCGATGGCGCGGGCGCGGCGGTTGTGCCCGCACGCCACCGTCCTGCCGCCCGACCACGCCCTGTACTCCCGCATCTCCCAGGCGGTCATGGCGACGTTCGCGCAGATCACGCCCCTGGTGGAGCCGCTGTCCCTCGACGAGGCCTTCCTCGACGTCGCGGGCGCGGTACGCCGCCTCGGCTCGCCCGCGACGATCGCGGCCCACGTGCGCGACACCGTCGCCGACGAGCAGGGCATCACCTGCTCGGTCGGGGTCGCGCCCACCAAGTTCGTCGCCAAGCTCGCCTCGGGCCTCGCCAAACCGGACGGCATGGTCGTCGTTCCGGTGAGCGACGTCGTCTCCTTCGTGCAGCAACTCCCCGTGGCGGCCCTGTGGGGGGTGGGGGACCGCACCGAGGAACAGCTCGTGCGGCTCGGCCTGCGCACGGTCGCCGACATCGCCCACACGCCCGTGGAGACCCTGCGGCGGGCCCTGGGGGAGCACGGTGTCGCCCTGCACGACCTCGCGTGGGGGCGCGACCCGCGCTCGGTGACCCCGACGCGCACCGAGAAGAGCATCGGCGCCGACGAGACGTTCTCCGCCGACATCGACGACCCGGTCGAGATCCACCGCCGCCTCCTGCGCCTCGCCCACCGCACCGCCTCGCGGGCTCGCGCGGCGGGGATGACGGGACGCACCGTGACGATCCGGGTGCGGTTCTCCGACTTCACGACCATCACCCGTTCCCGCACCCTGCGCGAACACACCGACGTCGGCCAGGACATCTACGCCGTCGCCACAGACCTCTTCGACGCCCTGGGGTTGCAACGGGCGCGCATCCGTCTGGTCGGGGTGCGCCTCGAAGGGCTCGTCGGAGCAGGGTCGGTGCCCGTGCAGGCGACGCTGGACGAACCCGAGCACGGATGGCGGGACGCCGACCGGGCCGTCGACCGCGCCCACGCCCGCTTCGGTGCCGGTGTCGTCGGGCCTGCCTCGCTGCTGCGGCGCAGCGGGGACGACGACACGTGACCGGACGCGTTCCACGAGGTGAATCCGGGCTATCGGAAAGCCCGCCGTTCGGCCTATCCTGGTTGTCTCGGGCGAACTCCAGGCAGGCGGTCCGTCCCACCGGGGTGTCGATTGCTTCACGGGAACTGTCGCTGTCAGCCCGACGTTGTCCACTGCGTCCCACTCGAACGGCGAGGGGGCTCAGCCCAGAGGAGGTCACGGTGCCACTCTCCGAGCACGAACAGAAGGCTCTCGAGCAGATGGAGCGGGCGCTCTACGCCGAAGACCCCAAGTTCGCCTCGTCCATGCGCGGGCGACGCGGAGGCGGCCCGCCCCGCAAACGCCTGATGATCGGGCTGGGTGTCGCGTTCGTCGGGCTCGCCCTGGTGGTGGCGGGTGTCAGCACCAACATGATCTGGCTCGGTGGTATCGGGTTCGCCGCCATGGTGGGCGGCGCCGCGTGGGCCTTCCTCGGCAACGGCGAGGAGAAGGGCGCCACCCTCACCGACACCTCCACCGGGCGCAGCCGACGCGCCGGCGGCAAGAAGCGCCCCGGCCCGACCAACCGCAACCGCGGCGGCAGCTCCACCTTCATGCAGCGCATGGAGCAGCGCTGGGACGACCGCAAGCGCGGAGACATGGGCTGATCCCCACACCTGTGAGCACGCAACGAGGGCGGTGACCGACACGGTCACCGCCCTCGTGCTGTCGTCGCGCGACCAACGGGGGAAGGGTCAGACAACGCCCGCGGGGGATCCGTCCCAGGCGCCGGTCAGCAGGAGGTAGGCGCCGACGCCGAACGAGATGGCGATGAGCAGCGCGGCCGTGAGTTCGATGCCGTAGCTGACCAGAGCGGCCCGCAACGCCTGCACGGCCGAGGGCCACGCCTGATCGACGTTGCCCAGGCGGGCGTACTCGGCCCCGAAGACGCCGAGGACGAACCCGATGGGCAGGCCGATCAGGGGAATGACGAAGAACCCGACGATGCCGGCGACGACACCGATGATCAGGGTGCGACTGGGAATGCCGAACCGGGCCAACTGCCGCCCCGGCACGATGTACTGCAGGAACCAGCCGGCGAGCGCGAGCGCCAGGCTGATCGTCAGGACCACCCACCCGATGGCGTGCTGGACCAGCAACGCCCAGACGAGGACGGCCAGGAACACGATGACGAGGCCGGGCAGGACGGGGATGACGATGCCCGCGAGGCCGACGGCGATGGCGAGGGCGGCGATGATCGTGGCGGCGATGTGCACGTCCGGCACCCTACCGGTCACCGTGGTGGTCACGAACAGGGCCGCCTCCCCGTGTGGGGAGACGGCCCTGACGAGGTCGTGGTGAGAGTCGGCGTCAGTCGCCGGTGTGGAGTCGGTCGGACTCGTCGGTGATCTCGGCGGCGACGTCCGAGAGCTTGGGCAGGTGGGCTCGACCGTGGTGGGCGCAGAACAGCAGTTCGCCACCCGACTCGAGTCGCGCCCGCACGTAGGCCTGCGCGCCGCAGCGGTCGCAGCGGTCGGCCGTGGTCAGGCTCGGGGCCAGTGCAGCAGTCACGTGTTCCCTCCGTCAGTCAGGCGCCCCGGGGGGCGCGTCGCGGTCTCGCTGTCGTCAACAGTGAACCACGCGTCGTTGTTCCCCGCGCGCAGCACTCGTGCCGGTCTGGGGACTGTTCTTCTCATCGACCGGTGCGGGACGCCTCTGCGTCGAATGCCGAAGACGCCTCCTGGTGACGTTCCTCGCCCCCGCAGGCGCCCGTCCGGAGCCCCGAAGGGGAGGGTGAGCGGCGAGCCTGGCGGGGCGTTGTCGGTGGTGGCCGTTACGCTGCGAACCGCAGACAGGAAGGGATGAGCGTGAGCAACGGCGAGTCGTACACCGCCCGGCACCTGCAGGTGCTCGAGGGGCTGGAGGCGGTGCGTAAGCGCCCGGGCATGTACATCGGGTCCACCGACGGCCGCGGCCTCATGCACTGCCTGTGGGAGATCATCGACAACGCCGTCGACGAGGCGCTGGCGGGCGTGTGCTCGACCATCCGGGTCGTGCTGCATGCCGACGGGTCGGTCGAGGTCGGTGACGACGGTCGCGGCATCCCGGTCGACGTCGAGCCCCGCACAGGGCTGTCGGGCCTGGAGGTCGTGTTCACCAAGCTGCACGCGGGCGGCAAGTTCGGCGGCGGCTCCTACATGGCCTCCGGCGGGTTGCACGGCGTGGGCGCGAGCGTCGTCAACGCCCTGTCGGCGCGGCTCGACGTCGAGGTCGACCGCGGCGGCAAGACCCACCGCCTCACCTTTCACCGCGGTGAGCCGGGCCGGTTCGAGGACGGTCCGCAGGGCCCGAGTCCGTCGGCGCCGTTCTCCCCGTTCACCGAGCGGGGCGAGCTGGAGGTCGTCGGCAAGGTCAAGCGGGGCCTCTCGGGTACGCGGGTGCGGTACTGGGCCGATGGTCAGATCTTCATCCGTGGCGCCGAGTTCTCCTACGGCGACCTCGTGGCGCGGGCGCGGCAGACCGCGTTCCTCGTGCCCGGCCTCACCCTCCTCATCCGCGACGAGCGCGGCCTGCCGGGCACCCCCGGCGAGCACGGACCGCATGAAGAGACGTTCCGGTACGAGGGCGGCATCGCCGAGTTCACCGAGTTCCTCGCGCCCGACCCCGCGGTCACCGAGGTGTGGCGCCTGCAGGGGGAGGGCTCGTTCACCGAGACGGTGCCGGTGCTGGACGACCGCGGCCACATGACCGCCCAAGACGTCGACCGCACGTGCGAGGTCGATGTGGCGTTGCGGTGGGGCACCGGGTACGACACGAAGGTCGTCTCGTTCGTCAACATCATCGCCACCCCCAAGGGCGGTACGCACTACACCGGTTTCGAGCAGGCGCTGCTGCGCGTGTTCCGCAAGCAGTTGGAGGAGAACGCGCGCCGCCTCAAGGTGGGCGGCGACAAGGTCGACAAGGCCGACGTCCTCGCCGGGCTCACGGCCGTGGTCACCGTGCGGCTGGCCGAGCCGCAGTTCGAGGGGCAGACCAAGGAGGTGCTCGGCACCTCGGCGGTGCGTCAGGTCGTCCTGTCGGTGGTCGAGAAGGAGCTGACCGCCCTGCTCACCTCCACCAAGCGCGAGACCAAGGCGCAGTCGAACCTGCTGCTCGAGAAGGTCGTCTCCGAGATGAAGACGCGGATCTCGGCGCGTCAGCACAAAGAGAATCAGCGCACCAAGAACGCGCTGGAGTCCTCCTCGTTGCCGCCCAAGCTGTACGACTGCCGCAGCAACGACACCGACCGCACCGAGTTGTTCATCGTCGAGGGCGACAGCGCGATGGGCACGGCCAAGGCGGCCCGGCGCAGCGACTTTCAGGCGTTGTTGCCCATTCGCGGCAAGATCCTCAACGTGCAGAAGGCCAGCGTGGCCGACATGCTCAAGAACACCGAGTGCGCCTCGATCATCCAGGTGGTCGGCGCGGGGTCGGGCCGCACGTTCGATCTCGACGCGGCCCGCTACGGCAAGATCATCATCATGACCGACGCCGACGTCGACGGCGCACACATCCGCACCCTGCTGCTCACCTTGTTCTTCCGGTACATGCGCCCCCTGGTCGAGGCGGGGCGGGTGTATGCGGCGGTGCCGCCGCTGCACCGCATCGAGGTGATGGGTTCGGGGTCGCGCAAGGGCGAGCTGGTCTACACCTACAACGAGAACGAGATGCGCCGCACGGTCGCGACCCTCGCCAAGAAGGGCCGTCGCATCAAGGAGCCGATCCAGCGCTACAAGGGGCTCGGTGAGATGGACGCGGGCCAGTTGCGCGAGACGACGATGGACCCGCGGCTGCGCACGCTGCGGCGGGTCACTCTCGCCGACGCCGAACGCGCCGAGCGCACCTTCGACCTGCTCATGGGCAGCGATGTGGCCCCGCGCAAGGACTTCCTCGTCGACGCCGCCGATTACCTGGATCGGGAGCGCATCGACGCGTGAGAGACCGCGCGTCAGATGAGGTCGCGGGTCTCGTCGCTTTCGCGCACCACCCACGATTCGGCGGGCACGGGCGAAGAGGTGCAGGAGTTCCTGCGCAGGTCGCCCTGCTCGAAGTGCTTGCGGATGCGCAGGCGCCACGTGCGACCGTCGCGGTGGGTGACGTCGACGACCGACTCGGCGGCGGCCGGGTCCGGGGCGAGGTCGACCGCGCTCGTGTGCAGCGCGAGGGTGTCGGTCTCGGTGATGGCGGTGCGGACGTAGGCGTCTGCGGCTTGGAGCACCGGGGGAAGGTGGGAGAGGCCCCGCAGGTGCTCCCGCGTCGTCGTGCCGACCGGCAGCGCGTGGTGATCGGCCGCGTCGAGGGCCTCGACCGCGAGCTCGGTCGTCAGCCGGGCGAGGGTCGCCCCCGTCGGCAGCACGATCGCGGTGGGGGAGAAGCGGTGTCCCCCGGTGTGGGTGCACTCCCACACCTGGCCGGGGCGCAGGCTGCCCGCGACGACGGCCACCGGGCGGCCGAGCACGGCGCAGCAGGTGTCGCGTTTGCCGTTGGTGCACACGAGCAGGACGGGCTCCGACGAGCGCCCCAAGCTGGGCAGCGCCGACATCGCGGGGCCGGGATCACCACCGGCGAGCTGGTCGAACGGGAGCGTGAGGATGTCGGCCGGGTCCTCGATGACACCGCGCAGCAGCCACGGTGCTCCGGCGTCCATGCCTCCGGCGATCATCACCGTGCGGGGAGTCTGGCCCTCGTCGCGACGCGCCCGGTGGGCGTCCACGCTGCGCACGAGGAGGGCGCGGCCGCCGGCGCTCGCGCAGGCCCGCTCGAACTCGACCCCGAGATGGGGGTCGAGGGAGGACTCGACGAACGCCCGGTTGCCCCAGGCGCCGGTCTGTTCGAGGGCCACCCAGAACCGCGCCGGGGAGGCGGTGCCCCAGGCCGGCTCCGCGACGTCGGTCCAGGCCGCGGCGCACGAGCCCGCCACCGGGGGGCGGGCGTGGACGCGGGGTGTCATGCAGGCAGCCTAAAGGTGAGGCGAGCCGCGCACCTGATGGGCCCCGGGGATGCGCCCGGCGCCCGTTTGGGGGGAGAGTGGGAGCCCACGCGCGTCACGAACGGAGGACGACATGCCCCGCACGCGGTTGAACAGCGCACAGCGCGCGCGATCCCTCGCGAGCATGGGCAGTGAGCCCGTAGACCTCCTCGTCGTCGGCGGCGGCGTCACCGGTGCGGGCATCGCCCTCGACGCGGCGACGCGGGGGTTGCGCACCGCCCTCGTCGAGGCCCAGGACTGGGCCG
This sequence comes from Mobilicoccus sp., assembly GCA_030538585.1. GTDB lineage: Bacteria > Actinomycetota > Actinomycetes > Actinomycetales > Dermatophilaceae > Mobilicoccus. The sequence goes on from JAUNTP010000049.1 coordinate 6,487, forward strand.
GGGGCACCTCGCAGTGGTCGAGCAAACTCGTGCACGGCGGACTGCGGTACTTGTACCAGCTCAACTTCGCCCTCGTCGCCGAGGCGCTGCGCGAACGGGGACTCCTGCTCACCCGCACCGCGCCGCATCTGGTCAAGGCGCAGCCGTTTCTCTGGCCGCTCAAGACGCCCGTGGTCGAGCGCTCCTACAGCGCCGTCGGCGTGGGCATGTACGACATGCTCGCCCAGTTCGGTGGGGGCGGGCACAGCGCCGTGCCGAGCCAACGCCACTACAGCAAGGACGGGGCGCGCGAGCTGTTCCCGAGCCTGCGCGAGGACGCCCTCATCGGAGCCATTCGCTTCTACGACGCCCGCGTCGACGACGCGCGGCTCGTCATCGACCTCGTCCGCACCGCCCTGGGATACGGCGCGCTCTGCGCAAGCCGCGCCCGCGTCGTCGATTACCTGCGCGAGGAGGGCACCGAGACCGTGGTGGGGGCCTTGGTGCACGACCTCGAGGCCGGGGCGCAGGTGTCGGTGCGAGCCCGGCACGTCGTCACCGCCACGGGGGTGTGGACGGGGCGCACCCAGGACCTCGCGACGGACGAGGGGGGCCTGAAGGTGCTCGCGAGCAAGGGCATCCACATCGTCGTGCCCACAGAGGCGATCCGCGGGGAGACCGGGGTGTTCCTGCGCACCGAGAAGTCGGTGCTGTTCATCATCCCGTGGGACCGCTACTGGGTCGTCGGCACGACCGATACGCCCTGGCATGAGGACTTGACGCACCCGGTGCCGACCTCCGCCGACATCGACTACGTGCTCGAGCATGCCAACAGCGTCCTCGCCGACCCCCTGTCGCGCAGCGACATCATCGGCACGTACGCGGGGCTCCGGCCGCTCCTGCAGCCCAAGGCGACCGGTGGCAACTCCGCCAAGGTCTCGCGTGAGCACACGGTGGCCGAGGTGGTGCCCGGGCTCTCGGCCATCGCGGGCGGCAAGCTCACCACCTACCGGGTGATGGCCGAGGACGCCGTCGACTTCGCGCTCACGCAGAGCTGGGGCAAGGAGGAGCTCAAGAAGCGGCCCTCGATCACCGAGACCATCCCGCTGGTCGGCGCCGCCGGGTACGCCGCCTGGCAGGCCCAGCGCGACCGCATCGCCGCGGACGAGGGATGGAGCATCGAGCGCGTGCAGCACCTCCTCGACCGGTACGGCGACGAGCTGCCCGTCATCCTCGACCTCGTTGCCGACGACGCCGACCTGGGTCGTCCGTTGGCGCAGGCCGAGGCGTACCTGCGGGTCGAGGTGCTGTTCGCGGTGACCCACGAGGGTGCACTGCACCTGGAGGACGTCCTGCGTAAACGGATCCGCCTCGACCACGAGCAGCGCGACCGCGGGCTGGCGGCGGCCGAGGAGATCGCGGCCATCATGGCTCCCCTGCTCGCGTGGTCGCAGGAGCAGCAGCAGGCCGAAATCGAGCACTACACCGCACGCGTGGCCGCGCTGGTAGAAGCCGAGACGAGGAGCAGCGACGACGAGGCGGTCAAGCCGCTGCTCGCCGTGGGCGACGTTCCCGGACGTCACGACGCAGGAGGACCGACATGACCGACACCCAGTACGTCCTGGCCATCGACCAGGGGACGACGAGTTCCCGCTCGATCCTCTTCACCCACGACGGTCGCATCCACTCGGTGGGGCAGCTCGAACACGAACAGATCTTCCCGAGAGCCGGGTGGGTCGAGCACGACCCGCAACAGATCTGGACCAACGTGCGTAAGGCGACCGCCGCCGCGCTCGCCGACGGCGGCACCGACAAGGACACCCTCGCCGCCATCGGCATCACCAACCAGCGCGAGACCACCGTCGTCTGGGACAAGAACACGGGCGAGCCGGTCTACAACGCGATCGTGTGGCAGGACACCCGCACGCAGAAGATCTGCGACGAGCTCGCCGGCGACGAGGGACCCGATCGGTACAAGGACATCTGCGGGCTGCCGCTCGCCACCTACTTCTCGGGGCCCAAGGTGCGCTGGATCCTCGACAACGTCGACGGGGCCCGCGAGCGCGCGCAGGCGGGTGACCTGCTGTTCGGCACGACGGATTCGTGGGTCATCTGGAACATGACCGGCGGCGCCAAGGGCGGGGTCCACGTCACCGACGTGACCAACGCGTCGCGCACGATGCTCATGGACGTGCGCTCCCTGGAGTGGGATGCCTCGATCTGCGACGACATGGGCATCCCGATGTCGATGCTGCCCGAGATCCGCTCGTCCTCGGAGGTGTACGGCGAGGGCCGCCCCGAAGGGCCGCTGGGCGGGGTGCCCGTCGCCGGGGCGCTGGGCGATCAGCACGCGGCGACGTTCGGGCAGGCGTGCTTCGAGAAGGGCATGGCGAAGAACACCTACGGCACGGGCAACTTCATGCTCATCAACACCGGCACCGAGCCGGTCACCAGCGAGAACGGCCTGCTGACGACGGTCGCGTACAAAATCGGCGACGCCGACGCCGTGTACGCGCTCGAAGGCTCCATCGCGGTCACCGGCTCGCTCGTGCAGTGGTTGCGCGACAACCTCGGCCTCATCGAGAACGCCGCGGATATCGAAAAGCTCGCGGAGAGCGTCGAGGACAACGGCGGCGCCTACTTCGTGCCGGCCTTCTCGGGCCTGTTCGCGCCGCACTGGCGCTCGGATGCTCGCGGGGCGCTGGTCGGCCTCACGCGATACGTCAACAAGGGGCACATCGCCCGGGCCGCACTCGAGGCCACGGCGTTCCAGACCCGCGAGGTCATGGACGCGATGATCGCCGACGCGAAGAGCGACGGCGTCGAGCTCACCGAGTTGAAGGTCGACGGCGGCATGACCGCCAACGACACCCTCATGCAGTTTCAGGCCGACATGCTCGGCGTGCCCGTGGTGCGTCCGAAGGTGACGGAGACGACCGCCCTCGGTGCGGCCTACGCGGCCGGTATCGCCGTCGGGTTCTGGGACGGCGAGCAGGACGTCGCCGACAACTGGGCCGAGGACCGCCGCTGGGAGCCGGCGATGGACGAGGAGGAGCGCGAACGCCTCCTGCGCAACTGGAAGAAGGCCGTCACCAAGACCCTCGACTGGGTCGACGACGACACCGACTGAGGCCCGGCGACGCGCCGCCGGAGGGGCGTGGCGGGCCGACTAGTCTTCGGGGCATCTCTCATTCCCCGAAAGGCCCGCCATGGTCGAGCAGTACCCCCTCCTGACCATCGCGCCACCGATCCTCGCGATCGCGCTGGTGCTGCTCACCCGCAAAGTGCTGCTCAGCCTGGGGGCCGGTGTGCTCGCGTCCGCGGCGCTCGTGGCCGACCTCGACCCGCTCGGCACACTGCGCCTCGTGTGGGAGGCGTTCGCGGCGATCTTCGTCGACGAGGGCGCTCTCAACACCGGTTACGTCTACATCCTGGTGTTCTGCCTCATCCTCGGCGTCATCGCGGCCCTGGTGATGATGTCGGGCGGCACGTACGCGTTCGCCCGGTGGGCGCAGACGCGCATCCACACGCGCCGCGGCGCGAAGATCCTCCCCGCCATCCTCGGCGTTGTCATCTTCATCGACGACTACTTCGCGGCGCTCGCGGTCGGTCAGGTCGCGCGGCCGATCACCGATCAGCATCGGGTCTCGCGCGCCAAGCTCGCCTACATCGTCGATTCGACCGCGGCGCCGGTCTCGGTGCTCGCCCCGTTCTCGAGCTGGGGCGCCTCGATCATCGGCATCATGACCCCGATCATCGCGGCGTCCACCCTCGCCGTCGGCGGGCTCGAGGCGTTCGTCGGGGCGGCGCTCATGAACTACTACGCCCTCACCACGCTCGTGCTCGTGTGGCTCGTGGTGTGGTTCGGCATCGAGATCGGGCCGATGCGCACCGAAGAGCGTCGCGCCCTGGAGACCGGGGAGCCGTACGCGCCGGACGCGAACGTCCCCGGTGAGATGGGGGAGGACCTGCCCGAGCACCGTCCCGGCGCCAAGCGGGCGCTCGCCGTCCCGTTCGTCGCGCTCGTGGCCGGTGTGCTCGGCGGGATCGCGTGGACCGGATACCGCGAGGCCGGCACCTGGGACCTCATGGCCGTGCTCGGCGACACCGACGTGGGCGAGGCGCTCATGATCGGTGGGGTCCTCGGACTGGTTTTCGCCTGCTACTACTACCTGCGCTACACCGCAGCCGACCGGCATTTCTCCGGGGGTACGTTCGCCCGCGGCGTGTTCTCGGGGCTGCGCTCGATGTGGCCGGCGGTGTCGATCCTCGTGTTCGCGTGGATGCTCGGTGACCTCATCGACCAGCTCGGGACCGGGGCCTACCTGGGCGGTCTCGTCGACGACGCACCGGTGTCGGTCGAGTGGGTCGTGCCGCTGCTGTTCGTCATGGCGGGGGCGATGGCGTTCGCCACCGGCACTTCGTGGGGCTCGTTCGGGCTGCTGCTGCCGATCGCGGGGCAGATCATGAACAACGTCGAGGGTGGCCCGGAGCTGCTCATCCCCGCGTTCGGTGCCGTGCTCGCCGGTGCGGTGTTCGGCGATCACTGCTCACCCATCAGCGACACGACGATCCTCTCCAGCACGGGCTCGGGATCGGACGTCATCACCCACGTCGTCACCCAGTTGCCGTACGCGCTCACCTCCGCCGTCATCGCCGCCCTCGGCTACGTCACGTTCGCCGTGACCCGCAGTGGCCTGCTCGGTGCCGTGGCACTGGCGGTGGGCTTGGCCGTCTTCACCATCGGCGCGCGCCGGCTGTCGAGAGAACCTGAACCTGCGGTCACCGAAGCGTGAGCTCAGATCTGGCGGCCCACCACCCGTTGGTCGAGGAGCGAAGCGTCTCGAGACCAACGCCGGCGCACCAGCGGCGCCCGGCCGGGGTGGTGACCCTGGACCGGGCGCCGCTGGTGTCGACCTGACGCGTCAGTTGTTCGGCGTCTGGTCCGCCAGCACGCGGTCGACGATGCGGTTCGCTTCCTTGACGGCGTCGCTGCGCATCTTCATGTGGTTCTGGCCGGGGGCGCCGAGGTCGGCACCGACGGGGAACACCTGGTTCTCCAGCGGCAGCGGCACCGCGCCACAGACCGTCCGGTTGCCGGGGGTGCGGCCGGTGAGGAAGTACGTCTCGATGGCCGTGTCGACACACTCGGTGCCGTAGGGGTAGAGGCCGTGGCTGCCCTCGTTGTCGACGGCGATGAACGAGGTGTTGTTGAGCTGGCGAGCCGACCGCTCACCGGCCTCGTACGGGGTCGCCGCGTCGAACTCGGACTGCACGATGATGCTCTGCGGCAACGAGTTGCCGCGCGGGTTCGGCATCTCCGTGGCGGCCGGCCAGAAGCGGCAGGCCGGGGCGTCCATGAACGGGGCGATCCAGGGCGCCTTGCGGTCCAGGTCCGCGAGCCACGCGTTCCAGTAGCCGCTGGACTTGTTCCACTCACCGTCCTGGCAGCGGATCGCCTCGAACGTCATGTTGTACCGAACCGGGGTGCCGTTCTGCGCGGCCGCGTCCGTGGCGATCTTCTCGTCGATCTGACGCAGCGCGTTCGCCTCCATCTCTCGAAGGCGCTCCACCTGCGTGGCGTCGAGGCGCCCGGAGCCGGCCGCCTGGTTGGTGATGTCGATCAGCGCGGCGCGAGCAGCGGCGATGTCGGCGCCCTGCGGCAGCGCGGTGCCCATGTAGTACGCGGCGAGGACCGCAGCGGTCGGGTAGTCCGTGTTGTTGTACATGGCGGGCAGGATGTAGTTGGCCGAGATGATCTGGCCGAGGAGCTCACGGTTGCCACCGGCGCGCTCCCAGTACTCCCGCAACTCCCTCGGGTCGTTGCTCGGGGCATCGAACAGCTCCGCGTTGCGCCCGACGTAGGGCAGGAACATCTCCTGGAAGTGGCGGTCACGGCTGCGCGGCTGCAGGTCCCACGTCTCCTGCAGGCTCTTGCGCGTGAGGTCGGTGGCGCTGTCGAGCAGGAACCGGTGGCTGTGCTGCGGGAACGTGCGCTGGTACCACGAGCCCAGCCATGTGCCGTAGGAGTAGCCGACGTAGGACAGCTTGTCCTCACCCATGAGGGCGCGGATGAAGTCCATGTCGTGCGCCGTCTGGTCGGTGTTGATGAACGGCGTGAGCGGGTTCTCGAGGCAGCCGTTGACGCGGTCGCGCTGGTCGTTCTCGTACGAGGCGCCGGCGGTGGGTGTGTAGGTGCACACCAGCGGGGTGGACTGGCCGACACCGCGCGGGTCGAAGCCGTAGAAGTCGAACTGCTGCGCCAGTTCGGGGGCGCGCACGGCCATGGCCGGGCCCCAGATGAGGCCGGAGCCGCCGGGGCCGCCGGGGTTGACCAGCGCGATGCCCTGACGGTTCGCGCCCGCGGTCTGCGTGCGGGAGACGCGGACGGTGATGGTGTTGCCGTCGGTCGGGTTGTTCCAGTCGCGCGGCACGGTGATGTTCGCGCAGCCGAGACCCGGCACGGCGTCGAACACCGGACGGCCGAAGTTGCACGTCTCCCAGGTGATGTCCTGGTCGAGCAGGTGCGCGGCGAGCCGGCCGGCGTCGCGCGGGGTGTTGGGGTTGGCTGCAGCGGCGTCCGCGCCGAACAGTCCCGCCGCGCCGGGGAGGGCGATGGCTCCGGCACCGATGACGGCGGCGACAGCGCGGGACAGCTTCTTGGGGTGTGTCATGACGTCGTTGTCCTTTGTGGGGGAGGGGGTTTCCCGATCGCACCACTGTGCCGGACGTCACGGGCGAGCCCAAGCACCAAAGATGTCCGCAATCGGACACGACGGGTTCGTGCCAGCCGTACGGTGGCGCCTATGGACACCGACCTCGTGGCACGTCTGACACACAGCGGCGTCGACGAAGCCGTGGCGCGGGCGCTCCTGCGAGCCCTGGCCGACGGGGTCGGCGAGGTCGACAGTGACTCCCTCGATCTGCTGGTGCGCGCCGGGTTCGCCGACATCGACGAGGGCGGGGCGCGGCTGCACCCGCCGGGGTCGGTGCTGTCGATGCGCGCGCGGGAGCACGACGCGCACGCGAGCGCGCTGCGGTACCTGAGCGGCCCACTGCAGGCGCTCTATCGGGCCTCGGAAGATCGGGGCGGGCCGGTGCTGCACCTGCGGTCGGTGGCGGCCGTGCAGGAGATGTTCCTGCGGTTGCAGCAAGACGCCCATACGCGGATCCGGGCGCTAGACCGTGGCCCCTACCGCGCGGCGCGGAGCCGGGCCCCGTCGCCGGTGCAGACCGCGTCGATGGCGCGTGGGGTGGAGTACGAGGTGATCTACGCGGCGGAGGCGATCGACACCGCCGCCACGCGCGAGGAGATCTACGACGCGGTGCGGGCCGGGGAGCGTGCGCGGGTGCTTCCCGACGTGCCGATCAAGATGGTGTTGGCCGACGGCGATGCCGCTCTCGTGGTGCGCCTCACGCCCTGCGAACGCATCGAGGGGTTCGTCGTGCAGCCGGGTCTGCTCCTCGACACCCTCGCCGGGTTCTTCGACACGTTGTGGCAGTTGGCGTTGCCGGTGCGCCCCTCGGTTGAGGACGGGGAGGCCGCCGACGTCAGCGCCGTGTTGCGCGGGCTGGCGCTCGGCCTCACCGACGAGGCGATCGGCCGCGAACTGGGCGTGAGCGAACGCACCGTCGCCCGACGCATCGCCCGCCTGCAGCAGATCTACGCCACCCGCTCCCGCTTCCAGTTAGGAGTCCAAGCCGCCCGCCTCGGGCTGGTGTGAGCTGTCACGGGCGCTCAGGCGCCTCCGGCGAGCGGGTTCGTCCAGCGCAGCCCGGGAAATCGACCGAAGTCCGCGTCGTTCGAGAACACTGTCCCGCCGTACTCGATGGCGTTCGCCGCGATCTGCGCATCCGTCGTCAGGGTGCCACCGGTCCCCAGGCCATCCAGGAGATCCAGAGCGATGCGCACGTGGCCCGGACCGGGGGCCAGCACCGTCACGTGAGGCCGTGCGAGCCACTCCTCGACGTAGCACCTCGCCTGGTGAACCGACAGCGGGTGCGTGTGCACGCGGCTGCTCGTCGCCAGTCGCACGAAACCGAAGATTGCCGGGGCGCTCAGGCCGACAGGTTCAGGGCCTTGAATGGCGCCGCGGAGCCACTCATGGGCGGCGTCGTGATGTGGATACCCGTCGATCACGGCGTAGAGCAACAGGTTGACGTCGGGGACGATCACCGTGTGTGCTCGGCTGCCTCGACGTCGAGTTCGTCGAGGAGCCGGTTGAGGCTCGTGTGATCGACGCCCGGGCGGACCGCGGAGTGATGGGGGCGGAGGTCGTAGGGCGGGAGGGCGACGGACGCCTGGGTCAACCCGCGGCGTAGCGCGTCGTTGACGACCTGCTTGAAGGTCGTACGCTCGCGCGCCTGCGCGTCGCTGATGAGGCGAGCGACATCGTCATCAAGGGTCACTGTCGTACGCATGGGGCATCTTAGCATCGACCTGCGGAGCATCATGATGCTCAGAGCTGCTCATCTCGCTGGCAGGCCACCGCGAGGCTCCTCCACCGGAGGTCTCTCGCCGCCGACTACTCGTCCCCGGTCTGCACGACGTCATCCAGGGCATCCGGGTCGTAGTCGGAGCGGTCCACCGCCACCTTGGGGCGGCGCGGGGTGGGGGCCTCCAGGCCCGGCAGGGTGCCGGACGCCATTCCTGCTGCGGCGGGGGACGCGGGTGAGTCGGCCGAGCCGGCCGAGTCGGCCGGGTCGCTCACCCCTGAGGCCACCCAGGGTGCCGTGGCGCTCGCCGACGCCAGGCCCGCGATGACGCCGGGCGCCGGGGTGCCCGAGCCGTCGCGTCGACCGAACTCCGCGGGCAGGCGCAGGGCGGTGCCGTTCTTGTTCGCCGCCCGCACCGGGTGGGTGCCGACGTACGCGCCGAGCAGAACATCCTCGCCTTTGACGAACCGGTGCGCGCGCACACCGCCGGTGGCGCGGCCCTTGCCCGGATACTCCGCGAGCGGCGTGACCTTGACGGTGCCCGCCTGGTTCGCCCCGCCCGCCGATGCACCGGCAACGGTGACGACGACGACGTCATCGGTCGGCTGCACGGCCCCGAAGTGGACCACCGTCGCCGTCGCCCCGAGCTTGATCCCTGCGACACCGCCGGCGGCCCGCCCCTGCGGGCGCACCTTGTCGGCGCCGAAGTGCAGCAGTTGCGCCTCGCTCGTGACGAACACGAGCTCCTCGCTGCCCGTGGCGAGTTCGAGGGCGCCGACGACCCGGTCGCCCTTCTTGAGGGTGATCATCTCGAACTCGTCGCGCCCCGCCGGATAGTCGGGCACGACGCGCTTGACGATGCCCTGCGCGGTGGCGAGAGCGACGCCGGGCCGGGCCGTGGCCTCCTCGTCGAGGCCGATGATCGTCAGCGGCACCTCACCCTTGGCGAAGTCGACGTACACCGACGCGGGCGTGCCCCCGGCCAGAGAGGCGGCACCGTTGGTCGGCGGCAGCGTCGGGAGTTCGAGGACCGAGAGCCTTACGACGCGCCCCGCAGAGGTGAGTAGCCCCACCTCGCCGCGGGCCGTGGTCGGCACGGCTGCCGCGACGTCGTCGTGCTTGGCGCGCGGGGCGTCGGGCGCGAACCCGGTGCGGTCGCTCGTGCGGGCGAGCAGTCCCGTCGAGGACAGCAACGCGAAACAGGGGTCGTCGCCGATCTCCAAGGGAGCGGCCGCGGCGTTCTTCGTCTCCCCGCTCGCCTCCAGCAGCACCGTGCGCCGCGGGGTGCCCAACTCGCGCGCGATGTCGGCCAGCTCCCCGGAGGTGACGCGGCGCAGCTCGGCGTCGTCGTCGAGGATGCGGCGCAGCTCGGCGATGCGCTCGGCGAGCTCGGCCTGCTCCTTCTCCAGTTCGAGACGGCTGAACTTGGTCAGGCGCCGCAACTGCAGGTCGAGGATGTACGTGGCTTGCGCCTCGGAGAGGTCGAACACCGCCTGCAGGCGTTCACGCGCGGCGTTCGCGTCGTCGGCGGCGCGGATGAGCTGAATGACCTCGTCGATGTCGAGCAGCGCGATGAGCAGGCCCTCCACGAGGTGCAGGCGCTCGGCGGCCTTGTCGAGGCGGTGCTGGGAGCGGCGACGCACGACGTCGAGGCGGTGCTCGACGTAGACGGTCAGCAGCTCCTTGAGACCGAGCGTGCGCGGCTGCCCCTCGACGAGGGCGACGTTGTTGATACCGAAGGAGTCCTCCAACGGCGTCAGCCGGTACAGCTTCTCGAGCACCGCCTCGGGGTTGAACCCGTTCTTCAGCTCGATGACCAGGTGAAGGCCGTGCTCGCCGTCGGTGAGGTCGACGAGGTCGTGTATCCCCTGCAGCTTCTTGGACTGCACGAGGTCCTTGATCTTGGTCGTCACCTTCTCGGGCCCCACGAGGTAGGGCAGCTCGGTGACGACGATGCCCTTGCGGCGAGGGGAGACGTTTTCGATGCGGCACGTGGCGCGGGTGCGGAAAGAACCGCGGCCCGTGGCATAGGCGTCCCGGATCCCGTCGAGGCCGACGATGCGCCCGCCCCCGGGCAGGTCGGGGCCGGGGACGAACTTCATGAGCTCGTCGAGCTCGGCCTCCGGGTGGTCGATGAGGTGGCGGGCCGCCGCGATGACCTCCACGAGGTTGTGCGGCGCCATGTTCGTCGCCATCCCCACCGCGATGCCGCTGGCGCCGTTGACGAGCAGGTTCGGGTAGGCGGCCGGCATCACGCCGGGCTGGGTGTGGCTGTCGTCGTAGGTGGGCACGAAGTCGACGGTGTTCTCGTCCAAGCCGGCGACCATCGGCAGCGCCGCAGCCCCCATGCGGGCCTCGGTGTACCGGGCCGCCGCGGGTCCGTCGTCGAGGGAGCCGAAGTTGCCGTGCCCGTCCACCAACGGCACCCGCATCGTGAACGATTGCGCGAGGCGCACGAGAGCGTCGTAGATCGCGCCGTCACCGTGCGGGTGGTACTTACCCATGACCTCACCGACGATGCGGCTCGACTTCACGTGGCCCCGCTCGGGCCGCAACCCGAGCTCCCGCATGCCGAACAGGATGCGGCGCTGCACCGGCTTGAGGCCGTCGCGCGCGTCGGGCAGCGCCCGGGAGTAGATGACGGAGTACGCGTACTCGAGGAACGCGCTCTCCATCTCGTCCTGAACGTCGATGTCGACGATGTTCTCCTCGATGTCCTCGAGAAGTGTCGGCTCGTTGCCCCGCGCCACGTGGAGGCCTCCTTGTTGCTCGCTTCGACCGCTCATCATGGCCTACCGGCAGCCGCCGCCGACGCCCGGCACGCCGGGACCAAGGCCACACCGAGGCGATGGGTCCGGGCCGCGGCGCAGGGCGCATGTCACCCTGACAGGGTGAATACGGTGAGCAGCACGAGCACACGACGCCGCCGGCAGGTGACGTTACCGCCGGTCAAGATGGCCGGGCTGGTGCTCGGGGTGGTCCTGTTCACCGTTCCCCTGCTGGTCGACGTGCCGGGGCTGGAGCCGGTGGGGCAGCGGATGCTCGCCATCTTCCTGCTCGCCCTCGTCCTGTTCGTCACCGAGGCGATCCCGCTGTTCGCGACAGGCGCGCTCATTGTCATGCTTCAGGTCCTGCTCATCTCCGACGAGGCGCTCATGCCTCTGGCGGAGCCGGCCGGGGCCGCGAGCGAGTTCTACTCGGTGTTCGCCCACCCGGTCGTCATCCTCTTTCTCGGCGGGTTCCTCATCGCCGACGGCGCCGCCAAGTACCGCCTCGACCGCAACCTCGCCAGCGTCGTGCTCACCCCGTTCCGGCACGACGCCCGCCTGGCGCTGCTGGCGCTCATGCTGCTGACGGCGACCCTGTCGATGTTCATGTCGAACACGGCCACCGCGGCCACGATGTTCGCCGTCCTCATCCCCGTGCTCGCGGCCCTGCCGACGGCGGCGGCGCGTGCCGGGTTCGCGCTGTGCATCCCGCTCGCCGCGAACCTCGGCGGTCTCGGCACGCCGATCGCCTCCCCGCCCAACGCCATCGCCGTCGCGGCCCTCGCCGAGCGAGGCGTGAACATCTCGTTCCTCACCTGGATGCTCGCGCTCGTGCCGCTCATGATCATCATGCTGCTCATCGGGTGGGCCTACCTCGCCGCCCGGTACGTACCGCGCGGCACGGCGCTCGCGCTCGACCTGCAACGCGACGTCGACACGAGCCCCGCCGCGATCTTCTTCTACGTCGTCACGGCCACGACGATCCTGCTGTGGTTCACCGAGCCCCTGCACGGCATCTCGGCGACCACCGTCGGGTTCCTGCCCGTCGTCGCCCTCTTCGCCTCCACCGTCATGAACGGTGACGACCTGCGCGCCCTGCAGTGGCCGGTGCTGTGGCTCGTCGCCGGCGGCATCGCCCTCGGCGCGGGCGTGGGTCGCAGCGGCCTCGACGACTGGTTCGTGTCCCTCGTCTCCTGGGACATGCTTCCCGCCGGCCTCCTTCTGCTCGTGCTCGCCCTGTTCACCTGGGCGCTCGGCAACCTGCTCTCCAACACGGCGACGGCCAACCTGCTCATCCCCATCGCGCTCGCCCTCGCCATCTCGATCAACGCCGACCTGCTCACCGTCGGCCTGCTGCTCGCCGCCACGTGCAGCTTCGGGTTCGTGCTGCCGGTCTCCACCCCGCCCAACGCCATCGCGTATGCCACCGGCACCGTCAAGAGCAGCGACATGATCGTCATGGGCCTCGTCCTCGGCGGCGCCGGGGTGCTGCTCCTCGCCCTGCTCATGCCGACCCTGTGGTCGTTCATGGGGGTCATATGAGTCGACCACCCGCGGGCACCGTGCTCGTCCTCGGCCGCAGTGACTTCGTCGCGGCCGCGGTCGAGGAGGTCGAGAGCCACCTCAGCGGACGGGTGCCCGCGCACGCCGCCGACGGCCCGGCCGAGCTGGCCGCCTGGTCGACCGACATCCCCGTCGTCCTCGCGCTCCTCATGCCGGGGGAGGGCCAGAACGTCGATGACCTCGTCGACGCCGTCCTCGCGCACCCGGCCTGCTTCGACCCGCGCATCCTGCTCGTCACCGAGCGCACCGAGCTCGACGACATGAGTCGCGCCCTGGACTCTCGCCACGTCAACGGCGTCATCGCCATCCCGTGGACGCCGGGCATGCTCGCCTCGTACGCAGACGCGCAACTGTCGCGGTGGCTGCGTCAACACCGCGAGTCGCCCACCCGGCCCCTGCCGATCATCGAGGTGGGCAGCGACCTGCTGCGGCACCTCGAGATGCCGGTCGACGAGGCCGCCGCCGACCTGCTCCTCGCCTTGGAGGAGGCCCTCGGGCCCCGGCCCAGGCTGCACCTGCCCGCCGGGGTCGACCTCGCGCACGAGGGCATGGACATCGACCAGGTGTTCATCGTCGAGCAGGGGCGGGTTCGCCTCACGGTGACCTCACCGCTCGCGGGCACCGTCGTCCTCAACCACGCCTCCACCGGGCCCGTCGTCGGGCTCGTCGCGCTCGCCGACAGGCGCGGCTCCATGGTCACCGCGACGACGACGACCGCGTGCCGCCTCGTGCCGCTCACCATCGAACAACTCGACCGGGCGCTCGCCACCCACCCCCGCGTCGGCGCGGCACTCACGGCGCTGAGTATCCGGGTGCTGTCGCACCGGCTGCGCAAGGCCCAACACCGCCGGGTCGAGAAGACCGAGCTCGCCGCCAGGCTGCGCCAGACCCTCCACGAGCTCGAGCTGGCTCGCGAAGAGCTGCTCGCGCAGACGCGGCTGGCGACCCTCGGTGAGATGGCGGCGGGGCTCGCGCACGAGCTCAACAACCCCATCGCCGCCGTCACCCGCAGCACCGAGCACATCCTCACCGACCTGCCCGGTCTCGTCGGCGACGACACCGTCGCAGTCGAGGTGCTCGACCGGGCCCGCGCTCACGGCGTGCTCGACGCCCGCAGCCAACGGGCGGCGCGACGGGCACTCGGCGAGGTCGTCGACGACCCGGTGCTGGTGCGGCGGCTCGTCGCGGCCGGGATCACCGACGCCGCCGACGCCCGACGGCTGCTCGCCGCGGGGGAGTCGGTCGAGACCCTGGAACTGGCGGCGGGGGTGGGGTCGGCGCTGCACACGCTGCAGATGGCCGCGGGCCACATCACGACCCTCGTCGACGGGCTGCGGCAGCAGGCGCGCCCCGACGTCGACGGCGCCGCACGCACGCGGGTCGACGTGCCCGCCACGGTGCGCCGCGCCACCCAACTGCTGGGGCCGCGGGTCGGGACGGTCACCGTCGATGTGGCCGTCGACGGTGCCGTGGGGGAGGTGCTCGGCAGCGCCACGCAGCTCACGCAGGTGTGGACCAACCTGCTCACCAACGCGGTCGACGCCCTCGACGGTGAGGGCACCGTGCGCGTTCGGGTCAGCGAGGTGGACCGGCGGTGGGTGCGCGTCACGGTCCTCGACGACGGCCCTGGCGTGCCCGATGAGCTGCAGGAACGCATCTTCGAGCCGCGGTTCACAACCAAGAGCGGCGTCGTCCGCTTCGGGTTGGGGCTGGGCCTCGGCATCTGCCGGCGCATCGTCGACGCGCACGGCGGCTCCATCGAGCTCGAATCACATCCGGGACGTACCTGTTTCGAGGTCCGGCTGCCCGTGGCCGAGACCGGAGAGGACCAGCCATGAAGCTCACCGTCGTCGTCCTGGAGGACGAGCCGGACGTGCGCGCCGCGCTCGAACGCGACCTCGAACCCTTCGCGCAGGTGCTGCGCATCGAACCGGCCGACGACGTGGAGGACGCCCGCGAGGTCGTCGCCGAGATCGCCGCAGACGGTGACGTGCTCGCCCTCGTCCTCGCGGATCACCGGTTGCCGGGCACGAGCGGCGTCGACTACCTGTGCGAACTGTCCGCCGACCCGGCCACCGCCGACGTCGCCACGGTGCTGGTCACGGGCCAGGCCGACCAGCAGGACACGATCAAGGCCCTCAACGTCGCGGGCTTGGACTACTACATCGCGAAACCGTGGGACGCGGGCGAGCTGCAGGGTGTCGTACGCCGCCTCCTCACCGACGTCGTCGAGGCCAAGAAACTGAACCCCCTGCCACACCTAGCCGCCCTGGACTCGGTGAGAGCCATGGACCTGGTCCGCACCCGCAGCCACTGACGAGCCGCACAGGAGTCGTTGGTCGAGGAGCGAGCGCAGCGAGTGTCTCGAGACATCGCCCATGTGACTGCGACAGCGCGGGGTGGTCTCGAGACGCTTCGCTCCTCGACCAACGGGCGGGGGCGACCCATCCA
>JAUNTP010000280.1 GCA_030538585.1 Mobilicoccus sp.
GACGCTGGTCGAGGTCGTCAAGCGCCTGGTGGCCGAACGCGAGGTCGCCCGCCGCATCGCTGAGGACGGCCCGGCGTTCGTCCGAAGAGTCCACTCCCCCCGTCGAGCAGCGACAGCCCTGGAACCCTTCCTGGTCCCCTGACCCACCCACCGCCGAGACCGCACGTTAGAACATACGGTTTCGGCGACCAACGGGAGTTTGGCCCCACCCATCGCCCAGACCGCACGTGAGAACGTGCGGTTTCGGCGGGTGAGCGTGGCCCGTTCACCCGGCGTTCGCCGGTGACCGCGCGTCGGCTCCGGCGTGTCGGAGGGCGCGGCTAGGCTGAGCGACAGTCAGCCCCCTGGGAGATCGAGGAGATCTAGGAGATCTCGGTGCCCGACGTGCAGCCCCCCACGACCGAACCGGTCCCCAGTGCGACCGTGCCGGTGCCCGGCGAACGGTACGACGATGTCGTCGTCGTCACGCCCTGGTATCCCACCGATGAGAACCCGATGTGGGGGTCGTTCGTCCTCGACGCCGTCCGCACCCTGTCGCGGCACTACACCGACCCCATCACTGTCGTTCACGTCGACTCCTCACCCGTCCCCGAGGGGGAGCACGAGGAGCGGGACACGTGGACCTGGGTCGAGGAGCGCCCCGAAGCCCGCGTCATCCGGGTGCGCGCGCCGATGGATCCGATGACGCCGCGCCACGACGCCATCACCCGCCAGCGGGCTGCTCTCGCCGAGCACGCCCTGCCGCACATCACGCAGGCCACCTACCTCAACGCCCATGTCGGCGCGCCCACCGGCGCCGCGGTGGCACCGCTGCTCGCCCGCCCCACCCGGTTCGTCATCACCGAGCACGCCACGTATGTGCGCGCCGTGTTCCGCGACCTCGACGCGGCCACCGACTACCGCGCCGCCGTCGCCCGGGCCCAGGCCGTCATCGCCGTCGGCGACGAGTCCGCGAGTGTGCTGCGCCGCCTGTGCGGGCAGCAGGCCGAGGTCATCCGCGCCGTGCCCAACCCCGTCCGCTTCGACGACGTCACCCTGCGCGCCGAGCCCATGCGCCGCCCCGACCGGTGGCTGTACGTCGGCAGCCTCATCGAACGCAAAGGCGTCGACAAGCTCGTCGAGAGTTTCGCCGTCGCGGTCGCGCGCGACCCGGAGCGCCCGTGGCATCTCACCCTCGTTGGCGACGGGCCTCTGCGCGAGCAGCTCACCGAGCGGGTCCGCGAGCTCGGTCTCGGAGACCAGGTCACGTTCGCCGGGGTCGTCGCCCCCTCCCTGGTCGGCACGTTCCTCGCCACCCACGACGTGCTCGTGCACCTGTCGGCGTACGAGACGTTCGGCATCACCCTCATCGAGGCCATCGCGAGCGGCCTGCCCGTCGTCGTCACCCGCTGCGGCGGCCCCGAAGAGACGATGGCGCTGCCGCAGGAGTTCGGCATGTGCGCGTTCGTGCCCCGCGAGCCCACCCCAGAGGAGGTCGCCGACGCCGTCGAGACCCTCCGCAGAGACCTCACGCTCGACGACATCACGACCGTCCGCGAGACCCTCCGCGGCTTCTACGGCGAGGAGCGCGTCGCCGACCTGCTCCGCAAGCACGTGCTCGGCCGCCCCGCCGAGACGCCGTTCACCGAGCCCGGTGACCTGCGCATCGTCGTCGTCTACCAGGGCATCGTGCAGTGGCGTCGCCTCATGCACGGCATCCAGCGCGCCATCGACATGGGTGCCGAGGTCGTCGCCGTCGACCTGGAGTCCATGACCGCCGGGGTCATCCCGCCCGGCATGACGCTCGTCGAGGTGGGGCAGGTCGAACGCCACAACAGCCTGCGCCGGGTCGAGCGCGCTGTCGTCGACCGGGCTCCCCGCGCTGCCTTGCGTGGGGTCGGCCGGCTCGCCCGTGCTTTGCCCGAGACCCGCCGACCCCAGGCGGAGAAGCTGCTGGCCCGCGCCGGGACGTTCCACGGCCGCGTGTCCGGGTTCTCCGAGCGACAGCTCTACCGCCGGCCCTGGCTGCTCGTGCGCGGCCTGGTCATGGCGCGCCGCGCCGAATCGCAGCCCGAGATCTACACCGCCGACCGCATCGACGTCGTCGTCCACGGCGGGAGCCGCTTCACCCAGCTCACCTACCGGCTCCTCAAGAAGCACCCCGAGGCCGAGTATCACTCCGGCCCCTTCACGGCCAAGCACGTCGCCGGCTGGTTCGCACAGTCGATGCGCCGCACGAGCGGGGACGCAGCGTGAGCCGCGGACACGTCGGCCTCATCGCCTTCTACTTTCCGCCCTCGCGGGCCAGCGGCGTGTATCGCATGCTCGCGCTCGCCAACCACCTCGTCGAGTGCGATTTCGAGGTCACCGTCTTCACCGTGACCCCCGACTTCTTCGAGCACATCACGCAGTCCTCCGACGAGAGCCTCCTCGGTGCCATCGACCCGCGCATCCGCGTCGAGCGGGTCGGATTGCCGATGCAGCACCTCGAAACGCACCCGCGCCGGTTCAAGAGCTTCCGCGGCAACTTTCCCGAGTTGCACCGCCGCCTGACGACCCGCGCCATCAAGAAGGTCTGGCTCGACCAGTACGGCTCGTGGGTGCCGGGCCTGCTCGCCCGCATGACGAAGGTGCACCGCAAGAACCCCCTCGACGTCGTCGTCGCCACCGGCAACCCCTATTCCTGCTACCAGGCGCCGTGGCTGTTCAAGAAGGCCACCGGGGTTCCGTACGTGCTCGACTCACGAGACTCGTGGACCCTCGACCTCTTCACCGACGAGCTCGCCTTCCCGCCCGGGCACCCCGCCTACACGTGGGAGGCGCGCACCTTCGCTGACGCCGAGCGCATCTGCTTCGTCAACACCCCGCTGCTCGCCTGGCATCAGCGCACCTACCCCGAGCAGGCCGACA
>JAUNTP010000050.1:0-15258 GCA_030538585.1 Mobilicoccus sp.
GGGCGGTGTTCGACGTCATCTCCGACGACCCGCGCGTGCAGGCCATCGTCATCGCGTTCTGCTTCGGCGGAATGATGGAGGCCCTCGCCGGGTTCGGCGCCCCCGTCGCGATCACCGGCGTCATGCTCATGGCCGTCGGGTTCAGCTCGCTGCGGGCCGCGACCGTCGTGCTCCTCGCCAACACCGCCCCCGTCGCGTTCGGCGCCATCGGCACCCCGATCCTCACCGCGGGCCGCCTCACCGAGACCGACCCGGCCGTCATCGGCGCCTACGTGGGACACCAGACGCCCATCGTGGCCGTACTCGTGCCGCTCCTCATCATCTTCCTCACCGACGGTCGCCGCGGCGTCACGCAGGTGTGGCCGCTGGCCCTCATCACCGGTCTGGCGTTCGGTGTCGCGCAGTGGGTCAGCGCGACGTTCATCTCGATGGAGCTCACCGACATCATCAGCTCGCTCGCCGGGCTCGCGACGATCATCCTCGTGCTGCGCTTCTGGAAGCCGGTCGGCGGCGAGGACGCCCGCGCCTCTCTGCGCGCCGACTACGAGGCCGAGCGTGCCGGCATGACCGACGCCGAGCGCGCGGAGTCCGAGCCGCAGGCCGACCGCACCGAGGTGGCTCTCACCGGCTCCCGCGTGGCCCTCGCCCTGTTCCCGTACCTGCTCGTCATCGCCGTGTTCTCCCTCGCCAAGCTGTGGCGGCCGGCGATCGACGTGCTCGCCGCGACCGACGTCGCGGTCGAGTTCCCCGTCACGCACGGCAACGTGTTCACCGCCGCGGGCGCCCTCAACACCTCGACGATCTACCAGTTCACGTGGCTGTCGAACCCCGGCACGATCCTGCTGCTGTGCTCGATCGTCGTCGCGCTCGTTTACCGCATGTCCCCCGGCGTGGTGCTCCACGAGTACGCCCACAACGCGCACAAGATGCGGTTCTCGTTCCTCACCGTCGCGGCCGTGCTCGGGCTCGCGTACGTCATGAACCTCTCGGGGCAGACGATCTCCATCGGCACGTGGATCGCCGGGACCGGCGCGGCGTTCGCGTTCCTCTCCCCCATCCTCGGCTGGCTCGGCACCGCCGTCACCGGCTCCGACACGAGCGCCAACGCCCTGTTCGCCACCCTCCAGCAGGCCGCGGCTCAGGAGATCGGCCTCAACGAGCACCTGCTCATCGCGGCCAACACCTCCGGTGGTGTCGTCGGCAAGATGATCTCTCCGCAGAACCTCACCATCGCGGCCACCGCGGTCGGTCTGCTCGGGCGGGAGTCGGAGATCCTGCGCCGCGTCATCTGGTGGAGCGTCGGCCTGCTCGTCCTCATCTGCCTGCTCGTCGGGCTGCAGTCCACGCCGGTGCTGGAGTGGATGCTCCCGTCGCAGTGGTACTTCAACTGACCATGACTACCGTGAGTCCATCAGCGCCGAAGGAGCTCGGATGACCACCGACACGTCCACCGCCCCGTCCCTGCCGGGCACGGGCACGCGCGTCGCCCTCTTCGCCACGTGCGCGAGCGACGTCATGTTCCCCGACACCCCCCGGGCCGTCGTCACGCTGCTCGAGCGGCTCGGGTGCACCGTCGTGTTCCCCCAGAAGCAGACGTGTTGCGCGCAGCCGTTCGCCAACAGCGGGTATCTCGACGAGAGCGTGCCGATCGTGCGCAACCACGTCGAGACGTTCTCCGGCTACGACTACGTCGTCGGCCCGTCCGGCTCGTGCGTGGGGGCGGTGCGTCACCAGCACCGCATGATCGCCGAGCGGGGCGGCGACGCCGGTCTGGCGCGCGCCGCCGACGAGGTCGCCGGCCACACCTACGACATCAGCGAGTTCCTCGTCGACGTCCTCGGCGTGACCGACGTGGGCGCCTACTTCCCGCACAAGGTCACCTACCACCCCACGTGTCACGCCATGCGGATCACCAAGGTGGGTGACAAGCCCATGCAGCTGCTGCAGGCGGTCAAGGGCATCACGATCCTGCCGCTCGCCGACGCCGACCGCTGCTGCGGGTTCGGCGGCACCTTCGCCCTCAAGAACCCCGACGTGTCGGTGGCGATGGCCGCCGACAAGGCACGGCACGTCATGGAGACCGGCGCGGAGTACCTCGTCGCCGGCGACAACCTGTGCCTGCTCAACATCTCCGGCGTCACCGACCGGCAACAGGGCGGCGTCAAACCGATCCACCTCGTCGAGATCCTCGCGAGCACAGAAGAGGTGCGGGCATGACCGAGGTCCACTATCAGCCGACGATCACGACGATCCCCGTCGCCGGGCATCCGGCCCCGCGCTACGAGGGCGCCGACCGCAAGACCCCAGCCCCGCCGCAGGGCGAGTTCATCGACGCACCGGGCTTCCCGACCGCGGCGAAGACCCAGCTCGCCAACCCCGTGCAACGCGGCAACCTCCACCACGCGATGACGGCGATCCGCACCAAGCGCGAGCGCGTCGTCACCGAGCTCGACCACTGGGAGGAGCTGCGGCTCGCCGGCGAGGCCATCAAGAACCGGACCCTGCGCCACCTCGACACCTACCTGGTGCAGCTCGAGGAGTCCCTCACCCGTGCAGGCGTCACGGTGCATTGGGCTCGGGACGCCGCCGAGGCCAACGCGATCATCACGCGCCTGGTGCGTGAGGCCCTCGACGACGAGGACGTCACCTACGACGGCACCGGCGTCGTCGGCGACGAGGTCGTCAAGGTCAAGTCGATGGTCACCCAGGAAATCGACATGAACGAGGCCCTCGAAGCCTCCGGTGTCGCCGCCTGGGAGACCGACCTCGCCGAGATCATCGTGCAACTCGGCCACGACCGGCCCAGCCACTTTCTCGTCCCCGCGATCCACCGCAACCGGGCCGAGGTGCGCGAGATCTTCCTGCGGGAGATGGGGCAGTACGGGCGGCCTGCGCCCGAGGACCTCGACTCCGAGCCCCGCAACCTCGCGGGCGCGGCGCGGCTGCACCTGCGGGAGAAGTTTCTGCGTGCCAAGGTCGGCATCTCCGGCGCCAACTTCGCCGTCGCCGACACCGGGACCCTGTGCGTGGTGGAGTCCGAGGGCAACGGGCGCATGTGTACGACGCTGCCGCAGACCCTCATCTCCGTCGTCGGCATCGAGAAGGTGCTGCCGACGTTCGAGGACCTCGAGGTGTTCCTCCAACTCTTGCCGCGCTCGTCCACGGCGGAGCGGATGAACCCCTACACCTCGCTGTGGACCGGGCCCGCCGCCGACGGCCGCGACGGCCCCGAGAAGATGCACGTCGTCCTCCTCGACAACGGCCGCACCCACGTCCTCGCCGACCAACAGGGACGCGCCGCGCTGCGCTGCATCCGCTGCACCGCGTGCCTCAACGTGTGCCCCGTCTACGAGAAGGTCGGCGGCCACGCCTACGGCTCGGTCTACCCCGGCCCGATCGGGTCGATCCTCACCCCGCAGCTGCGCGGCACGGCCTCGGCGGTCGACAAGTCGCTGCCGTTCGCGTCCTCGCTGTGCGGGGCGTGCTTCGACGTGTGCCCGGTGCGGATCCCCATCCCCGACCTCCTCGTCCACATGCGCGCCAAGGTCGTCGACACGAAGAAGGCCGAGGCCAAGACGTCCAAGCGCCCGTTCCTCACCCACGGCGAGCCCGCCGCGATGACGGCAGCGGCGTGGATGATGGCCGACGCCACACGCTGGAACGCTGCCACCAAGGGCTCCGGTCTGGGCGGGAGGCTGCTCGGGCGTGTCGATCACCTGGGTCCCCTGCCTGGCCCCCTGGCCGCGTGGACCAACGCCCGCGACGTGCCCATCCCACCCAAGGAATCGTTCCGCTCCTGGTGGAAGCGTGAGCGCGGCAGCGAAGGAGAACAGTCATGAGTGCCAAGGACGAGATCCTCGGCCGGATTCGCACGGCGCTGCGCGACGTCCCGGACGCTGCCGCCGACGTCGACGTGCCGGTGACGTGGCGCTACGGGCAGCCGACCAGCAGCGAGCACATCGTCGAGACGTTCATCGACCGGGTCGTCGACTACAAGGCCACCGTCGTGCGGTGCAGCCCGGGCGAGGTGCCGGCGACGATCGCCGACGCGCTCACGAGCCGCGGCGCCTCGACGGTCGTGCTCCCCTCGGGTCTGAACACCGACTGGCGCGACGCCATCGTCGCCGCCGGGGTCGAGGTGCACCACGACGCGCCGAAACCGTCGGCTCGAACCGACGGTCTCGGCGAGGAAAGCGGCCCGCGCTTGTCCCGCGCCGAGCTTGACGCCACCGACGCCGTCGTCACGGCGAGCTGTGTCGCCGCCGCCGAGACGGGCACGATCATGCTGGACCACCGCGAGGATCAGGGGCGACGCGCGCTCTCCCTCGTGCCGGACCTGCACGTGTGCGTCGTGCGCGAGGACCAGGTCGTCTCCGATGTGCCCGAGGCCGTCGCAGCCATCGCACCGTCGGTCCGTGAACACCGGCTGCCGATCACGTGGATCTCCGGCGGGTCGGCGACCAGCGACATCGAGCTGTCCCGCGTCGAGGGCGTGCACGGGCCCCGGACCCTCGTGGTGATCCTCGCGGGCCGCGACGCGTGAGCGGTGAGAGAGCCGGGCGATCTGCCCGGTTCTCTCACCGCGCGGCACCCCCTCGTGGCACGTAGGTTGGCTGTCACAGGCAGGACCTCCCAGGGCGAAGGACGTGTCATGAGCAGCACCCACAGCGACTCCCACCACGACGACATCCGCACCGGTGACGGCGACGACGCCCGCACCGCTCACGACGAGGCCCGCGCGGGCACGTCGGACACTCCCACCAGCAACGACCCGACCACCGAGACCAAGGCGCCGGACGCCTCCCGCAGCGAACGGGACTTCGACGACCGGGCCGACGACGTCGAGGAGCGTCTCGATCGCCTCGAGGGTGACGAGAGCCGCCGCGACGACACCGACCGCACGCGCACCACGGACACCGACCGCGTGTCCGAAGACCGCCGAGACGCCGACCGCGGCGCCGAGGAGCGGCGTGACGCCGAGGCGGTCGAGGGCCAGACCTTCCGTGCCGAGCGGCCGGAGGATCTCCGGGGCAACTCCGAGGGCCGCGACGCGGACCGGACCGACCGCGACAACCGCTCCACCACCGACGAGCGACGCGTCGAGGAGAGCCGCGATGGCGACCGTCGTGAAGGCGACCACCGCGATGACGAGCGTCGTAACGACGAACGACGCACCGATGAGAGCGTCGGCGTCGAGCGCTCGGAGCACACCGCCGGCGAGGAGCGCGCCGACACCGCCGTGAACACCGGCGAGCAGGACGGCGAGGACCAGTCCGACGAGGACGCGCGCGAGGCCGAGGAGGCCCGCCGTCGCGCGGAGGAGTTCGCGCGCGAGCACGACCCCGCCAACCACGACATCTCGGCCGGTGAGGAGTTCCGTCAGCGTGGCGACATCGTCGTCGACGGCGACCGCGCCAAGGTCATGGACGACGACGGCCAGTACCGCGACGCGGGCGACCCCCAGGCCGTCGCCGAGGGCACCGTCATCCCGGGCGAGGCGACCGATGCGGGCCACGAGGGTGGACACGACCACGGCGGCGACCAGGACCACGACGGCGGCGGCGACGCGCAGGCCGCGTCCGACGGACGGCGCGTGTCGGAGTACGACGAGGTCCGCGACGGCGGGTACGGCGTCGGGTCGGCCTGCCCGATCGACGACGGCGCCATGCCGCTCGGACACCCGGTCAAGGCGTGGAACGACACGATGAGCTACGTCGACTCCGACCACGGCCGGTACGCCGACGCCGAGCCGCACGTGTGGTTCACCGACGCGGACGCCGCGCAGCGCGCGGGCTTCCACCGCGCGGGCGACTGATTTCACCAGGACACGAGGCGCCGAGACGGTCGACGAGGTCGACGGTCTCGGCGCTTTCGCGACAGAGCGTCCGCGCAGCCCTCGGGCATCCGCGCACTCGGAGTGCATCCGCTCAAGACATGTCCTGAGCGGATGCACGTCGGCTGCGCGGATGCACGTCGGCGTGGTCGCAGTCACCCAGGCCACCTGCCGGACCAGGACAGCGATCGCTGAGCGGCACCTCGTAGGGTCGGCGGGTGCTGATGTCTCCTGCGCGCGCCCGAGTGGGCGTGTCCCTCATGTTCTTCACCAACGGGGTGCTGCTCGCGGGGCTGCTTCCGCGCTTTCCTGAGGTCAAGGACGCCTACGGGCTGAGCGCGACCGCGTTCGGCATCCTCGTCATCGCGATGCCGCTCGGGGCGATGGTCGCCGCCGCCACGGCGGGCCCGTTCATCCGGCGGTTCGGGGCGAGGTCCATCACGGCGATCGGGTCGGTCTTGCTCGCGATCGCGATTGCGGCCGCCCCGCACAGCCCGGTGGCCTGGGGGTTCGCCGCCATCTTCTTCCTCGCTGGCGCCATCGACGCGATCGTCGACGCTGCGCAGAACGTGCAGGGCGTCATCGTCGAGCAGTGGGCCGGCAAGTCGATCATCAACTTCTTCCACGCCATCTGGAGTCTCGGCGCCACGACCGGAGGCCTGGTGGGCACCTGGTGCGCGAGCCAGGGCATCCCGCTCACGACGCAACTCGCGGCCAACGGCGCGGTCTGGGCTGTGGTGGCCATCGTCGCGGCCGTCCTCGCCGCCACTCCGCACGACAACGAGCACGAGGCCGAGCAGGCACCTGAGGCCCACTCGGTGGAGGAGGTCGCGACCGCCGGTCCGCGCCCCTGGCGACTCTTGGTGCCGCTCATCGCGCTCGCCATCTGCGGCACGCTCATGGAGGAGGTCGCCAACAGTTGGTCGGCCCTGTTCATCGACCGGGAGACGGCCGCACCGGACGGCCTCGCAGGACTCGGGTTCACGATCGTGCTGGCGGCGCAGTTCGTGGGCCGACTCGTCGGAGATCCGATGACCGACCGGTGGGGCCGGGAGGCCGTCGCCCGCGCGGGTGGCCTGCTCGCGGCGGCCGGGATGGCGTTGGCGTGGGTCGGGCCGTCATGGCATCTGGTGCTGGTCGGCTTCGGGCTCATGGGCTTCGGCTGCGCGACCCTCGTCCCTGCAGCCTTCGCTGCGGCGGCGCGGGTGCCGGGCCTCGCCCACGGGACCGGGGTGGCCGTCCTCGGCTGGGGGATGCGCCTGGGCTTCTTGCTCACCTCCCCCGTCATCGGCGTCATCAGCGACACCGCCGGCCTGCGTCACGCCCTCCTCGTGCCGCTTGCTGCGGGCCTGGTCGCGGCGTGGATGGCGGGCCGCCTCCGCGGCGCCACCACCTGACGGCCCCCTCCTCGCGACACTGACTCACCTCGGCATTCCGAACTCACCCAGGGCCAGGAAGCACACACCGACCGCACCGAACTCACCGTGCCGACAGACACTCACCGTCGACGGTGAGTGTCTGTCGCCAGGGTGAGTCTCTGCGGCCGACGTGTGCGTCGTGCTCCCACGCGCCTCGGCCCACATGAGTACGGTGGGGACATGTTGCGTCTCGATCAGGTGGATCTGTCCGAACTTGCGTCCGCGCTCCAAGACAACAATGGCGAGATCACGTGGTTCATTCACCCGGAGACCGGTGAGCTCACCTCCTACATGGACCCCATGCTCACCGGATTCGATGAGATGGATGAAGAGGAGTTCGAGGAGAAGTACGCGGAGTACACGCGTGTCGACCCCCTTCCGTCGCGGGTGTGGTGGCAGGACATGGCCGACTTCGCCGAGGGTGTGAGCAACCAGCGGCATCGCGACATGCTCGAGCAGGCGTTGTCGGGTCGAGGCGCGTTCCGTCGCTTCAAGGACGCCGTCTACCGGGACGACGAACTCGAGACCGCCTGGAACGCCTTTCGGAACGCCCGCGAGCGACTGCACGCCGTCACCTGGCTCTCCGACATGATGCTGATCGACGAGGACACTCACCGGGCCTTCATGCAGGAGTACCGCGACCCGATGGGTCATGCCAACGTCTCCCCCAGCATCGAGATCACGCAGATCCCCGCCGACACCTACGCAGCGTGGGATCAGGCCGCGGCGGATGCCGATCAGGAGCTGGAAGACTACCTGCGGGACCACCTCATCCAGCACGCCCCCGGTCGCTGAGCAAGAGGCACGAGGCTGACCTGCGCAACGACAAGCCGCGGCCCCAACCGCCGTTGGTTGATTTCGAGACGCTTCGCTCCTCAATCCGGCGGAGGACGAGTGAAGCGACGTCTCGAAACCATGGTGAGCTGACGGGAGAGTCTCACCAATGGTCTCGAGACGCTCGCTTCGCTCGCTCCTCGACCAACGGCGTTGTCACCCCCCGTTGGTCGATTTCGAGACGCTTCGCTCCTCAATCCGGCGGAGGAGGAGCGCAGCGACGTCTCGAGACCATCTCGGTGCGTTGACCTGCACACTCACCATGGTTTCGAGACGCTTCGCTCCTCAACCAACGGCGTTGTCACCCCTCCCGTTGGTCGATTTCGAGACGCTTCGCTCCTCAATCCGGCGAAGGAGGAGCGCAGCGACGTCTCGAGACCATCTCGGTGCGTTGACCTGCACACTCACGATGATTTCGAGACGCTTCGCTCCTCAACCAACGCCGTTGCCGCCGAGGCCTTCTCCCGCAGGGACGAGCACGCCGGCGCGTAGCAGAGCCACGACCAGGTCCTTGACCCCGGCCGCGTCGGAGTGATCGGCGGCGAGGTCGGCGCAGGTGTGTGTGGTGCCGTCGAGGAGGGTGTCGAGCAGCGCCTCCGGTGCATCGACCACGACATCCACGCCGCGTCCCCGGAGCCGCGTCCCGCTCTCTTCGGTGATGCGCCGCAGCCGCAGATGTGCCCGCACCACCACCGGGGTGTGCTCGTTGAGGTCGCGAGTCGCCGCGGCCTGCGCCAACGGTGAGATCGGGGCGGCACGCCCGGTGTCGTAGGCGCGAGCATCGAGCAGACGAGCCAGGTCATCGTCCGGGACGGCCTCGATCGCGGCCACCAACGCAGCCCGCACGGCCGCCGCGTCGTCGGCGATGTCGGTGACGCGCCCGACATCGACCCCGAGCGCGAGCGGTCGACGTAGGTCATCAGCGCTGGCTAGGGCCCGCTCGACGATCTCCGTCGCGAGATGACGCCGCGTCCACACATGAACCCCGAGCGTGAGATGGGCGCTCACACCACCGAGTGCCGTCGCCGCGTGGAGGTAGCCGCGCGGCAGGTACAGGCAGTCACCGGGGGTGAGGACGACGTCGAGCACCGGGTCGGCCTCCGCGGCGCGGGCCACCTCGTCGCGCCGTCCGCCGCCCTCCCACGGCTCGCTTCGCAGCGGCCACTGGAGAACGGGCTCGTGGATGATCCACCGCTTCTCCCCGGCGAGCTGCAGGACGAACACGTCGTGGACGTCGTAGTGCGCCGAAAACCCTTGTGACTGTGGCGGGGTGACGTAGGCGTTGGCTTGCACGGGGTGCCCGAGTTCGGTCGCGAGGTCGGCGGCGAAATCGATGATCGGTGCCCACGTCCGGTGCAGTCCCTGGAGGACGATCGTCGCGCCGTCCGCGAAGTGGCGGGCGAGTTGCGGGTCGCTGACCTGGTCACCGATCGCGGCCCCGACTCCCCCGGCCGCCGTGAACGATCGCTCGGGCAGGGTTGATCCGTTCTTGGCCACTCGCAGGAACGGGGTCCGCAAGCCGCGGGTGGACAGCAGCTCGTCCACAGCTGCGAGGTTGAGCAGGTCCTCGTAGCCGGGTCCGTTGAACAGCGAGGGGCGTCGCCCCCACGCGTCGGCGAAGTCGGCAGTGTCACCGACGACGCGGGCGAGTGCCGAAGCACTCGCCCGCGTCGGGTCGTGTGGTGTCACGGGTGTCGCTCAGGCAGGAACACCGGCGCCCGAGTCGGCCCCGCCGTCACCGGTGGGGTTGGCGCCGCCATCGGCACCACCGTCGGCCCCGCCGTCACCAGCACCGGAGTCCGCTCCGCCATCGGCGCCGCCGTCACCGGCACCGGAGTCAGCGCCACCGTCCGCGCCGCCGTCGCCGGCACCGCTCACGGGGCCGGTCGCGGGGGCCTGGTCGGCGCCGGAGTCGGCACCACCGTCGGCGCCACCGTCACCCAGGGGGTTCGTCGTCGTGTCGCTCATGTGTCGCTCCCATCTCGTCGTCGGCGGCGGCAGCCTGCCGCGCCTGTGCGTGTCGATACCCCCACCGTGCCGCGCCCAAACGAGGAGACCGCCCGGCGCCGAGACCGTCGGTTCGAGGCATCGACGCTGTGGGCGGGGACGTCAGAGGGTCGGGAACCAGAGGGAGATCTCGCGCTCGGCGGATTCGGTGGAGTCGGAGCCGTGCACGATGTTCTTCTGCACCTTCTCGCCCCAGTCGCGGCCGAGGTCGCCACGGATCGTGCCGGGTGCGGCCTCGGTCGGGTTGGTGGCACCGGCAAGCGAGCGGAACCCGGCGATGCAGCCCTCCCCCTCGATGACGGCGGCCGTGACGGGCCCGGAGCTCATGAACTCCACGAGCGGCTCGTAGAAGGGCTTGCCCTCGTGCTCGGCGTAATGCTGGGCGAGCACGTCGCGGCTCGGGGTGGTGACGGCGAGCGCGGCGAGGGTGTACCCCTTCGCTTCGATGCGGCGCAGCACCTCACCGGAGAGGCCGCGGGCGTAACCGTCGGGCTTGACGAGGACGAGTGAACGTTCGGTCATGCGCATCACCCTAGTGGCCGCGGCGACAGGTCGGGACACACTCCCACCCGGCGCTCGCAGGCCTGAGGGGTGTCGTGTCAGGGAGCCTGTTGTGCGCGAAGGTGTTCGCGGGTGAGGGCGTCCATCTTCGCGCCCTGATGGAGCGCGGTGACCCACAGACCCCCGAAGATGACGCCGACGAGGACGGCGACGGGGGCGAGGAGCGCCGCGGCCAGGGTGAACGCCTGCACCAGCCAGCCGAGGGTGACCCCGAAGGGTCGACGCATCATGGCGGCCGCGATGATCGCGAAGACGGCGAGGGCGCACCCGAGGCCGAGGATGAGGCCCTGGTTCGGGTGCCGCGAAGCCTGCGCGAGACCCCAGAACGTCAACGCCCCGAAGAACAGCACTGGGGTCTGCCCGGCCAACACGACCGTGGCCAATCGTCGCTGCATCGGGCCGAGGTCGCCGTAGAAGGGGAGCGCAGACATGTCCGCCATCCTACGGGCGCACCGTCTGCGGCTCGGCCTACCCGAAGGCTGGACCAGCGCACGCCGATTGTGAGGGTGATGTGAGGATCGCGAGAAGGCGAGGAGAGTCGCCCTTCCTACGGTGGTCACACATCGCGAGAACACTTCACGCGAACAGTCGTTGCACCTCGAAGGGGACACATCATGACGATCACGCGCACCGCCGGAGCCATCTTCCTCACCGGAGCACTCCTCGGCACGCTCGCCGCCTGCGGCAGCGCGGACGGAAACGAGAACGCTGCTCCGGCTCCCGCTCCGACGGCAGCCTCGACACCCGCCCCCGCGGCGCCGACGACTGACGCGCCTACCACCGAGACTCCCAGCACGGACGCGCCCACCGGGGAGGCGACCGAGAACGGCGAGGTCGGCACGGCGTTCACGGCGTTCGGCACGGACACCTCGTGGCGGGCGGTCGTCGACGGCACGAAGCTGGAGATCGAGGGCGAGGGCGCGCAGACCCGCACTGTCACCGTGGAGCGCTCCGCGTTCGCCAAGGGCGTCGAATTCACCGGCACCGAGAATGGCGCAGAGGTCGCTCTGGTCGTGCGGGACGGAGAGTGCAAGGACGCCAGCGGTCAGGACACGGGCATGACCGCCAAGCTCACCCAGGGCGGCAAGACTGTCGAAGGGTGCGCTGTCGAAGGCGCCGTCGAGCGCGCCGGTCAGTGACACCCGGTCGAGCGAAGCGTCTCGAGATCACCCGCACGGTGACGGCGTGACCTCATGATGGTCTCGAGACGCTGCTTCGCTCGTTCCTCGACCAACGAAGGCGGTCCGAGGGTGTCTGACGATCAGGTCAGGTGTCGGTGACGCCCACGAGCATGCGGACCTCGCCGGCGGTGATCACCGAGCCCGTCGCCACGACACCGCCGAGCACTCCCCCGGAGTCGCCGGAGTCGGCCAGGCCGGCCGCGACGTCCAGGGCGTCGGGGAGGTCGGGGACCACGTGCACGCGATGCTCACCGAACACCTCGACCGCGATCTCCCCCAGCCTCGCCGGACTCATGCAGCGCGGCGAGGTGTTTCGGGTGATGACGACCTCGTCGAACACCGACTCCAACTCCTCGAGGATGCCCTCGACGTTCTTGTCCGCCATGCACGCCATCACACCCACGACCCGCCCGAACGTGAACGAATCCCGCAGCGCCGCCGCCAAAGCCTGCGCCCCCGCGGGGTTGTGCGCCGCATCGACGAGCACCGTCGGTGAGCGCCGCACGATCTCCAGGCGCCCCGGCGAGGCGACCCGCGCGAACGCCTCCCGCACGATGTCCGGCTCCAACCCCGACTGGCCCCCGCCGAGGAACGCCTCCATCGCGGCGACGGCGAGCAGGGCGTTGTGCGCCTGATGCTCCCCGTGCAGCCCGATGAGCACGTCGGGGTACTCCCGCGCGATCCCCGCGAGCGTCACGAGCTGGCCACCGACGGCCATCTCCCGCGAGACGACCTCGATGTCGCGGCCTTCGTACGCCGCCTGCACACCGAGGGCGTTCACGCGGGCGTCGATGACCTCGGCCACGACCGGATCCTGACCGGCCACGACGGCAATCGCGCCATCCTTCAGGATCCCGGCCTTGTTCTCGGCGATGCCGACGAGGTCCTCCCCCAGGTAGGCCTCGTGGTCCCGCGCGATGGGGGTGATGACGCACACCGTGCCGTCGGCCGCGTTCGTCGCATCCCAGGTGCCGCCCAACCCGACCTCGATGATCATCACGTCGACCGGCGCGTCCGCGAACGCCGCGAACGCCATGACGACGAGCACCTCGAAGAACGACAGCTTCGGACCACCGGCCTCCGCGGAGCGGGCGTCGACCATCTCGATGTACGGCAGCACATCGTCGTAGGTCTCGACGAACCGGCGCGGCTCGATCGGCCGCCCCGACAGGACGATCCGCTCGGTGATGTCGTGCAGGTGCGGGGAGGTGAACCGCCCCGTCGCCAGCCCGGATTCCATGGCCAGCGCCTCGATCATGCGCGCTGTGGACGTCTTGCCGTTGGTGCCGGCGATGTGGATGATCGGCGCCGTCGTCTGTGGCGCGCCGAGCAGGTCGAGCACGTCACGCACGCGGTCCAGGGTGGGGTCGATGTCGTGCTCGGGCGCCCGGTCGAGGATGGCCTCCTCCACCTCACGCATGCGTTTGCGCAGCTCCAACGCCTCGCTGGCCTGCTGCTGGTTGCTCACGTGGACTGCCCTTCGTCGGAGCGGGTGAGGTCTTTGCGCATCCACACGAGATCCGGGAGACCGCTTTGCTCTTCACGGTGATCGACGACGTATCCGTGCCGGACTGAGAACTCGTGCGCGCTGGAGTTGCCGTCGGTGAAGGACAGGTGGCAGGCGTCGTGCGCGCCCGCGTCCTGGTCGTACACGGCGGCGAGCAGGCGTCCGCCGACGCCCCGCCCCTGGTACTCGGGCAGGACGTAGATCTTCCACACCACGAGGTCGCCCTCGTGGACGCCGTAGGAGGCCATGCCGACGATCCGGCCGGCGTCGTCGGCGACGAACGTGCGCTTGCGCCGGATCGAGGAGATGTTCGCGTCCTTGGTCCACCACTTGGCGAGGAACAGCTCCATCAGCTCGGGCGGAAAGATCTCGGAATAGGTGGTCTGCCAGGCGCTCCGGCCGACGGCCCCCACCCCCGCGCGGTCGTTTCCGTCGGCCAGGCGGACGTCGATCACCGCTTCTCCAGCACGATCCGCACAGGAACGCCGTCGCCGACGCTCGCCTCCACGCCGCGCCCCGGCAGGGCGTCGAGGTCCGCGGCCGACCCGAACTGGGTGGCGAGGGTCTCGGAGACGATGAGCGCCTGGTGGGTCACGGTCGCCTCGAACACTTCCTCGCCGCCGAGGACGGTGAGGGAGATGCGGTCGCTCACCTCCAACCCGGCGTCACGGCGGGCCTGTTGCACGGCGCGGACGATGTCGCGGGCGAGGCCCTCGGTGGCGAGTTCGGGCGTCACCTCGGTGTCGAGCACGACGAACCCGCCGCCGGGCAGCACCGCGGTCGCGTGGGTCTGGGCGCGGCCGGCGTCGGCGACGACGGTCTCGAGCGTGTACTCACCCTCGGCCAGCTCGATGCCGGCGCACGTGACGGTGCCGTCGGCCGCGACCGACCAGTCGCCGGTCTTGCTGCCCTTGATGACGGTCTGCACCTGCTTGCCGAGGCGCGGCCCGGCCGCGCGGGCGTTCACCGACAAGCGCTGGTCGACCCCGAACTGGCCTGAGTCCGCACCGGAGAGCTCGACGACCTTGACGGCGCGCACATTGACCTCCTCGGCGATGATGCCGGTGAACGGCTCCAACGCGGCCGCGTCGTCGGTGACGACGACGAGCTCTGACAGGGGCAGACGGGTGCGCAGCCCGGCGGCCTTGCGGACGCTGGAGGCCACCGAGCACACCTCGCGGCTGCGCTCCATCGCCACGACGAGGTCGTGGTCGGCGGGCAGGTCCTCGGCGACGGGCCAGTCGGTGAGGTGCACCGAACGCCCGCCGGTGAGGCCACGCCAGATCTCCTCGGTGACCAGGGGCAGCAGCGGCGCCGCCACCCGGCAGGTCACCTCCAGGGCCGTGTAGAGGGTGTCGAACGCGCGCGTCACGTCCTCGCTGTCGGCGCTGCCGGTGTCCCAGAAACGGTCCCGACTACGGCGCACGTACCAGTTGGTGAGCACGTCGAGGAACGTGCGCACCTGGTCACCGGCACCCGCGATGTCGTAGACGTCCAAGGAGGCGGTGACGCCCTCGACGAGCTCGCGCAGGCGCGCCAGCAGGTACCGATCGAGCACGTGCTCGGAGTCCGTCGACCAGCGAGCCGTGTACCCGGCGCCGGAGTTCGCCGCGTTGGCGTAGAGGCTGAAGAAGTACCAGGTGCTCCACAACGGCAGCAGCGCCTGGCGCACGCCCTCGCGGATGCCCTGCTCGGTGACGATGAGGTTGCCGCCGCGCAGGATGGGGCTCGTCATGAGGAACCACCGCATCGCGTCGGCGCCGTCACGGTCGAACACCTCGCGCACGTCCGGGTAGTTGCGCAGCGACTTGCTCATCTTCTGCCCGTCGTTGCCGAGCACGATGCCGTGCGCGACGCACGTGGAGAACGCGGGCCGGTCGAACAGGGCCGTGGCGAGGATGTGCATCGTGTAGAACC
>JAUNTP010000050.1:15268-20556 GCA_030538585.1 Mobilicoccus sp.
CCGCGGGTCTGCCCGATGTACTCGACGATGAAGTCGCCCGGGAAGTGGTGCTCGAACCAGTCGGCGTTCTCGAACGGGTAGTGCACCTGCGCGAAGCTCATCGAGCCGGACTCGAACCAGCAGTCGAGCACGTCGGTGACGCGCCGCATCGTGGACCGTTCCCCCTCGGGGCGCGGGTCGTCGGGGTTGGGCCGGGTCAGCTCGTCGACGAACGGGCGGTGCAGGTCGGTGACCTCGACCCCGAAGTCGGCCTCCAGCTCGGCGAAGCTGCCGTACACGTCGACGCGCGGGTAGGCGGGGTCGTCGGACTTCCACACCGGGATCGGGCTGCCCCAGAAGCGGTTGCGGCTGATCGACCAGTCGCGGGTGTTCTCCAGCCACTTGCCGAACTGGCCGTCCTTGACGTGCTCGGGCACCCACGTGATCTCGTCGTTGAGTTCGAGCATGCGGTCGCGGATCGTCGTCGTGGAGACGAACCAGCTGCTCACACCCTTGTAGATGAGCGGCTGACGGCAGCGCCAGCAGTGCGGGTAGGAGTGGTCGTAGGTCTCGTGGCGCAGCAGCACGGTGCCCTCGGTGGCCGAGCCGACGCCGACGCCCTCGGGCAGCTCGCGGCCCGAGGCGAGGCGGGTGCTGGCCTTGAGGTGGTCGATGACGTGCGGGTTGGCGTCGAACACGAGCATCCCGGCGTACTCGTTCACGGGTGCCGTGAAGCATCCGTCGATGCCGACGGGCATGACGGCCTCGATGTTCTCGCGGTCGGTGACGACCTTGTCGTCCTCACCGAAGGCGCCGGCGGTGTGCACCAGGCCCGTACCGTCGGTCGTCGTGACGAACTCGGCCGGTACGAGGCGGAACGCGTTCTCGTGGCCGAGGTAGTAGGAGAACGGCGGGGTGTAGGTGTAGCCGACCAGGTCGGCGCCGGTGTAGCGGCCGACGACGAGGGCCTCGACGTCGCCCTTCGCGTCACCGGTCAGCTCGCGGGCGTACGCCGCGGCCCGCTCGGCGCCGAAGAGGTAGCGCTGCGGCGAGCCGGTGGGCACGTCGGACTCGACGACGACGTAGTCGAGTTCGGGGCCGACCATGATGGCGAGGTTGCTCGGCAGGGTCCACGGCGTCGTGGTCCACACGGTGACGAGCGTGCCCTCGAGGCCCAGGGGGTCGCTGCCATCGTCCTTGGCGCCCATGCGCAGCCCGAGGGTGACGGCCGGGTCCTGACGCTGTTGGTAGACGTCCTCGTCCATCCGCAATTCGTGGTTGGAGAGGGGTGTCTCGTCGTTCCAGCAGTAGGGCAGCACGCGGAAGCCCTCGTAGGCGAGGCCCTTGTCGTACAGCTGCTTGAACGCCCAGATGACGCTCTCCATGTACTCGGGCTCGAGCGTCTTGTAGTCGTTGTCGAAGTCGACCCAGCGCGCCTGGCGGGTGACGTAGTCACGCCACTCGTCGGTGTAGCGCAGCACCGACTCGCGGCACGCCTCGTTGAACTTCTCGATGCCGAGTTCGCGGATCTCGTCGGTCGTCTTGATGCCGAGCTGCGCCATCGACTCCAGCTCGGCGGGCAGACCGTGGGTGTCCCAGCCGAAGCGGCGCTCGACCCGCTGGCCCCGCATGGTCTGGTAGCGCGGGACGACGTCCTTGACGTACCCGGTGAGCAGGTGGCCGTAGTGCGGCAGACCGTTGGCGAAGGGCGGTCCGTCGTAGAAGACGAACTCGCCCTCGCCGCGTTCACCGGCGTCGCGGTTGTCGACGCTGGCGCGGAACGTGTCGTCGGCCGCCCAGTGCTCCAGCACCCGGGTCTCGATCTCCGGGAACCGCGGGGAGGCGGGCACACCGAACGAGGCACCCGCTGCGGGGGTACCGGTGGAGGTCTGGGGGTAGGTCATCGCCGGGGCGTACCTCTCGTGCTCGTGATGCGACGGGTGTCGGTCGAGTCGAGGACGAGACCGGACGCTGCTGACGCGCCCGCTCCCGCGGTACCACCTCGCTTGCTCTCACGCCGACCTGTCGGTCGATCGAGAGAACCGCTTCGTTGCAGGCTGTGACGGGCCCGCCCGTCCGGGTCTAGTGAGCGGGAGGTGAGATCCCGCCGTTCTTCCGGAGACTCGCCGTTGATCGCGGCTCAGACGTCGTTGCCCCCATGCTAGCGGGCAACGCAAATCAGTTCGAGTCGCGTCACGGCGCGACGGCGGCCGCCCGTGAGTAGCGCGCGATCCTCGCGTGCGCGCCCGGCAGAGCGGCGGCCCCGGCGCGCACGAGATGTCCAAGGTAGCGATCGAGGTCGGGGTTGCGTAGCCGCAGGCGGCCCGCCGCCGGAGAGAACGTCAACTCCCCGAAGTACACGCGCCCGCCGACGTCGTAGAAGTCGGCCCGCACGAACGAGAACGGCGCCGCGAGCGCTCGCGCCATGGCCGTCATCTCCGCGAGGCCCTCGGGACGCGGCACCTCGATGGTGCGGGCGCCCGGCAGCAGCACCCCCGGCAGCGGCTCCCAGGCCAGGGAGTACGCCTGGCGCAGCTCGCGGCTCGTGTCACGGACCTGACAGAACAGAGGCTCGCCGTGGACGCACCAGAGGCTGTAGTCGCGAGGCCCGTACTCCGTGCCGTCGTCGAGTTCGTGCTCGACGAGCAGCCGCGGGCGGATCGCGCGGTACTGGTACTCCCCGGTGACCCAGTAGTAGTTCTCCGCCATCCACCGGGCGGCTCGGCGGCGCACCATCCAGGGGTCGCTGTCCCGCCGCAGGCGCAGCACGGCCTGGCTCATGTGGTTGGTCTTGAGGATGCCCTCCACCCGCCCGACGGGGATGGCGAGCGGGTTGATCCCGCTCCAGAGCAGCGGGACGAGCGCGTGGCGCCCCACGGTCTCCGCGACGTACTCACGGACGCGGTACTTGTCGACGTAGGGAGCCAGCGAGGTGTCCCGACGGGCGTTCGCCTCGTCGAGGCGCCCGAAAACGACGTCCGTGAGGGTCTCGCCGCCGCCCTCCGGCCACGGACGGCCGGTGAAGCACTCGTACCGGGCTCGGATCTCCCGGCGACGCCCCTCGACGCCGTCGATGCGACGGCCGACGATGTCGCGCAGCCACGCAGCCTTCTCGACCGACATGTCCGTTCCACCCCCTCTCCGTCGTCGTGAGCGTAGGTGAGGCCCGACCACCGGCGGGGCGTGTCACCGCAAGGCTTGCCAGGTCCGGACGCGCCCTTGACCTGCACCGGACCCGGCCGGCACCCCGCCGGCGACGCCGGGGCATAGTGGAGCGATGAGCGCCCTGCCTGCCTCCCTGCCCGTCGTCACCGACCCCGATGTGCGACGCACCTACGGGGTCGACTCGAGCTTCGGGGCCACCGCTCCGGACGACTTCGAGGTCGTGCGCGCCCGCGATCTCGCCGACGTCGTCGAGGTGATGAAGCACGCCCACGAGCAGCGCCGACCCGTCGTCCCGCAAGGTGCACGCACCGGGCTCACCGGTGCAGCGGTGGCGACGTCGGGATGCATCGTCCTCAACACCGAGGCCCTCTCGACCATCGAGATCGTCGACCCCGTCGAGGGCATCGCCGTCGCCGGACCGGGCGTCGTCACCGAGAACCTCAAGAAGGCCGCCCGCATGGAGGGCATGTTCTACCCGCCCGACCCCGCCTCGTCGGGCTCCTCCACCCTCGGCGGCAACGTCGCCACCAACGCCGGCGGGCTGTGCTGCATCAAGTACGGCGTGACGGCCGACTACATCCGCGGCCTGGAGGTCGTGCTCCCCGGCGGTGAGGTCATCACGACCGGCCGCCGCACCGCCAAGAGCTCCGCGGGGCTCGACCTCACCGGCCTGTTCGTCGGCTCCGAGGGCACGCTCGGCGTCGTCACCCAGGTCATCACGCGCCTGGTGCCGGCTCCGGCCGACCCGCTCACGGCCCTCGCGACGTTTCCCACCCTCACCTCCGCGGCCGAGGCCATCGTCGCCCTTCGCCGCGACCCGCACCCGCCCTCACTGCTGGAGTTCCTCGACGAGCCGTCGATCGCGGCCGTGCAGGCCCTCGCCGACTACGGCTTTCCGCAGGGGTGCGCCGCGGTCCTGCTCGTGCAGTCCGACCGGCCTGGCCACGTCGGGGAGGACGCCGCCCGGTATGCCGACCTCATGAGCGCGCACGGCGCCGACGACATTGCCGTGGCCGACGACGCCATCGAAGCCGACGCCCTGCTCGCCGGTCGCCGGGTCCTCAACACTGCGTTGGAGGCCAAGGGCCCCAACCTCATCGAGGACATGTGCGTCCCGATTCGCGCCCTGCCGCGACTGGTCGAGCAGGGGCGTGAACTCTGCGCGGCTCGCGGTGTGGAGGTGACGATGTCGGGTCATGGAGGTGACGGCAACCTGCACCCCTCCATCTTTCTCGACCCGTCCGACCCGGACTCCCTCGCCCGCGGGCACGCGGCGTTCTCCGACCTCGTCGATCTCGCCATCGAGTTGGGCGGCACGATCTCGGGCGAGCACGGCATCGGCACCCTCAAAGCGCCGTACCTGCGTCGCCAGGTGGGCGAGGCTGCCATCGATCGGATGCGGGCCCTCAAGGCCGTGTTCGACCCCCACGGCATCTGCAATCCGGGCAAGGCGTACACGGGCACCGCCGGTGGTCGAGGAGCGAGCGCAGCAAGCGTCTCGAGACCGTTCCCACCCGGTGGTCGAGGAGCGAGCGCAGCGAGCGTCTCGAGACCGTTCCTACCCGTTGGTCGAGGAGCGAGCGCAGCGAGCGTCTCGAGACCATGGTGACGTCCGGGGAGAGCCTCGCGGTGGTTTCGAGACGTCGCTGCGCTCCTCCTCAACCAACGGGGGGTCGAGACGTCGCTTCGCCCTGGTCGACCGGCGGGTGGGGTGACGCCTCGTTGGTCAGGGCCCGCGTTCCCGCGTGTACCTACCGGCCGGTCTCCGCGCCCCGGTAGTGTGCGGATCGCACCTGCCCGCACCTGATGAGGACCCGCCCATGACGACACCCGCTCCGGTCGCCGAGCGCACTCGGCCCGGCCCGAAGCGACGTGCCCCCGGGGTTGCCGTGGTCATCCCCTGCTACAACTACGCCCAGTTCGTGGGGGCCGCCATCGAGAGCGCCCTCGCGCAGACCGTGGCGTACACGCAGATCATCGTCGTCAACGACGGCTCCACCGATGAGTCGTTGCAGGTCATCGAACGCTACGCGGACCGCATCGAGATCATCTCCCAGGAGAACGCGGGACTTCTCGGGGCCTGCCTCACCGGCATCGCCGCGGTGCGGTGCGAGTACGTGCATGTGCTCGACGCCGACGACCTC
>JAUNTP010000050.1:20566-20959 GCA_030538585.1 Mobilicoccus sp.
CACACCCCACCCTCGTCGAGCGCTGCCTGCCCTTGCTGGATGCCCGCCCGGTCAAGGTTCAGTTCCAGCTCGCCGGGGTCGACGCCGACGGCTCCCCCAACGGGTCGGTCTTTCCCAGCTACGCGCGGGGCTACGACCGCGCCGCGATGATCGCCGACAACCGCATCATCGGCCTGTACCAATGCCCGCCGACGTCGGGCAACGTGTGGCACGTCGAGACCCTGCGAACCCTCGCCCTGGACTCCGAGAACCCGCGCCTGCCCCTCGACGGGGCCGGCAACGCCGTCATGCCCTACCTCGGGGAGGTCGTCTCCCTCGCGTTGCCGCTCGCCGGGTACCGGGTGCACGGCGCGAGCATGAGCATGGGTCAGGTGCGGCCCACGCCCGCGCAGG
>JAUNTP010000281.1 GCA_030538585.1 Mobilicoccus sp.
TACATCGCCACGCACGCGCACGGCCCCGTCGCGGTCGTTCCGCAGCAGTTGTTCGAGGAGTTGGACGCCGGCGACCCCATCGTGCTCGGCATCGACGGTCGCAGCGACGATGGCGCCACCCGGTTTGCGTTCGCGCAGGCCGCCGCCCTGGGTCGCCCCATCGTCGCCGTCCACTCCTCGCGTCACGGCGACGTCGAGCGCGACGGTACCGACCTGCAGGAAGTGCTCGACCGGGTGCTGAACCCGGTCGCCGAGCAGTACCCACAGGTCGAGGTGCGACGCAATGTCGTCCACGAGGACTCCGACGTCGCCCTGCTCGGTGCGTCGGCGCGGGCCGCGATGCTGGTCGTCGGCACGCGGGCCCGCGGTGAGTTGCGCAGCGTGCTGTTCGGGTCGACGAGCACCCGCCTTCTCGGCCGCGCGACGTGTCCGGCTGTCGTCGTGCCGGAGTCGTACGGCGAGGGTCAGGGAGTCGAGGGATCTGCCCGGTCGCGCGGCGGGGCCACGGCCACCGCGCCGGTCGAGGAGGCGGAGGGGTCACCGGTAGAGGAGGTGCTTGAGTTGGAGCGCGCCACGCTCTCCCCGGAGTACCGCCGTCAGCCCGGCAAGGTGCGTGAGTTGCTCGCGGATGACTTCCACGAGGTGGGGCGTTCGGGGCGCGAGTTCGTCGCCAGCGACTTCGCCGACACGGTCGACGCGATCGACCGGCCGGTCTCGGAGAAGGTCGTCGAGTCGATGGACGCCCGCTCGATCGCCCCGGATGTCGTCCTCGTATCGACGACGTTGCTCACCGACGGCCACCGCTCCCGCCACACGTCGGTGTGGCGCCGCGAGGGTCGGGCGTGGAGCATGGTCCACCACCAGGGCACCTGGGTCGAGGGCGACTGACCAGCCCGAGACTCGCCGCGACCCCCCTCGCTGGTCGATAGGCGAAGCGTCTCGAGACCACCGCAACGGTGACATCTGTCAGTCGCCGCGCGGCCGGCAGGCGCCGACGATGGGTGGAGGAGGTGCCCATGTCCCCACGTCTCGTTCCACCCGGTGCTGATGTCCGTCATGTCGATGTCCCGGTCGGTCGACTGCGCGTGTTGCACGCCGGCGCTGCCACCGAACGGGACCCGGTCGTTCTCGTGCACGGTGGCGGCTCGGACAATGCCGGGATCTCCTGGCACGACCTGCTCGCTCCCCTCGGCGCGGACCGGGAGGTGTGGGCACCCGACCTGCCGGGGTTCGGCGGGAGCGTCGACGTCGAGCCGGTCGGCGGCCCGGAGGCGATGGCCGAGGTCGTCCGCTCCGTGATGGATGCGGTGGGTGTGCCGCGCGCCGTGGTGATGGGGGTGTCGATGGGTGGCGACGTGGCCCTCAACCTGGCTCTGCACCACCCGGGGAGGGTGTCGGGACTGGTCCTCATCGCCCCCGGTGGGCTCGCGTCGATGCTGCGGAACCGTCCGGCGCAGGCGGCAGCGTGGGCCGTGGCGCAGCTTCCTGACCGCGTCATGCTGCCGGCCACGCGCCTGCTCAACCGCCTGTCCTCGACGGCGCTGCGCGCCATGGTGGCCGACCCGGCGCGGCTTCCTCCGGCGGTGGTGGAGGAGTTCCTCACCGAGTCGCGCCACCCGCGGGGCTCACGGGGCTATCTGCGCTACAACCAGGCCACCCTCGGCCGGGACGGGATGCGCAACGACCTCATGCCCCGCGTCCACGAGATCACGGCGCCGACGCTGTTCGTCCACGGCGAGGACGACCCACTGGTGAGCCCCCTCGACTCGGCCCGCGCCGCCCAGCGGATGCACGGCGCGCGACTGGTCCTCGTGCCGAACTGCGGCCACTGGGCCCAACTCGAGGCCCACGACGAGGTGTTCGCCGAGATCCGCGGCTTCCTGGCAGCAGTCTCCCCATGAGAGTCGCATCATCCCGGCGGGTCGACAGCCCATCAGCTCGGCGGTGAGCCTGCGCGCGCTCAGGCTCGGGCGACGATCAGGCGAAGACGTCGGAGACGTATCGCCCGTGCTCCCGTTCCATCGACTCGACCCAGCGCAGGGCCTCCTCGTCGGACACCCCGGCGGCCTGCGCGTACATGCGCACGCACGTGTCGTGCACCGCCGGCGCCATCCGCTGACCGTCGCCGCAGACGTAGAGCTGCGCGCCGGCGTCCACGAGCGTCTCGACGTCCGCGCGGTCGGCCCACAGCCGGTCCTGCACGAACGGCATCGGCCCCTCCGGCCCGTCCTCCGGGGCCGCCGAGAACGCCGGCCGCACGTCCACGACCCCCTGCTCCGCCCATTCGGATAGTTCGTCGCGGTACAGGTAGTCGACCTCCGGTCCGTCGCAGCCGAAGAACAGCAGCGTCGGCGCCGGCTCGACTCCCTCGGCCTGCGCGCGCAGCGCCCGGTCCTGCAGGAAGCCACGGAACGGCGCCAGCCCGGTCCCCGCGCACACCAGCACCATCGGCGTCGACAGGTCCGCCGGCGGCGCGAAATCGACGTTGCTCTCCCGCACCGTCACCGGAATG
Organism: Mobilicoccus sp.; assembly: GCA_030538585.1. Classification (GTDB taxonomy): domain Bacteria; phylum Actinomycetota; class Actinomycetes; order Actinomycetales; family Dermatophilaceae; genus Mobilicoccus. The sequence goes on from JAUNTP010000281.1 coordinate 2,513, forward strand.
CGCGTGCCGGGTCGGGCGTGCGCGAGAAACGTCGACGCGACCCCCTCGTAGGTCCCCTCGCCGGACAGCGACGGTGACGACAGGTGCGCGACCGTCAGGGTCACGTGATCGGCGCTCCACCGCGGCGAGGAGCTGATCGAATACTGCCGCGGGCTCAGCGGAGTCAGCATCCCCAGGTAGGTCGCCAGCGGCAGATTCACCGACTCGAACCGCTCCAGCAGGTCCAGCACCGACAGACGCTTGCCGAGCACCTCACTCTC
>JAUNTP010000282.1 GCA_030538585.1 Mobilicoccus sp.
CGAGGACCATCAGCGCGCAGCCCAGGGTAAAGAGCAGCAGGCCCAGGCCCAGCCGCCACCAGGCGACCCGCGGACGGTCCGCGGCCTCGCCGGCCGGCCGCAGCGCCTCCAGCGGCGACACCCGGGTCGCGCGGGCGGCAGGCTGCAGGGCGGCGAGCAGCGTCACGACGACACCGGCGGCCAGGGGGGCCAGCACAGAGATGGGCGTGATGGCCAGACCGGTGCCGAGCGGCATACCGACGTCCAGGGCGCGGGCGAGGGTCAGCAGGCCCGCGGACAGCGCGATGCCGACCAGCACTCCGACGACGCTGGCCATGACCCCGAGGACCACGGCCTCCAGCAGCACGAGACGACGGACCTGGCGCGTGGATCCACCGACGCACCGCAGCAGGGCGAGCTCGCCCGCCCGCTGCGCGAGGGTGATGGTGAAGGCGTTGGCGATGACGATCGCCGCCGTGATGAGCGCGACCGCGCCGAAGCCGACGAGGATGCCGGCCATGACGGCCGTCTGCCCCGTCATCTCGTTGACGGCGGCCTCGGCCGCCTCCGGCCCGGTCAGGATCGTGGCCCCGGGCACAGCTTCCGTGATCGCCTCGCGGGCAGCGACCGCATCGCTCCCGCGGTCCACCTGCAGCTGCAGGTCGCGGTAGGCCAGGCTCGGGTCGAGCACGCGCAGCGTGGCATCGCTCGCCATGAAGCCGTCGCTGAAGGTCAACTGGCTCATCCCGCCGGGGTCGACGACCCCGACCACGGTGAGCTGCACCGGGTCCCCCACCTCGCCGTCCGGCCCGGGCAGGGGCGGGATGCTGAGCGTGTCGCCGATGGAGCGACCAAAGTCGCTGGTGACGGCTGCCTCACCCTCGGCCACGGGCAGCGCGCCATCGACCAGTCGGATGCCACCGGTCGGCACGTTGACCCCGATGAGCGTGCTGCCCTCGGACTCCAGGAAGGCCATCGACGTGCCGGTGGTCACGCTGACCCCGTCGACGGCCTCGACCGCGTCCCGTTCCTCGATCGTCAGCCAGTCGTTGTCCCGGGAGACCACGAGATCGGCGTCCCGCACGCCCCCGGCGACCGCGTCCTCGATGCCGGCCTGCGAGGTGGCCAGCACGACCAGGCTGGTGGTGAGGAAGGCCGTGCCGATGATGATCGCGATCGCGGCGGCGATCAGGCGGCGCCCGCGGGTGGCGAGGCCGGCCGTCATCCAGGATCCTGACACCGCCATCACGCCCGCCCGAGGTCGCGCACCGCCGCGAGCACGCTGTCCGCGCTGGGGTCCAGGATCTCGCCCGCCAACTGACCGTCGGCGAGCAGCAGCACGCGGTCCGCGACCGCCGCCGCAGTGGCGTCGTGGGTCACCATGACCACGGTCTGCCCCCACTCGTCGACGGATCGGCGCAGCAGCGCGAGCACCTCGGCACCGGTCGCCGAGTCGAGCGCCCCCGTGGGCTCGTCGGCAAAGATCACCTCGGGCCGGGTCGCGAGCGCCCGCGCCAGCGCGACGCGCTGCTGCTGCCCGCCGGAGAGCTCCCCGGGTCGATGGCCGAGCCGGTCGGTCAGGCCCAGGCCGTCGACGACCAGGCGCTCCCAGGCCTCGTCGACGCGGGCGCCGGCCAGGTCCAGCGGCAGCCGGATGTTCTGCTGGGCGGTGAGCGTGGGCAGCAGGTTGAAGGCCTGGAAGACGAAGCCCACCGAGCGCCGCCGCAGCCGGGTGAGGTCGCGATCACTCAGACCGGTCAGCTCGGTCTCACCCAGGAAGAGTCGCCCCGAGGTGGGCGTGTCCAGACCGGCCAGGAGGTGCATCAGGGTGGACTTGCCGGACCCGCTGGGCCCCATGATCGCGGTGAACCGGCCAGCGTCGATGCCGACGGAGACCCCGTCCAGGGCGCGCACTGCGGTCTCGCCGGTCCCATAGGTCTTGGTGAGATCGAGGCAGCTGGCGGCCAGCGTGCGGGGGGCCGCGGCAGTGGTCTTCGTCATGCCACCGACGCTAGTCAGCGGCGGACGCGAGCGGCGTCAGCCGCCGGTCTCCTCTGTGCCCGGTCCCCCTCCACCCACGGTATGACGAGGCTCACCCGCCGCCTCCACCGCGGGGGCGGCGGTGGTGAACTTCAGCCCGGCTGCGCAGCCGATGATGCCCAGCAGGAACAGGACCCGCAGCGGCGTCAGCGGCTCCTCGCCCATGGCCGCCGCCCAGGCGACGGTGAGCACCGCCCCCAGGCCGGTCCACACCGCATACGCGGTGCCGATCGGGATGGACCGCATCGCCTGGGCCAGACCGATGAGGCTGAGCACGCAGAAGATCAGGAAGACGATGGTGGGGCCGGTGCGCGTCAGGCCCTCCGAGGCGCCCAGCGCCGTGGCCCAGACCGCCTCCAGCACCGCGCTGACCAGCAGGATCACCCAGGCCATCTCAGGCCACCGCCTTCAGCCCGACGACGCAGGCCACGATGCCCAGCAGGAGCAGGATCCGCACCAGGGTGGCCGGTTCGGTCCCCCGCAGCATCGCCCAGAGCACGGTGAGCGAGGCGCCGGTGGCGGTCCACACGGCATACGCGGTGCCGGTGGGGATGGTCTGCATCGCGATCGCCAGGCCCCACATGCTCAGCACCGAGGCGATGACGAAGACGACCGTCGGTCCCGGGCGGCGCAACCCACGGGAGGCGCCCAGTGCCGTCGCCCAGACCGCCTCCAGGACACCGGATCCGATGAGGATGACCCAGTCCACGACGGTGCTACTCGGGTCGGCCGACCAGGCCGGTCTCGTAG
>JAUNTP010000051.1:0-1110 GCA_030538585.1 Mobilicoccus sp.
CCTTGGATCGAGGAAGGAGCGAAGCGACTGTCGCGAGATCGACCAACGGGGGTGTCAGCTCCCGTTCTCGTATACGCGCTGAACTCGCGGGGCGATGGCGCAGGTGACCTCGTAGCTGATCGTGCCCAGATCCGCGGCCATGTCGCTCGCCGTATAGCTGAGGTCGCCCGACGTGCCCAGCAGGATCACCTCATCACCCACAGCGACCCGAGGAGACGGGCCGACGTCGATCATCGTCTGGTCCATGCACACCCGCCCCGCGATCGGGTAGCGCTCACCGCCGATGAGGACGGTGCCGCGGTTCGAGAGGTGCCGGTCGTAGCCGTCGCCGTAGCCGACCGGCATGGTCGCGATCCACGTGTCCTGGTGTGCCGTCCACGTGCGCCCGTACCCGACGGTCTCCCCCGCCCGCACCTGCTTGAGGAAGGAGATGCGCGTCGCCCACGTGATCGCCGGTCGCAGGTCGACCGTGTGCGGCGTGGTCGCGTCCGGGTAGTAGCCGTACGTCATGATGCCGGGACGCACCATCGACGCCCAACAATCCGGGTGCGCGAGGACGCCGCCGGAGTTCGCGAGATGCACCACCTCGACACCCCGCCCGAGACGATCCTCGACAGAGCGCACGGCCGCGTGGAAGGTCGCGATCTGCTGAGTGGTGAACGCGTCCTCGGCCGGGGTGTCGCTCACCGGGAAGTGGGTGAACACGCCGCGGAGGTGCAGATGATCCGACGCCTCGACGCGAGCCGCGAGATCGGGGGCAGCCTCGGGACGTGCCCCGATCCGGCCCATCCCCGTGTCGAGCTTGAGGTGACACCGGGCGACCACACCCGCCTCTCGCGCCGCAGCCTCCGCGGCGTCAATGCCGGTCTCGTCGACCACGGCGATCTCGAGGTCGGCCGCGATCGCCGCGGCCACCTCCTCGGCGAACACGTGCGACATCTTGAGGATGGGCAGCGTGATGCCCGCCTCCCGTAACTCGATGCCCTCGGGCACCGTCGCCACCCCGAACGCGTCCACGAGGCCGGCGGCCTGCACGTCGCGGCTCACCACGACCGCGCCGTGGCCGTACGCGTCGGCCTTCACCGCCATGAGGACCGCCACGTCGGGTCC
>JAUNTP010000051.1:1120-20677 GCA_030538585.1 Mobilicoccus sp.
GGTCCCACCCGCTCACGGATCCCCGCGAGGTTGTGGCGGATCGCGCCGAGATCCACTCGCACATGGGTCTGGTACAACATCGCGGTTCTCCTCACGCTCGCCATCATCCCCGGCGGACGATCTTCTCCACGTACGGGGAGGTCGACAGGCCGAGCAGCGCACCGTAGTCGGGCGCGAAGTCGACGAGGTCGCCGATCCCCACCGGTGTCGTCGCATCCTCGACATCGAGGATGAGGTGATCGCTGCTACCCCCCATCACGAGAATGCCGGGGTCGAGCGGCTCCAGCCCCGCGACGTTGGTGTCCTGCCGCCCGATGTTGCAGATCGCGCGGCGGCGCACGCCCCGGTCGTCGAACTCGACGGTCTCCCCGAACGCGTTCTGGGCGCGCAGACCGATGGGCACCGACGGCTTGCGCTCGAGCTCGACGATCTCGGCCGTGAGGACCACGGTGTCCTGCCGGGTGCCCGGCCAGATGCTGCGGTCGAGCACGTTGCGGCCGAGCACGACCGTCTCGCCGATGCGGAAGTGGTTGATCTCCTTCGGCATCCGCCCGCTCGCGAGCAGCGGCAAGCTGGAGGAGTTGCCACCCGAGATGATCCCCAGCTCCAGCCCGGTCGCATCACGGCACGCGTCGCGCACCTCGATGAGGAGCTGCATGTTCTCCACCGTCGGCACGACTCCCCCGTAGCAGGCGAGGTTGGCACCCACGCCGACGAGGTCGAGGTTGGGCAGCGCCGCCGCCGCCCGTGCCACGGACTCGGCCTGGTCGGGCCACACACCCTCGCGCAGGTCGCCGATGTCGATCATGAGCACGGCCTGATGGCGCACGTCGAGCATGCGCGCCGTCTCGCTGAGGACGGCAAGACTCTGCAGGCTCGAGTTGAGGGTGATGTCGGCGTACCGCACCACCTCGTGCGCCGCCGACAGCGTCGGCAGCCGCAGCAGCATCATGGGCAGGCCGGTACCCAGGGCCTGCGCCGAGCTGATGTTGTCCATGCGGGAGTCGCCGATCATGTCGGCACCGGCCTCGACCATCGCGTCGATGACGGCCGGGTGGGCGCACGTCACCTTGCCGACACCCGCCACCTGGGCGCCGTGATCATGGATGAGGCCGTACACCGAGCGGGCGTTCTCACAGATGCGGTCGGGAAAGATCTCCAGCCGCGGGGTGTGGGCGATCATGACGCTCCTTCGGCCGCACCCGCCCAGCGGGCCAGGGAGGCGGCCACCTCGTCGGGATAGGTCTGGGCGAGGGTGCCCATGGCCGAGAACAGGTAGCCCGAGTCGATGAGGACCCGCGCTTCGGGCGGGGGCAGCAGGCTCGTCACCCCGCCCCGAGTGGAGGGCCCGACGCAGATGCCGCGCAGGATCTCGGCACCCCCGGGCACCTGGGTGAGCGCGCCACCGGTGGCGACGACGTACTCGACGGCGGTGAGGTCCTTGCCCTTGACGACCTGCTTCTTGCCGCTGGGGGTGAACAGGTCGACCAGGGTGCCGGCGTGGCGACGGATGCCGAGGTCGACGGCCCGGGTGGCGAGCCGGGCAGTGAGCTCCTGCTCCTGCTGTTCCGCGGGCATGGCCCGCAGGTCACCTAGGCGGGCCTCCCACTCGGGGTCCCCGGCGGCGACGTTGGCCGCGTTGACGAACACCCCGAGATCTCCCTCGACGGTGCGCTTGGCCACCGGCTCGGGTTCGAGGGTCTTCGCGGCGTACTCGGTGCTCCCCTCGGTGACGGAGTGGATGTCGGTCGTCGCTCCGCCCACGTCGACGACGACGACGTCACCCACGGCAGCGGCGAACAGCTCCGCGCCGGTCAGCACCGCCCCGGGGGTGGGCAGGATCTCGCCGTCGGTGAACTCCCGCAGCCGCGACATGCCGGGGGCGTGCACGATGTGCTCGTTGAACACCTCGTGGATGAGGGTGCGCAGCGGGGCGATGTTGAGGACGTCCACCTCGGGGAACACGTTGTCGGCCAGGAGCACCGTGACACCGGCGTCGGCGAAGATCGCCTGCACCGGGCGCCGCAGCGCCGTGTTGCCCGCGTAGATGACGGGGGTGGCGGCCTCCCCCGCCGCCTGCCGCTCGCGCAGCAGCTCGGCCAGCGCCTCGGCGTTGCGCAGCACCACGGTGCGTTCACCGCCGTCGACGCCCCCGGCGAGAAGGACGACGTTGGGGGCGATCTCGCGAATCTCGGCGAGGTCGTAGCTCTCCAGCGCCCCGGCGGTGACGAGCGAGACGATGGCCCCCGCGCCGAGAGAGGCCTCACGGGCGGCGCGCGCGGTCATGCTCACGGTCAGCCCGTGGCAGGTCATCCGCAACCCGCCCGCCGCGGAGGAGTTGACGTGCGTCTCGACCGACCCGGGGTCCGGGCCCCCCGCCGCGCGACACGAGGCGAGGGCGGCGTCGATGCCGATGCCGACGTCACCCTCGTCGACGGACGTGGGCGCGAACCCCTGAGCGAGGGGGTGGAAGACCCCCTCGCTCAGGGTGAAGGCGTTGACCTTCGTGATGGTGCTGCCCACCTCGACGGTGAGCACGTCGCGGCCAGCGCTCACGCAGACGCTCCTTCGCGGGAGCGCAGCGACTTGACCATGGCGTCGACGACCTGGATGCCCTTGGTGCCGCGCCCGAACGTGGCGTCCAGCCCGGTCTCGCTCGCCATCTCACGGTTCACCTGCGTGCCGCCCGCGACGAGCACGAGAGAGTCGCGCACACCCTTCTCGACGCACAACTCGTGCAGGCGCCGCATCATCGTGCGGTGCACGTCGTTGTGGCTGATGATCGTCGAGATGAGGATGGCGTGGGCGCCGGTCTCGATGGCGGCGTCGACCAGCTTGGTCAGCGGCACCGACGTGCCGAGGTAGTCGTACTTGACGCCGTACTTCTCGATGCCGCCGTGCTTGATGTCGAGGATCTCGCGCAGACCCACGCTGTGCTCGTCCTCGCCGACCGTGCCCGCCACGACCCGCAGCCCGCGGCCCTTGACGTCCTCGCGCAGCTCGTCCTCGGGCAGCAGGACCTCCTTCTCGGGGATCTTCAGCGAGGCGCGATCGATGGAGAACGCGACCTTGCCCTTGACCTCGACGAACGATCCCTCGCTGGGGTGCATCGGTTCGAGGTTGACGACCTCCGGGTCCTCCAGGCCCATCTTCTTCGCCATCTCGACCGCGTACACCTCGGCGATGTCGACGTTCTCGGGCACGAAGAGCTGGATCAGGATCGTGCCGTCACCGGCCCACTCGGCCTCGGGCTTGATCTGGCCACCGCTGCGGTAGGGGCGGGTGGCCTCCAGACGTGCGGGGGCCGAGTCGGACGGATCGAGCTCGTCGATGTAGACGATCTTCTCGGGGTGAGAGAGGGTGTCGCCGCCGATGGCGTCCTCGGGCGCGGTGATGCCCTGCTCGGCGAGCCAGCTCGGGATGGTGTTGTCACCGAAGTGGCAGCTCACCGGGGCGAAGTAGTCGGGGTCGCGTTCGACGATGGACCCGGCGGCCACACCGCCGGAGCCGTCGCGGGCGATGCCGTCGCCGTTGCGCTCGGGGTAGCGGGCCGAGTCGACGAAGAACCCGGCCTCGACCGCCGCGAAGTATCCGCCGATCTCGATGGCCTCCTCGAGGAACGCGACCGCGCGCACCTTGAGGTCGTGCACCATGTCGTGCAGCGGACCGGAGTCACGGCGCAAGGTGAGCAGCTCGTTGATGCCGTCCAACCCGGCCCACGTCTGCTTGACGGTCTGCAGGCCGCGCACGTTGTTGTAGTGCCACGGCACGTTGCGCCCCTCGTCGGGGGTGATGGTGCTCTGCACGTCGGCGCTCGTCAGCATCGAGATGAGGGTGTCGATGGTGTGCGTGCGCACGGCCTCTTCGATGTTGGCCTCGATGTAGCGAGTGTTCTGCTGGGCGCGGAACTTGTACTCGCTGAACAGATCCCGCAGCGCGACCGCGTACGGCAGGTCGTACCAGAGCTTGGGCGCCGGGGGCGAGTTCGGCGGCACGGTCGACAGGCCGATGAGGCCCTTCTCCATCCCGACCATCTCGGAGAACGCCGTGTTGATGCCGTGCTGCACCATGAGCTCGGGCATGACGAGCCAGCCCGCCTTGGCGGTGGCGTTGGCGTTGTGGGCGCCGTCGATCTGAAAGATCTGGGCACCGTTCATGACCACCTTGGCCTCGGCGGCGTCGACGAAGCTGCGGTACATGTTGACGTTGCGGTAGAGCACGTTGTACTGCGGGTCCTGGTGGGCGCCGTTGATGCCCTCCTCGGCGAACAGCACCGCCACTTCGGGTCCGGCGACGCCGGAGACGTAGGAGTGGAAGTTGATGGGCCGCCCCACCTCGTCTTCGATGGCGTCGCACGCCTTGCGGGAGGCGCGGATCTGCTTGCGCGTGATCGGCACACCACCGATGCCCTCGGGGGTGCCTTCGAGGAGGCCGTCGATGTGGGACTGGCCGGTGGTGCGGATGACCATGAGGTGATCGGCGCCGTGCCAGGCCGCCATGCGCATGCGGCGCACGTCGTCCTCGAAGCGTCCCGAGGCGATCTCGGTGGTGACCACGCATGTGGGCTGCGGGTCGATGTCGCCGAAGTACTCACTCGCGGGGAGCCCGAGGGAGTTCTTCAGCGGCGTGGCCATGTCGCGAAAGTGGAACGGGCCCATGTCGACGCCCTCGCTCGGCACCTCGCGCCACGTCCAGCCCTTGCGGCGCGGGCGGTAGTTCTCGAGGTCGCTCAGGAGGGTCTCGACGTCCAGCTTGGTGTTGGGCTCCAGCGGTCCGAAGGTGGTCATGTCGTCCCTCACTTTCCGGCGAAGAGGTCGGCCAGGACACTGGGGTCCTCGGCGATGCGGGCGGCGGCCTCGCGCACGTCGAGGCCGTGGACGTGCCCGACGCGCAGGACGACGTGCCCGGCGCCCTTGCCGAGCAGTCCCGCCTCGGTGATGGCGTCGACGACGCCGTGGCTGCTGACGGAGTCGATGCCCATACGCAGCAGGATCGAGCGCTCGATGGAGGGGCTCGTGTGGGTGCGGGCCAGGTCGACGACGGGCGTCATCATGGCTCGGGAGAGCTCCCAGAAGCGTTCCTTGAGCTCCTCGTCGGTCAGGGCTGACAGCTCTTCGACCCGCGCGGACATCTTCTCGGTGCGGTCGACCCCGCCGAGGGTGTCCGGCGCCTGCGGCTCGGGGGTGTCGGGGCCCGCACCGGGGGCGGGGGTCAGGGGGGCGTGATCGGTCATCGGTTGCTCCCGTCGTCAAGGGTGCGCACGGTGTCGCGCACCCACTGGCTGTCGGTGTGGGTGTCGGCGGCCACGAAGTCGACGTCGACGTCGCTCCACTGGTCGGCCGGGAGGCGGCGCAGCGCGTTCTTGACGTAGCTGCGGCGCAGGGCCTGCAGGTCCTGGGGTCGGCCGTGGACCTGGTCGAGGCGCTCGGGCAGGACGATGACCTCGCCCGGCACGTTGTCGGCCGGGTCGCCGGTGCGGACCTGGATGCCGTTCTCGCGGGCGAAGCTCAACTGCCGGTTGTGGTGCTTGCCGGCGCCGGTGTACTCGGTCTCCTGGACGACGACGATCTGGTCGGCGTCCATCTCGGCGGCCAGGGCCACCGCCGCGGTGACACTCGTGTTGCCTGCCGGGCCGCGCTCGATGCCCTCGAGCTTGGTGAGCAGCTCGGTGATGTAGAAGACCTCCCCCTGCGTGACCAGGTGGTAGGAGTCCATGTACCGCAGGCTGCGGGCGGCGTTGCGGGGTACGTCGGTGCGGTCGGGCCAGGTGGCGAACGGCACCCCGAACCCGGTGTGCCCGGTCGTGAACGACTTGCGGTTGAAGTCGGTGTCGCTGCCCATATGCAGACCCGAGAGGTCGACGGAGCACGCGATGACCTCGGTGTTCTCGCAACCCACGAGCCGCAGTCCGCGCGCGGTGCCGGTGAGGTTCCCGCCGCCCGCCTGCGTGACGATGACGGCATCCGGGTCCTGGCCGTAGTCACGGCGCACCTGCTGCCCGATCTCGGCGCCGAGGGTCTCGACACCGCGAATTCCGAACGGGGTGTACAGGCTCGCGTTGAAGAATCCGGTCGACTCCAGCGTGACGAGCATCTGGTAGAACAGCTCGGGCCCGACCGACAGCTTCTGCACCTCGGCCCCGTAGGCCTCGCACGCGCGGGACTTCTCGACGATCTCCGGCTGCCCGACGCCGCGGGAGTCGAAGACCTCCTGCAGGACGATGCACCGCAACCGGCGCATCGCGGCCTGGCTCGCCACCGCGGCGCCGTAGTTACCCGAGGTGGCCGTGGCGACACCGGCGTACCCGCGGCGAGCAGCCTCATAGCAGCTCACCGACGCGCGGCGGGCCTTGAACGAGCCGGAGGCGTTGGCGGCCTCGTCCTTGAGCAGAATGCGGGCTCCCTTGCCGGGTCCGGCGAACTCGCGCACTGCAGCCGTCAGGCCCCGCAGTTCGTACAGGGGGGTGTTGCCGACCTTGGTCTCGGCCTGGATGCGGGCGATGTCGTCGAGGTCGAAGTCCCCGCCGCTCATCATCGCCTCGTAGTCGAACGCGAGCGGCGTCAGCTCGAACGCGTCGTAGTCGATGCCGAGCGAGCCCTTCATGATCTCGTTCTTGCGCGCCATGACGGCGTCGTAGGACATGTCCCTGCTCATCGCTGCTCACCTCCTGCGGGGGTGGCCGGGTCCGCTTGCGACGACGCGGCCGCGGTGTAGGTGTCGCCGTGCAACCCGATGCGCAGGAGCTCGGGCACGGTGCGCCCGAAGCTGTGGTCGTAGCTCGGGTCGACGCGCACGAGGCGCCCCGTGTGCTCGTGACCGATGAGGCTGCGCACCGTCACCTCCTCCCCTTCGGCGGCGTCGGCGGTGAGGAAACCGTTGAGGCGCAGCACGTACGGCTGAGCGGCGGTCTCCGGGGGCAGGTTGCTCGCCCGCTGCTCGGGGGTGAGCAGCACCCGCTCGATCTCGACCCACGTGCCCTCGGGCACCCGGGTCTCCTGCCCGCTCATCAGACCCGCCGACGGTAGGCCGAGGCACCCATGAGCGCGCTCGCCATGGGGATGTCGAGCATGTTCTTGAGGCCCGGCGAGGCCTCGACGATGCGGGGGACGACGTTGACGGCGATGGCCTGGGTGGCCTTGCCGCCCGCGTACTCGGGGTTGATCTGCATCGAGACCTCGGGCGTGCCGTGGATCGTGATGTAGTCGCCGGTGCCCTGGCCTTCCAGCTCGGGCAGCACCTGCTGGGGGTGCACGAGGGTGAGGACGACCTCCTCGCCGCGGTAGCCGAGCAGGGTCTGCTTGCAGCCGGCGACCATGCCGGGCTCGATGACGATGTGCGGGGTCTCGCGGCGCACCGTCGAGACGATCGGCTCGCGGGTCTGCTCGATACGGTCGACGCCGAGCCCGAGCGCGTCGCTGATCATGCGGGCCGACTCGGGGAATCCGATGTGGCCGTCGACGGTGCCGTCCTCGACACCGGCGCGGAACTCCTCCTCCGAGAGGCCGACGCCCTGGGTGCGCATGACCGTAGGGCCGTAGGGCGAGAGGTCGTTGATGCGGGTCGCCTCGACGGAGGTCACCTCCAGGCAGCCGGCGGTGAGGGCCACGACGAGGGTGTCCATCGACAGGCCGGGGTTGACGCCGGTGCCGATGATGGAGACACCGTGCTCCTTGGCGAGCGCGTCGAGTTCGGCGGCCGCCTCGGGCGACTGGGCCTCGGGTGAGGCCATCTCCTCGGCGATGGAGACGCAGTTGATGCCGGCGCGCAGGATGATGCGCAGATCTTCCAGCTGTTCGGCCACCCACGAGGTCGTGGCGATGACGACGCAGTCGACGCGGTCGGCGTCGAGCACGCTCGCGGGGTCGTCGGTGACGGTGACGCCGAGGTCGGAGTCGAGGCCGAGGACCTCACCGAGGGGCCGGCCCACATACTCGGGGCGTTGGTCGATGCCGCCGACGAGCTCCATCCCCTCCTTGGACGCGATGAGGCGGGCCATGCCGCTCCCCATCGCACCGAGACCCCACTGGACGACACGCAGCGCTGACATTGTCCGCACTCCCTTCGAGACGACCGATGAGCCGCCCCGATCGGAACGGCCCTGCTCCCACGCTAGGACCGCAACCCCTGCCCTGTCCGCCGTTTCGGGGAGGCCGACGGTCGGGGTGCGCCGGGCGGGCACGGAGGGCCTGGTGCCACGCCGATCCGGTCGCAGTTTCAATAACGCGATGCAATCGAACGCCTAACATCTCATTATTTGGGAGCGGTCCCCCTCCCGCTAGGTGACAGGGCTGCCGACGTGCCAAGCTCGCGTCATGACAGGCCAGCTCACCCGCCGCCGCCACGTGGACCTGCTCCGCGTGGCGAGCGCCGCCAGAATGCCGAGCCCGCGCGCCTGAGCCACCCGACCGGCGCGCGTCGACGCGCCGTGTCTGCGCGTCGTCGCGTGCGCCCCCGCACCGAAGGAACCCCGCGATGACGTCGCCCACGACCCCCCGCCCGAAGCGCCCCGAAGGACAGTGGGCGCTCGGCGAGCGGGAGCCCCTCAACCACAACGAGGAGTTCAAGGCCGCCGACAACCCGCTCAACGTGCGGGAGCGGATCGTCTCGACGTACGCGGTCGAGGGGTTCGAGTCGATCCACCCCGATGACCTGCGGGGTCGGTTCCGGTGGATGGGCCTGTACACCCAGCGCAAGCCCGGCATCGACGGCGGCCGTACCGCGTCGCTGTCCCCCGAGGAGCTCGACGACGACCACTTCATGATGCGGATCCGCATCGACGGCGGGGTCGTCTCGCTCGACCAGCTCGAGGCCATCGGCGACGTCTCGACCCGCTACGCGCGCGACACCGCCGACATCACCGACCGGCAGAACATCCAGTTGCACTGGGTCGACATCCGCGACGTCCCCGCGATCTGGGAGCGCATCGAGCCGCATGGGCTGTGGACCCAGGAGGCGTGCGGGGACTGCCCGCGCGTCGTCCTCGGCAGCCCGCTCGCCGGCCGCAGCGCGACCGAGGTCATCGACCCGACCCCCGCGGTCGAGGAGATCAAGCGCCTGCTGCGTGAGGACGAGTCGCTGGCGAACCTGCCCCGCAAGTTCAAGTCGGCGGTCTCCTGGGAGTGGGACGTCGTCCCCGAGATCAACGACGTGAGCTTCGTCGGCGTGCAGCACCCCGAGCACGGCCCCGGTTTCGACCTGCTCGTCGGTGGCGGCCTGTCGACCAGCGCCCACCTCGCACTGCGCCTCGGCGCGTTCGTCCCGCTCGAGCGTGTGCCAGAGGTGTGGCACGCCGTCGTGCAGCTCTTCCGCGACTACGGCTACCGCCGCCTGCGCAACAAGGCGCGACTCAAGTACCTCGTGCAGGACTGGGGCGCCGAGAAGACGCGCGAGGTGCTCGAGACCTACTTGTCCGAGCCGCTGCTCGACGGTCCTGCCGCGGTCGCTCCGCCCGAGCCGATCGACTACGTCGGTGTGACCGACCTCGCCGACGGCACCCAGGCCGTGGGCTTCTCCCCCATCGTCGGCCGGGTCAGCGGCACGGTGCTCACCCAGGTCGCCGCCGCGGCCCGGGAGGCGGGCGCCGACGGCGTCGCGTTCACCCCGCTGCAGAAGCTCGTCGTGCTCGGCGTCGCCGCCGACAAGGTCGACGCGCTCATCGATGCCCTCGAACCCCTCGGTCTCCTCGCCCGCGCGAGCGTGTGGCGCCGCGGCACCCTGGCCTGCACGGGCCTGGAGTACTGCAAGCTCGCCATCGTCGAGACCAAGGCGCGCGCGCACGACCTCGTCGCCGACCTGGAGGCCCGCATCGGCGACGCCGACGGCGCCCTCACCTCGCCGGTCTCGGTGGCGCTCAACGGATGCCCCAACAGTTGCGCCCGCATTCAGACGGCCGACATCGGTCTCAAGGGGCAGATCGTCACCGACGACGCGGGCGAGCAGGTGCCGGGCTTCCAGGTGCACCTGGGCGGTGTGCTCGGCAACGACCCGCGCTTCGGGCGCAAGCTGCGCGGCCACAAGGTCACCTCGGCCGAACTCGGCGACTACGTCGAGCGCGTAGTGCGTGGTTACGTGGCCGACCGGTCCGAGGGCGAGACGTTCGCCGACTGGGCGGTCCGGGCCCCCGAGGACGCTCTGCGATGACGACCGACACCCTGCGCGGACCGGAGGAGCTGGCCGAGCTCGCCGCCGCCGCGTCATCTCGTCTTGCCGGGGCACCGGCTGAGGACGTCATCGCCTGGGCCGCTGAGGAGTTCGGTGAGCGCTGGGCGATCACCGCCTCGATGCAGGACACGGTGCTCGCCCACCTCGTGCAGACCGTGGCCCCCGGCACGACGGCGCTGTTCCTCGACACCGGCTACCACTTTCCGGAGACCCTCGCGACGCGCGACCGCGTCGTCGCCGAGTACGCGCTCACCGTCCGATCGCTCACCCCCGATCAGAGCACGGCCGAACAGGACGAGACCTATGGTCGCGACCTCTTCGGCAGCGACCCCGACCTGTGCTGCCTCCTGCGCAAGGAGATGCCGCTCGCGGGCGCGCTCGTCGACTACGAGGCGTGGGCGACCGGGTTGCGGCGGGCCGAGTCGATCACTCGCGCCGACGCGACCGAGGTCTCCTTCGACGAGCGCCGCGGCCTCGTGCGCATCGCGCCGCTCGTGGCGTGGAGCAACGACGACGTGGCCCGGTACAGCGCCGAGCACGACACCATCGCCAACCCTCTCCTGCTCGACGGCTATCCCTCGATCGGCTGCGCCCCCTGCACTCGGCGCGTGGCGCCCGGCGAGGACCCCCGAGCCGGCCGGTGGGCCGGGTCGGACAAGACCGAATGCGGGATCAACACATGAGCAGCCGGCAGGGCCTCACCCTGTGGCTCACCGGCCTGTCCGGAGCGGGCAAGTCGACCGTGGCGCACGCCGTGGCCGACCACCTGGTCGCGGGCGGGCGAGCGGTCGAGGTCCTCGACGGGGACGAGCTGCGGGAGGCGCTCTCCCCCGGTCTGGGCTTCACACGGGCTGATCGAGACGCGCACGTGCGGCGCGTCGGCTACCTCGCCCGACTCCTGGCCCGCCATGGGGTCGTCGCCATCGTGCCCGTCATCGCCCCGTACGCCGAGGTGCGCGAGGAGATCGCCGCCGCCCACGCCGCCGAGGGCCTCACCCACCTGGAGGTGTACGTGAGCACCGACGTCGCCGAGTGCGCCCGCCGCGACGTCAAAGGCCTCTACGCCCGCCACGCCGCCGGCGAGATCAGCGGCCTCACCGGGGTCGACGACCCGTACGAGGCCCCCACCGACCCCGACCTGCTCCTCGACACCACGGGGGTCCCGCTCACCGAGAGCCGGGACGCCGTCCTGCACCTGCTCACCCGAAAGGGGCTCTCGTGACGATGACCCACCCCGACGGCGCCGCCGCGGCGTCGACCACGCTCGCGGGTCTGCGCAGCGAGGCCATCCAGATCATCCGCGAGGTCATCGCCGAGTTCGACCGGCCTGCGCTGCTGTTCAGCGGCGGCAAGGACTCCGCGGTGCTCCTGCACCTGGCCCGCGCCGCCACCGCGCCCGCGCCCCTGCCGATCACGCTCGTGCACGTCGACACGGGGCACAACCTGCCCGAGGTCATCGAGTACCGCGACCGCATCGTCGCCGAGGGCGGGCACTCCCTCGTCGTCGCGCACGTCGAGGAGTGGATCGCCGACGGCAGGCTCGCCGAGCGCGCCGACGGCACCCGCAACCCGCTCCAGACCATCCCGCTGCTCGACACCATCGCCGAGCACAAGTTCGACGCGGTGCTCGGCGGCGCTCGCCGCGACGAGGACCGGGCCCGCGCCAAGGAGCGTGTCTTCTCGATCCGCGACGCCTTCGGCGGCTGGGACCCGCGCAAGCAGCGCCCCGAGCTGTGGCGCCTCTACAACGGTCGCCACGCCCCCGGCGAGCACACCCGCGTGTTCCCGCTGTCGAACTTCACCGAGCTCGACGTGTGGAACTACATCGCCGCCGAGGGCGTCGAGCTGCCGTCGATCTACTACGCCCACGAGCGCGAGGTGTACTCCCGCGACGGCATGTGGCTCACCCCCGGACCCTGGGGCGGCCCGCGCGATGGCGAGGAACTGCTCACCAAACAGGTGCGCTACCGCACTGTCGGCGACGGATCCTGCACCGGCGCCGTCGAATCCGACGCGAGCACCATCGAGGCCATCGTCGCCGAGATCGCCGCCAGCAGGCTCACCGAACGGGGCGCCACCCGCGCCGACGACCGGCTCTCCGAGGCCGCCATGGAGGACCGCAAGAAGGAGGGCTACTTCTGATGGCCACGCTCACCAACTCCACCGGCTCCACCGATTCCACCGGCACGCCTGATGTGTCGGGCCTCGCCACCCGCGACCAGTTGCGCCTCGTCGTCGCCGGGTCGGTCGACGACGGCAAGTCCACCCTCGTCGGGCGGCTGCTGTACGACACCAAGTCGATCTTGTCCGACACCTACGACGCCATCGAGGAGGCGAGCCGTCGTCGCGGCGCGTCTGCGGTCGACCTGGCGCTGCTCACCGACGGCCTGCGCGCCGAGCGCGAGCAGGGCATCACCATCGACGTCGCCTACCGGTACTTCTCGACGCCGCGGCGCAGCTTCATCCTCGCCGACACCCCCGGTCACACCCAGTACACGCGCAACACCGTGACCGGCGCGTCGACCGCGGACGCGGCGCTCATCCTCGTCGACGCCCGCAACGGCGCCCTCGTGCAGACCCGCCGCCACGCCGCCGTCATGGCGCTGCTCGACGTGCCGCACCTCATCGTCGCCGTCAACAAGATGGACGCGGTCTCCTGGAGTCAGGAACGGTTCGAGGAGGTGGCTGACGAGATCCGCGCCATCACCGCCCGTCTCGGCATCGAGGCGACGATCCTGCCCGTCAGCGCCCTCACCGGGCAGAACATCGTGTCCACCGACACGGTCGATGCCGGCAGCGACTGGTGGACCGGCCCGAGCCTGCTCGAGGTCCTCGAAACCCTCCCCTCGCGCATCCACGACCCGGCCGCCGCGTTCCGCATGCCGGTGCAGCTCGTCCTCCGTCCGCGTACGGCCGAGCACCCCGACTACCGCGGCCTCGCCGGCCGGCTCACCTCGGGCACGCTGCACGTCGGCGACGAGGTCGTCGCGCACCCCAGCGGGCTGCGCTCGGTCGTCACCGGGATCGACACCCCCGACGGGTCCGTCGAGTCTGCCGGTGCCGGGGAGTCGGTCACCGTCCTGCTGCGTGACGAGCTCGACGTCGGCCGCGGCGAGGTCCTCGCCCGCACTTCCGACAGCGCCGACGACGCTACTGCTGATCCCGAGACCGTCACCGAGCTCGTCGGGGTCACCTGTTGGCTCGACGAACGGCCCGGCACCCCCGGGCAGCGCCTCCTGGTCAAGGTCGGCACCCGCGTCGTGCGCGGCATCCTCACCTCGCTCGCGGAACGGTGGGACGTCGACGCCCAACTCTTCGCGTCGCTGCCCGAAGGCGAGGCACCCCGCGCCGAGCTCAACGACATCACCCGCGTCGTCGTCCGCCTCGCCGAACCGGCCGCCGTCGACCCCTACCTGGAGCTGCCCGACACCGGCTCCTTCCTCCTCATCGACCCGGCCGGAGGCGCCACCCTCGCCGCCGGCATGGTCGGCGATCCGCTCACCCGCGCCTTCGACCCAGGAATCTGACATGACCACCACGCCTCTGTCCCGCCGCCTCTTCCTCGCTGGCAGCCTCGCCACGCTCGGCCTGGGAGCCCTCGCCGCGTGCAGCAACGGCGACACGGCCCCCTCCCCCGGCGGCACCAACGGTGGCGGGGAAGCCGGTGAGCTGCGGCTCGGGTTCTTCTCCTCCGTGACCCACGCGGTGCCGCTCGCGTTCATGGGCAACGGCACCGGCCAGCGTGTGCTCGGCGACACGACCCTCACCGAGCAGATCTTCGCCTCCGGCCCCGTCGCGGTCGAGTCGCTGCTGGCGGGCGCCGTCGACGCCGCCTACCTCGGCCCTTCCCCGGCCGTCAACGCGCACGTGCAGACCCAGGGGCGCGCGCTGCGGATGATCTCCGGCGCCGCCACCAACGGGGCTGCGTTCGTCGTCCGCGAGGGCATCACCACCGTGGAGGATCTGCGCGGCAAGGTGTTCGCCACCCCGCAGCTCGGCGGCACCCAGGACGTGCAACTGCGCAAGTACCTCATCGACAACGGCTTGACGACCGACACCACCGGCGGCGACGACGTGACCATCGTCGCGCAGCAGAACTCCCAGACCCTCGACCTGTTCCGCGCCGGCGAAATCGACGGCGCCTGGGTGGCCGAACCGTGGGTGTCGCGCCTCATCATCGACGCGGGCGCGACGGTGTACATCGACGAGAAGGACCTGTGGCCGAACGAGACGTTCCCCACCACGGTGCTCGTCGTCACGCAGGACTACCTGGAGAACAACCCCGAGACCATCCGCAACCTGCTGCGCGCCCATGTGGAGACCGTCGGCACGCTGGCCGCCGACGAGGCCGCCGCGATCGAGCTCGTCAACGGCGAGATCGCCCGCCACATCGGCGCTCCCCTGCCGGAGGCCGTCATGGAGCGCGCCTTCGGCGAGGTGAACCTCGGCTGGGACCCGGTGGCGAGCGCCATGACCCGCCTCGGTGAGGACGCCGTCACCGCAGGCATCGCCCAGCAGGCGCCGGACCTCACCGGTCTGCTCGACCTGACCCTGCTCAACGAGGTGCTCGCCGAGGCCGGCGAGCCGGCTGTCGACGACGCCGGGCTGGGCCCGGCGTGAGCGCGCCTCCCTCCCGCCCGCTGTCTCGGCGCCTGTTCCTCGGCGGCGCGCTCGCCGGGATCGGCGTGAGCGCTCTGGCAGCGTGCGGATCCGGAGGCGGGGCACCGGCCACCGCTGCCGGTAGCGGTGGAGACGGTGCGTCAGCCGCTGAGCTGAGGCTCGGCTACTTCGCCACCGTCACCCACGCCGTGCCGCTCGCCATGTGGGGCAGCGGCACCGCGCAGCGCCACCTCGGCGACACGCGCCTGTCCGAGCAGGTGTTCACCGCCGGGCCGACCGCGATCGAGTCTCTGCTCGCGGGCGCGCTCGACGCCGCCTACCTCGGCCCCTCCCCGGCGATCAACGCGCACATCCAGACCCGCGGTCGCGCGCTGCGCGTCGTGTCGGGCGCAGCGCAGAACGGGGCCGCGTTCGTCGTCCGCGACGGCATCACCGGCCCGGAGGATCTCCGCGGCAAGGTGTTCGCCACCCCGCAACTCGGCGGCACCCAGGACGTCGCCCTGCGCACCTACCTCGTCGAGCACGGCCTCACCACCGACACGACGGGCGGGGACGACGTCACCATCGTCGCCCAGGCCAACGCCCAGACCCTCGACCTGTTCCGCTCGGGCGACATCGACGGCGCGTGGCTGCCCGAACCGTGGGTGTCGCGCCTGGTCCTCGACGCCGGGGCGACGGTGCTCGTCGACGAGAAGGAGCTGTGGCCGAACCAGGCGTTCCCCACGACGCTGCTCGTCGTCAGTCAGGAGTACCTCGACGCGTATCCGGCCACGGTTCGCGCGCTGCTCGAGGCGCATGTCGAGACCGTCGGCACCATCGAAGCCGATCGACCGGCCGCGATCGAGCTGGTCAACGGCGAGATCGCCCGACACGTCGGCGCGCCGCTGGAGGACGCCGTCATGGAGCGGGCCTTCGGTGAGGTCAAGCTCGGCTGGGATCCCCTGGCCAGTGCCATGACACAGCTCGGCCAGGACGCCGTCACGGCGGGCATCGCCCAGCAGGCTCCTGACCTCACCGGCCTGCTCGACCTCACGATTCTCGACGAGGTGCTGAGCGCGGCGGGCGAGAGCGCCGTCGACGACGGCGGCCTCGGCCCCGCATGAGCCCACACACACCCCCACCGCAGGAGCGATCATGAGTACCGCCACCGCGACCGCCGACCGCGGCCCCGCACCCGGCGACGCCCCCGCCATCGACCTCGCCGGCATCACCCGCACCTTCGGGCACGGCCCGTCCGCCGTCACGGCCCTGGACGGCATCGACCTGCAGGTGCAGCGGGGCGAGTTCGTCGCGCTGCTCGGCGCGTCGGGCTGTGGCAAGTCGACCCTGCTCAACCTCGTCGCGGGCCTCGACAAGCCCACCTCCGGCCGGCTCGACGTGCCCGCCCGGCGCCCGGCCCTCATGTTCCAGGAGGCGGCGCTCTTCCCGTGGTTGACCGCGGCGCAGAACGTCGAGATGCCCCTCAAGCTCGCCGGGATCGGTGGCCGGGCGCGACGCGATCAGGCCCGGGCGCTGCTCGACCGGGTGCACCTCGCCGAGGCCGCCGACCGCCGCCCGCACGAACTCTCCGGCGGGCAGCGTCAGCGTGTCGCGTTGGCGCGCAGCCTCGCCCAGGGCTCAGACCTGCTGCTCATGGACGAACCGTTCGGCGCGCTCGACGCGATCACCGCCGACCACCTGCACTCCGAGGTCATCTCGCTGTGGCGGGAAGAGGGGTTCACGGTCGTCTTCGTCACCCACAACGTGCGCGAAGCCGTCCACCTCGCTCAGCGTGTCGTGCTGCTGTCCTCACGGCCGGGGCGGGTCGCGCAGGAGTGGTCGGTGCCGGCGCACGCCGGGGACGAGACCACCACCCGCCTCACCCGCTCGATCACCACTCGACTCCGTGAGGAGATCACCCGCCATGCGTGACCGTCTGCGAGCCCGCTCGAAGACCACCGACGAGGGGCGGCAGGGCGCCGCCGAGGAGGGGAGCACCACCTCGTCGCGCGCTCCCCGCTTCGACGAACCCGACGTGCTGTACACCCACGAGTTCACCGAGGACCCCTACGACGCCCGCACCGAGGACGGCGAACTCGCGGGCGACGACGTCGCCGCCGGGCTTGACGCCTTGGAGGCGGATCAGCGTCCGCGGCGGTTCGATCCGTGGATCGTGCTCGCGCCGATCATCGCGGTCATCTCCCTGTTGCTGATCTGGCAGGGCGCGGTGTGGCTGGAGGTTCGTCCGCCGTGGGTGCTGCCCGGGCCGCTCGATGTGTGGGCGGCGCTGACGACCGGTCTCGGCTGGGAGGCGGCGGGGTCGGCGGTGTGGACGTCGCTGTCGCGCGGTCTGGTCGGCTTCGTCATGGCTGTCGCGATCGGCACCCTGGTGGGGTTGCTCGTCGGTCAGGTCCGCGGGCTGCGTCTGGCGTTCAAGCCGTTGCTCGTGGCGATGCAGTCGTTGCCGTCGGTGGCGTGGGTGCCGGCCGCGATCCTCTGGTTCGGTCTGACGGATACGACGATGTACGCCGTGATCCTGTTGGGTGCGGTGCCGTCGATCGCGATGGGCCTCATCGGCGGCATCGACCAGACTCCCCCGCTGCTGACGCGGGCGGGTCGAGTGTTGGGCGCGAACCGGTTGCAGCTCATCCGGCACGTGCTGCTCCCCGCGGCGCTCCCGACGTATCTGACGGGTATCAAGCAGGGGTGGGCGTTCTCGTGGCGCTCCCTCATGGCGGCGGAGATCATCGTGCGTTCCCCGCAGCTGGGCCTGGGGTTGGGTCACTTGCTCAACCAGGGCCGTGACCTGTCGGACGTGAGCTTGGTGATGGTGGCGGTGTTGCTGGTCCTCATCGTCGGCATCGTCATGGACGTGCTCGTGTTCTCCCCGTTGGAGAAGCACGTCCTGCGCCGCCGAGGTCTCGGCACCTGACCCGAACGCCCACGGTTGGTCGATTTCGAGACACTCGCCGAGGTCAGGCCACGGGGTGAAGGGGCCGTACCTCGGGAATGCCTGTCGCGCGCTCGGCGGCCAGGTCGTGGGCCGTCTGCATGGCGAGCCACATTCGCGCGGTGCCTGCACCGGCTGCTTCGAGACGGACGGCGAGGTTCGAACTGATGCGGGCGTGACCGTTGAGCACGCGACTCAGCGTGACGCGGGAGACGCCCAGCCGCGAAGCTGCTTCTCCCACGCTCAAACCGAGTTCGGCGATGACATCCTCACGCAGGATCTCTCCCGGGTGGACGGGGTCGAGCATCATGGTCGCTCCTCTCAGTGGTAGTCCTCGTAGTCGACGAGTTCGATGTCGGTCTCCACGAACCGGAAAGTTCACACGCCAGTTGCCGTTGACCCAGATCGACCAGCGTCCCGCAAGGTCCGCCTTTAAGGGGTGGGTCTTGAACGAGGGGATCGCGAGGTCTTCCGGACCGTGGGCAACGTCGAGAGCCGAGAGGATGCGGCGCAGCTTCGGGACGTGCGCCGCCTGCACCCCCTTCTTGGAGCCGGTGCGGTAAAGCAGCTCCAAGCCCTTGTGTCGGACGCTCACGACAAGCGTAACGCGTATCGCTACACGATACAAGACGTCAACCTCGACCGACGGAGCTCCGCGCCCACCACCCCGCCTCCCAGTTGGTCGATGAGAGCGAAGCGAAAGTCTCGAGAGCATCGCCGAGGTCACGACGCCGGCCGCCATCCCCGTTGGTCGAGGAGCAAAGCGTCTCGAGACCATGGCCCACGTCACTACGTGAGCGCGAGGTGGTCTCGAGACGTCGCTTCGCTCCTCCTCGACCAACGGCGTTTTGGCTGCCCTCGACGTCATTCTGTTCGAGGTCCCGCCGGTCAGGCCCGAGGTTCTCGGAAGACGTCGAGGCGACAGGCCTGCAGGACGTGGCTGACCGCGTACGGCAGCGGCGAGACCGGGTCGTGGAGCGGGTGGTAGGCGCCGGCGACGAGTCGCGTTGTCCCGTCCTTGAGCATGAGGGCTTCGCCACGCACCCCGGATGACCCACGACCGTACACAGCAGACGGGTGGTGGTGACCTGACCCTCGGGGAGGATCACCGTCGCCCCGTCCACACTCCACGTGCGCGTGCGTGAACTTCGCGCGAGAGCAGGGTCGAGGTCGAAACTCGTCTCCAGCAGGGTGGTGTCGTCAGTGCGGCGGATGCCATCGGCGCCGTCGATCACGGTCACCTCAGCGGGCGAGTATGAGGTGCGCAGCTCGTGCAAGGCGACGATGGCGTCGACGACGAAGCGCCCGCGGGGCGTGGGCACAGCAGGAACCACTCACTCACGGTCACCGTCATCCCACGACGAGAGCTGGGCCAACACCTCGTCATCGTCAAGTCCCGAGCGGACAGCGGTGTTGACCGTGTGGTCCCTGACCTGATGCATCCCGATGTCGACGCCGAGATACCGCCTCAGGTGGTCCTCGACGACGAAGAACGGGTCATCGGCATCCACCGAGGCGACGGCGGTATGGACACCTCCCGCCGCGCCGATGCGTAGCACGATCGGCCAGTTCGACTGTCAGCTGAGGGTGTACGCGTCGAACATTCAGGCCCCTACCTTCCGTGAGGTCGACGCCTCACCGTTGGTCGAGGAGCGAAGCGTCTCGAGACCACTGCCCGCGCGACTGCGATAGGCACGGTGGTTTCGAGACGTCGCTTCGCTCCTCCTCAACCGACGCGGTGGAGCCCCACGGTGAGGAAGGTCAGACGTTGAAGCCCAAGGCCCTCAGCTGGTCGCGGCCGTCGTCGGTGATCTTGTCCGGGCCCCACGGCGGCATCCACACCCAGT
>JAUNTP010000052.1 GCA_030538585.1 Mobilicoccus sp.
GATTCACCTGCCAGGATCCACGCGGTCACCCGTGGGAGTCTCCGCGGTGCTATCAGGAAGCGGACGATAGCGCCCTGTCAAGGCCGACCCTGCTCGAACCACGGCCTCCGGACCTTCGTTAGTGGAGGAGCGAAGCGTCTCCAGACCATCGGCAACGTCATCCATCAACTCACCAATGGTCTCGAGACACTCGCTACGCTCGCTCCTCGACCAACGGGGGCCGTCGGGTCACGGCGTGAGTCGAGATGGTCTCGAGACACTCGCTCCTCGACCAACGGGGTGCCTACGTGACGGCGTCAGGCTCGATGGTCTCGAGACGTCGCTTCGCTCCTCCTCGACCAACGGGTGGTGAGGCTTCGCTTTTCCTCGAACAACGAGCGGGGGATTCGCGGCCCCTGGACGGGGGTCAGGCTCCCGATGCCGACAGGGGGGTGGCGAGCGATCCTCGGGAGGCGGGGCGGCGGCGGGTGGGGACGTGGGGGCGGCGCGACATGCGATGCGTCTCCGCCAGAGCTGCCAGGCTGGGCATGTGGACGCGGCGCAGGTACGCCTCCCAATCGATGCGGGTCACGTCGAGGACACCCTCCAAACCCAAGCGCTGCGCATGCTCCAGGAGGGTGCGGGTGTTGCGGTCGTCGTACACCGTGCGGCTGGTCGTGTACGGCAGATAGATCGCCAGATACTCCCGCATCGTGCGCAGCCGCTTCTCCGTCGCCGCGACCCGCGCCCGCAGCGACGCCGCCATCGGCACCGCCTCCAGCGTGCGAGCGATCACTGCCAACGCCGACAGGCGCCGGTCCACCCACGCGTCGATATCCTCCGGCGGCAGAAAACTCCACGGACGCGGCGAAATCGTCTCACCCGCACGGTCCTTCCACGGCGCACTACGCACCGCAGCCTCGACGTGCTGCCCGAACTCGTCCAACGTGATCGGGTTCGACACCCCCGTACCCACCTGCAGATACCGGGCGCGACCCGCCGACGGCGGCAGGTAGGCCGTCGCCATGACCGCGTCGACGACCACATCCACCGGCACCACATCCAGTACGGCGTCGGCGCGACCCGGGAACGCCACCAGGCGGTCCTTGGCGTACGCGGCGATGAGCGGGTCGGCCACCTTGAACCCGTCGATCCACCCCGGCGCCGGCCGCTGCAACGCGCTTTCGATGATCGTCGGCCGCAACACCGTGAGCCGCTGGCCTGCTCCGGCCCACAACTCCTCGGCGACGCGCTCCCCGAGCGCCTTGCTCATCGTGTAGACGTCGGTCCACCCGAGCGCCCGGGCCCGGATGCGGCCATACTCGCGCAGCTGCTTCGTGGCGTCCTCGGCCCCCTCCACAGCGTCACGGGCGGCCAGGGCGCGCGCGGCCTCGGCGCGCCAGTCGGCGTCGTGCTCGACGGCCCGCTCCAGGCCGACGTCGGTGCGGTCGGTGTTGACGTAGCTCGTCGACACGTGGACGACGTGCGGGGTGCTGCCGCTCCGCTCCAGGGCGTCGTACAGGTGCTTGGCACCGAGCACGTTGGAGCCCAGCGCCCGGTCGATCGGCTCATCGAACGACACCGTCGACGCGCTGTGCACGACGAGGTCGATGTCGCCCGGTATCTCGGGCAGCGGCCGCGCGAGGTCACCCTCGATGACGTGCAGACGTGACCGGGCCTTCGCGACCCCGGCCACCCCCACCTCGCGGCGCCACGTGTCGAAGGCGCTTTGCGCCAGCACGTGGTCCAGGCGGTCTCGCCCGCTCTGCCCGGCCCTGGGCCGGATGACGACGTGAACCCTGGCGTCCTCACGCAGAAACCTCTCCAGAACGGCTTGGCCGACGAAACCCGTGACGCCCGTGATGAGGACGTTGCGGGGGTGCGTGTGTAGGACGTGGACGGATGGGAACACGAGGTCGACTCCTGTCGTCAGGGCACCGTGCCACGGCTGGTGGACGCCGCGCCGCAGCAGGGGTAGCGAGGGGGTTGGCCACCACGGCTCTAGTCGGCCGACCGACCTCGACCCTGAGCTCTCCTGCGCCTGATGCCCCATACAGTGCAGGTATGGACGAGCTCATTCCCCCTCCGTCGGTGGCGGAGCGCCCGCATGAGCGCACCCACCACGGCGACGTTGTCAGCGACCCCTACGCCTGGTTGAGGAACAGCGGTGACCAGGAGGTGGTGGACCTCCTCCATGCCGAGAACGAGTATGTCAGGGAGAGGACGCGTCACCTAGATGTTCTGACAGATCGAATTTTCGCGGAGATCAAGGGACGCACCAAAGAGACCGATTTGTCCGTTCCTGTGCGCGACCGGGGCTGGTGGTACTACTCGCGGACGCAGGAGGGGCACCAGTACGGGCGGTTCTGCCGGGTGCCGGACACCGGCGAGCGGCCGACGCTGGGTCATGGCGAGGGTGAGGTGCCGGGGGAGCAGGTTCTCGTCGACGGGGAGGTCGAGGCGCGCGGTGAGTTCTTCTCCTTGGGGGCGCTGGAGGTGTCGACGTCGGGGGAGCGTGTGGCGTTCGCGGTGGACGCGAGCGGCGACGAACGTTTCGACGTGGTCGTGCGCGACATCGCCACGGGCGAGGTCGTCGACGACATGGTGCGCGGCGTCGGCTACGGCCTGGTGTGGAGCACGGATGACCGGTTCCTCTTCTACACCCGCGTCGACGACGCGTGGCGCCCGCACGAGGTGTGGCGCCACGAGGTCGGCACCCCCGCCGAGCAGGACGTGCGCCTGTTCGTCGAGGAGGACGAGACGTTCTGGATGGGCATCGACTCCTCCCGCGACGAGCGCTGGCTCGTGATCTCGGTGGGGTCGCGCTCCAGCTCCGAGGCGCACATCGTGCCGCTGGAGGACCCGACCGCTGCGCCCGTGTGCGTGCGCCCGCGCACGCCCGAGCTGGAGTACGACGTCGAACCCGCCGGGGACGTCCTGTTCGTCACGCACAACGCCGACCGGGTGGACTTCGCCGTGTCGTGGTGCCCGATGTCCGACGTGCTCGCGGGTGACGCGCCACAGTGGCGGCCGTGGTGGACGCCGCAGTCGGGCGAGCGGGTGCTCGGCGTCGAGGCGTTCGCGTCGTTCATCGCCGTGACGCTGCGTAGTGACGGGCTGCCCGGTGTCCGGCTGGCTCGCCGCGCCGCCGACGAGCCGCCGCGCGGCGAGCTCACCGGCGACGACCTTCTCGAGGTGCCGCGGGCGAGCGTGCTTGGCACTGTGGCGACCGGCGACAACCCCGCGTGGGACACCACGCGCCTGCAGATCGTGCAGGAGTCCGCGCTCATGCCGCGCCGGGTCTGTGAGTTCGACCCGGCCACCGGTGAGGTGGAGGTCCTCAAGCAGCGAGAAGTCCTCGGCGGCTACGACCCTGACGACTACGTGGAAGAGCGCGTCTGGGTGGCGGCGGCCGACGGCGCCGAGGTCCCCCTCTCGATCGTCCGGCGGGTCGGGGTCGAGTCCGACGGCACCGCCCCCGGCCTGCTCAGCGGGTACGGCGCCTACGAGATCTCCTCCGACCCTTACTTCTCGGTGCGGGCCCTGTCGCTGCTCGACCGCGGCGTGGTGCTCGCGACCGCGCACGTGCGCGGCGGCGGCGAGATGGGCCGATCCTGGTGGCTGCAGGGCCGACTGGCCCAGAAGGGCAACTCCTTCACCGACCTGCTCGCCTGCGCCGAGCATCTGCTCGACACCGGGATCGTGGCCCGCGGCCGGCTCGGGCTCGAAGGTGGCTCGGCCGGAGGACTGCTCGTGGGCGCGACGCTCAACCTGTCGCCGTCGACGTTCCGCGTGGTCCACGCGGCAGTGCCGTTCGTCGACGCGCTGACGACGATCCTCGACCCGAGCCTGCCGCTCACCGTGGGGGAGTGGGAGGAGTGGGGCAACCCGCTGGCCGACCCCGAGATCTACGCGCTCATGAAGGGCTACAGCCCGTACGAGAACCTCCGCCCGGAGCCCTATCCGGCGATTCTCGCGACGTCCAGCCTCAACGACACCCGCGTGCAGGTCGGTGAACCCCTCAAGTGGGTGACGCGGCTGCGGGCCACCGCCGAGGGGCAGGAGCACCCGATCCTCATGCGCACCGAGATGGTCGCCGGGCACGGCGGCCGCTCAGGACGCTACGACGCGTGGCGGCAAAGTGCGTTCGAGACCGCGTTCATCCTCGATCAGCTCGCGGCGACCGAGGTGCGTGCCTGACGGCGCACCCGCCGCGGCGGTGGGGCGTCGTCGGTGCGGGTCAGCACTCCGCGGACGACGAGTTCGAGGGTGATGGGGACGGCGATCGACTGCGCGAGCAGGATGCCGACGAGGACGACGAGTTGCAACGCGGCCGCCTCCATCGGGCTCGCGCCACCGAGCAGGGTGCCGACGAACGCGCCCGGCAGGGTGACGAGGCCGACGGTGCGCGTCTGGTCGAGGGCGGGGACGAGGGAGAGCCGCCGATTCGCGCGCCACGAGCAGCGCGGCGTCACGGCGCACCAGGCCGATGGAGAGCCCCGCCTCGTACTCTCCGCGCCGGTCGTGCAGGGCGTCGAGAGCGCGGCGGCCGGCGAGCGTCGTCGCGGTCATGGCGTTGCCGATGAGGATGCCGGCGGTGGGGATGACGGCGATGGGCGCGAGCGGCAGCAGCCCGACGAGCAGCAGCGCGAGGGTGAGCGGTACGGCGCCGAGCGCGATGGGCAGCAGCGGCCAGGCACGCTGAGCGCGTGGCAGGCTCATGCGGCCGCCCGAGGTCAGACCCGCGACGCTCACCATGAGCGCGACGAACGCGACGGTGAGCCACCACGAGGCAAGCACGGCGGTGATGACGAGCCCGACGAGGCCGAGCTGCACGGTGGCGCGCAGCGTGGCCGTCAGCTCGGCGCGACCGTCACCGAGACGAGTGAGGTAGCGCAACGCCGCAGCGAGCGCGGCGACCACGAGCACGACGACGACGAGCCGGATCAGCCCGCCGGGGCCACTGATGTCGATCAAGGAGTCGGACGACGCGAGCACCAGGCCAGTATGTCGCTGGGCAGGTGGGGGAGCGGATGCGGGCCGATCAGGACGGGCATCCTAGACTCGACCGTGTGATCTCCCGACTCGACCTGCGTGGCAGCGCCCTGTCCGACCTCGGTACCCGCGGCCTGCGCGAGGCATTGCCCCGCGCGGAGTTCGACGTGGCCGACGCTCTCGAGGTCGTTCGGCCCATCTGTGACGCCGTCCGGGACCGCGGAGTCTCGGCGCTGCGCGAGTTCGGTGAGCGCTTCGACGGCGTGGTGCCGCGGCACGTGCGGGTGCCGGCTGACGTGCTCGCCGCGGCGCTGGACGCCCTCGACCCGCAGGTGCGCTCGGCGTTGGAGGAGTCGATCCGTCGCGCGCGTCTCGTGCACGCCGCGCAGATGCCGGCCGAGCACGCGACCGAGGTTGCGCCGGGCGGGGTCGTCGCGCAGCGCTGGATCCCGGTACAGCGCGTCGGGCTCTACGTGCCGGGCGGGCTCGCGGTGTATCCCAGCAGCGTCGTCATGAACGTCGTTCCCGCCCAGGAGGCCGGGGTCGGCTCCCTCGCGGTGGCGAGCCCGCCGCAGAAAGACAACACGGGCGTGTTCGCGGGCTACCCGCACCCGACCGTCCTCGGCGCGTGCGCGCTGCTCGGGGTCGAGGAGGTCTACGCCGTCGGAGGCGCCCAGGCGATCGCCATGTTCGCCTACGGGGCCCGCGAGGACGACGGCACCACCGTCTGCGAGCCGGTCGACCTCGTCACCGGCCCGGGCAACGTCTACGTCGCCTCCGCCAAGCGGGCCCTGCAGGGCGTCGTCGGCATCGACGCCGAGGCCGGGCCCACCGAGATCGCGATCCTCGCCGACGAGTCGGCAGACCCGGTGCACGTCGCGGCCGACCTCGTCAGCCAGGCCGAACACGACACGCTTGCCGCCTCCGTGCTGGTCACCGACTCGCCGGCGTTCGCCGAGCGCGTCGAGCAGGCCCTGACCGAAGCGGTGGCGCGCACCAAGCACCACGAACGCGTCTCCACCGCGCTCGCGGGGCGGCAGTCGGCCATCGTGCTCGTCGACGACCTGGAGGCGGGCCAGCGCGTCGTCGACGCCTACGGCGCCGAGCACCTCGAGATCCAGACCGTCGACGCTGCGGCCCGGGCGCGCACGATTCGCAACGCGGGCGCCATCTTCGTCGGCTCGGCCACCCCGGTGAGCCTCGGGGACTACAGCGCCGGCTCCAACCACGTGCTGCCCACGAGCGGCACGGCCGCGTTCAGCAGCGGCCTGGGCGTGCACTCGTTCCTGCGCAGCGTGCAGGTCATCGAGTACACCGCCGACGCCTTGGCGCAGGTGGGGCCGGGCGTCGTCGCGCTCAGCCACGCCGAGGACCTGCCCGGACACGGCGACGCGATCCTCGCCCGCACCGAACGTGAGGCAACCCGATGAGCGCGACGAGCGACATCACCTCCCTCCTGCGCGAGGACCTGCGCGGGCGCACCGCCTACGGCGCGCCCCAGCTCGACGTGCCGCACGCCCTCAACACCAACGAGAACTCCTACCCGGTGCCCGCGCACGTCGTCGAGGCCATCACGCGGACCGTCGCCGCCGATTCCGCCTCGCTCAACCGCTACCCCGACCGCGAGTTCACCGCCCTGCGCGAGGCGCTCGCGGGCTACCTCACCCGCACCAGCGGCGTCGAGCTGCACGCCGACCAGGTGTGGGCGGGCAACGGCAGCAACGAGGTGCTGCTCCACCTCGTGCAGGCCTTCGGCGGCCCCGACCGGCGCGCCCTGGGGTTCACCCCGTCGTACTCGATGCACCCGATCATCACGCGCACGAGCGGCACCATCTGGATCGACGGCTGGCGCGGGCGGCCCGGCACCGAGGCGGGGGCCCGCTTCGACCTCACCCTCGAGGGCGTGATCGCGCAGGTGGTCGAGAACGACCCGTCGCTGGTGTTCCTCTGCTCACCCAACAACCCGACCGGCACCGCCCTCGACCTCGACATCGTGGCCGCCGTCTACGACGCCGCACCACGGGCGATCATCGTCGTCGACGAGGCGTACGCCGAGTTCGCCCGCCCCGGCACCCCGAGCGCGCTCACGCTGCTGGAGGGGCGTCCACGCCTGGTCGTCACCCGCACCCTGAGCAAGGCGTTCGCGCTCGCCGGGGGGCGGTTGGGCTACCTCGCCGCCGACCCCGCGCTCATCGACGCGCTGCGCCTCGTGCGCATGCCCTACCACCTGTCGAGCACGACGCAGGCTGTCGCGACGACGGTGCTCGGCTTTGCCGACGACATGCTGGCGACGGTCGAAGCCATCAAGGATCAGCGGGATCGCCTCGTCACCGAGGTCGCCGCGCTCGGGTTCGAGCCGGTCCCGAGTGACGCGAACTTCGTCCTGTTCGGCGGCATCGACGATGCCCCCGCCCTGTGGCGGGCGCTTCTCGAGGAAGGCGTTCTGGTTCGTGATGTCGGACTGCCCGGGTACCTTCGGGTGACGGCGGGTACCCCCGCCGAGATCGACGCGTTCCTCAACGCCCTCGCAAGCCACGCGCCGCGCCACCGAAAGGACCAGCCATGACCGAGCACCGGACGGCCACGCTCTCCCGCGGCACCTCCGAGAGCCGCGTCGAGCTCACCGTCGACCTCGACGGCACGGGCACGAGCGACGTCTCCACCGGGGTGCGGTTCTACGACCACATGCTCGCGAGCCTCGCGAAGCACAGCCTGTTCGACCTCGTCGTCAAGGCCGAGGGCGACATCGACGTCGACGCCCACCACACCGTCGAGGACGTGGCCATCGTGCTCGGCGACGCCATCAAGGAGGCCCTGGGCGACAAGAAGGGCATCTCTCGCTTCGGCGAGGCCACCGTGCCCTTGGATGAGGCGCTCGCGCAGGTCGTCGTGGACGTCGCCGGTCGCCCCTACTGCGTGCACACCGGCGAACCCGAGGGCCAGCAGTACGTCATCATCGGCGGGGCGTACGTCGGCAGCCTCACCCGCCACGTCATGGAGACCCTGGCCCACCACGCGGGCCTCGCCATCCACGTGCGGGTGCTCGGCGGGCGCGACCCGCACCACATCGTCGAGGCGCAGTTCAAAGCGCTCGCCCGGGCGTTGCGCTCGGCGGTCGAGCGCGATCCGCGCGTCGAGGGGATTCCCAGTGCCAAGGGCGCGCTCTAGGCTCACGCGCCGGTCCGCGACGACGACGGTCACCGGCGAAGGCATCGTCCTCACGTCGGCCGGTCCCGACGCGGCCACCTCCTGGGCCAAACGGGGCCTGGGCCCGCTCGTCGTCGCGCCCTCAGGCGCGTGGACCCTGGTCAGCCCGGCCGGGCGGCCCAAGGCCCGCTACCCCTACGACGACGCGGTGCGCACCCTCGCCGGGCGACCCACCTCCCACCGGCTGCGGCCGGCGATCGGGTTCTTCCGAGTCGGCCGCCAAGCCGTGCTCACCGTGCACCCCAAGCGCCGGTTCGCGCCGGTGCGCTGGCTCATCTGGACCCCGCGCGACGGGCTCGTGCAACCGCGAGGGTTGCCGGTGGCCACCCCCGAGGACGTCGCCGCCGCCGCGGGCCAGGACGCCCCGGAGATCGCGGCCCTCGTCGCCGAGATCGTCTCGGACGTGGGCGCCACCGCTCAGGAGATCCTCTCGGCCCTGTTCGGGGTGCTGCACCTGCCTGGTCTCGACGTCCTCACCGGCGAACGCGTCGCGGCCGACCTGCCGGGAGCCCGGCTCGTGGTTCCCGCCGACCGGTACGCCCGCGCCTTCGATCGGATCGTGCGCGAGCGACAGGGCACGGACGTGGGGAACGCGGAGGGCAGCGACAGGACCCGCATGGAGGAGAGCGCATGACCGAGACCGTCACGTCCATCGGCGTCGAGCCCGTGGACGGCTCCCCGGAGGTCGCCGTGCTCGACTACGGCAGCGGCAACCTGCGCTCGGCAGTTCGCATGCTCGAACGACTGGGCGCGCGGGTCACCCTCACCTCCGACCGGGACACCGCGATCGGCGCCGACGGGTTGGTCGTGCCGGGCGTCGGCAACTTTCACGCGTGCATGGACGGGCTGCGGTCCGTCGAGGGGCCTCGCATCGTCGACACCCGCCTCGCCGGCGGTCGCCCGGTGCTCGGCATCTGTGTCGGGATGCAGGTGCTGTTCGATACCTCCACCGAGCCGTCGCCCACTCCGCGCGAGGGACTCGCTCAGTGGCCCGGCACCGTGAGCCGCCTGGACGCCGACGTCGTTCCCCACATGGGGTGGAACACCGTCGAGGCACCCGAGGGCAGCACCTTGTTCGCCGGGGTCGAGACCGACCACTTCTACTTCGTCCACTCCTACGCCGCTCGCGAGTGGACCCTCACCCCGCACGGCCCGTTCGAGGTCGTCACCCCCCTGGTCACGTGGGCCGATCACGGTGGGCGCTTCGTCGCCGCCGTCGAGAACGGGCCCCTGTCGGCCACGCAGTTCCACCCCGAGAAGTCCGGTGACGCCGGTGCGCGGCTCGTCCGCAACTGGCTTGCCACCCTGTAGAGCACACGTCGTCCAAGGAGACCGATGAGCACCGACGCCCCCATCCTCGAACTGCTGCCCGCCGTCGATGTCGTCGAGGGCCGTGCCGTGCAACTCGTGCAGGGCATCGCCGGCAGCGGCGGCGAGTACGGCGACCCCGTGCAGGCGGCGCTCGCGTGGCAGGAGGCCGGGTCGCAGTGGCTGCACCTCGTCGACCTCGACGCCGCCTTCGGGCGCGGCAGCAACGCCGGGCTCCTCGCACAGATCGTCGGCACCCTCGACATCGACGTCGAGATGTCGGGCGGCATCCGCGACGCCGAGACCCTGGAGCGGGCGCTCGCAACGGGCTGCCGGCGGGTCAACATCGGCACGGCAGCCCTCGAGGACCCGGAGTGGACCCGTGCGGCCATCGCCGAGCACGGTGACCGGGTCGCCATCGGTCTCGACGTGCGTGGCACGACGCTCGCCGCGCGGGGCTGGACCCGTGAGGGCGGCGACCTGTGGGAGACCCTGGCCCGCCTCGACGCCGAGGGGTGCAGCCGCTACGTCGTCACCGACGTCGCCAAGGACGGCATGCTCGCGGGCCCCAACCTGGCCTTGCTGCGCGAGGTGTGCGAGCGCACCGACCGGCCGGTCGTCGCCTCCGGTGGGGTGTCGACGCTGGAGGATCTCGTCGCGTTGCGCGAGCTGGTGCCGCTCGGAGTGGAGGGCGCCATCGTCGGATCGGCCCTCTACAAGGGCGCGTTCACGCTCCCGGAGGCGCTCGACGTGGCGGGGCGCCCGTGAGTGAGCTGGACAGCGGCGGCATCCCGTTTCAGGGCCGGGAGCTGAGCGACCCGGGATTCTCCGGCGACACCGGCGCATCCGACCCGCGCGTGATCGAGGCGCTGACGCGGATGCTCGCCACGGAGGCCGCCCCGGACGTCGCCGAGGCGTTGCGCGTGCTGCGCTCGGCGCGCATCCTCGTGCCCGTGGTGGCGACGCCGCCGGGGGAGCGGGCGCGGCACCACGGCGAGGGCGCCCACGGTGATGACCACGTTGACGACGGGCATGACCACGACGGGCATGAGCATGCCGGTGGCGGCACGGAGATGGCGACGGTGACGTTGACCGGCAAGGACGGGTCGAAGGCGATGCCGGTGTTCACCGGGGTCGAGGCACTCGCGACGTGGGATCCGCAGGCGCGGCCGAGCCCGAATCATGTTCCGGACGTGGCGCGGTCGGCGATCGAGGACGGGTGCGACACGCTGTTGGTCGACTTGGGCTCGCCGCATGCGGTGGCGTTGCCGCTGTCGCACGTGTGGGCGCTGGCGCAGGAGCGGGAGTGGATGCCCCCGCATGAGGACCCGGTGGTGCGCCTGGCCGTCGCGGAGGCCGGACAGGGGATCAGCGGGCTCACCTCGGCGCGTGCGGAGGACGGCGCGACGCACCACGGTGCGGGGGTGGTGCGGCTCGTGCTCACCCTGGAGGCGGGGCTGACGCAGCAGCGCGTCGAGGCCATCGTCGCGGCGGTGGGGGAACGCCTGGCCGCCGACCCGGAGGTCCGCATCCGCATCGATGACCTCGCCGTCGTCCTCCGCCCCGCTGATGCGTGACCCGCGCGCTCTCGGGTTGCTGAAGATCGTCGGTCGCTGACGACGTGTCTTCCTAGTTGGACGAGTGTCCACGTCGCGTCCAAGATAGGTCATGATGGTGAAGGCCGGTGAGCCCGCGGGGGGCTCACCGGCCTTCAAGCGGTCGGCGGCCTGGTGTCAGTTGCCGGCTTGGGTCTTCGGCTCGACGAGGTAGGTCTCCTCGGCGCGCTGCTTGGCCTCGTCGTCCTCGCCGCCGGGGTTGTCGCCCCCGGCGTCCTTGCCGACGAGCTCGCGGATCTTCGCGCCGCACTCGGCGTCGACCTGGTCCCAGTACCAGAACGCGCGCTCGAGCACCTCGCCGGTGACCCCACCGAGCAGGTGGCCGGCGACCGTCTCGCAGAAGCGCTGACGCTGCTCGTCGTTCCAGACGTCGCGCACGAGCGCGCCCGCCTGGCCCCAGTCGTCGTCCTCGGGGTGCAGCTCGTAGGCGGAGCGCACGATGTCACCGTCGGCCTCCCAGCCGACCTCGTCCGGGCCCTCCTCGTTCGAGAACGGACGACCTTCGCTGTTGGGTGCGTAGGTGGCTCCGTCGTCACCGAACTGCTCGTAGTTCATGTGGCCGTCGAAGTTGTACGTGTCGAGGCCGTTCTCGTACCCCTCGACCCCACGCGGCTGGTTGACCGGGAGCTGCTCGTTGTGGGTGCCGATGCGGGCGCGCGCGGCGTCCGCGTAGCTGAACACGCGCGCGAGCAGCATCTTGTCGGGGGAGAAGCCGATGCCGGGAACGGTGTGGCTGGGCGCGAACGCGGCCTGCTCGATCTCGGCGAAGTGGTTCTTCGGGTTGCGGTTCAACGTCATCCGCCCGACCTCGTGCAGCGGGTAGTCCTCGTGCGGCCACACCTTGGTGAGGTCGAACGGGTTGAACCGGTAGGTCTTGGCGTCCTCGTAGGGCATGAGCTGCACCGACAGCGTCCAGCTCGGGTGCTCGCCACGCTCGATGGCCTCGAAGAGGTCGCGGCGGTGGAAGTCGGCGTCGGCTCCGGCGATCTTCTCGGCCTGCTCACCGGTGAGGTTCTGCACGCCCTGGTCGGAGTGGAAGTGGTACTTGACCCAGTGCTTCTCGCCGCGAGCGTTCGACCACAGGTAGGTGTGCGAGCCGTAGCCGTTCATGAAGCGCCAGCTACGCGGCAGGCCGCGGTCGCCCATGAGGTAGGTGACCTGGTGAGCGGATTCGGGGGTGAGGCTCCAGAAGTCCCACTGCATGTGGTTGTCGCGCAGGCCGGAGGCGGCGAGGCGCTTCTGGCTGCGGATGAAGTGCTGGAACTTCATGGGGTCGCGCACGAAGAAGACCGGCGTGTTGTTGCCGACGACGTCGAGGTTGCCCTCCGTGGTGTAGAAGCGCACCGAGAAGCCGCGCACGTCACGCCAGGTGTCGGGGGAGCCGAGCTCGCCGGCCACCGTGGAGAAGCGGGCGATCATCTCGGTCGTCGTGCCCGGCTGGAACACCGCGGCGCGCGTGTACTCGGACACGTCGGCGGTGACCTCGAAGGTGCCCCAGGCGCCGGAGCCCTTGGCGTGCGGCTTGCGCTCGGGGATGTTCGACCGGTTGAACTTGGCCATCTGGTCCACGAGGCGGGTGTCGTGAAGCAGAAGCGGGCCGTTGGCGCCGACCGACAGCGAGTGCCGGTCGCTGACAGTGGGGGCACC
This sequence comes from Mobilicoccus sp., assembly GCA_030538585.1. Taxonomy (GTDB): domain Bacteria; phylum Actinomycetota; class Actinomycetes; order Actinomycetales; family Dermatophilaceae; genus Mobilicoccus. The sequence goes on from JAUNTP010000052.1 coordinate 12,753, forward strand.
GTGGGCTTGACGGGAGCCGCTGGTGTCGACCGAAGCGCCCCCCGGCATGTCTCCGGATCGAGGCGTCTCTGGCTGGGTCATGGCGCTCTCCTCTACATCGGTGTGGCGGATGATGTCTCTGTCGACACTAGGCCCGCGGCGCCTGGCCGGCCACCGGGCGGAGGCGAATCGGGGGGTAGATTCCCGGATGAGTGCCATAGGCTCGGTCGATGTCTCGGGGCCCGGGGGCGCCTGTGGGGCGGATTCGTCCCGACCGGGCGCGTGCTGTTACCCTGGTCCGTGATCGGTCGTGCCTAGCCGACCCACGCGGTTTCCCCGCGGGGAGCGCGCCAGGCTCGATCGCCCCAAGAGAAGCCGCTCACCACGCTTCCACCCTGTGTCCGCCTCAGGTCACCGGGTCGCAGATCCCCCGCCACGGGGGGTCCGTCAGGTCAGCCGTTCCCGCACGGGACGGTGCTGGCAGCGGTGGTGATTCGGCCTTTCGCGGGGTACCGCGAAGGGCCATCGTCGTTTTAGGTAGGCGATGACCCGCCCCGAAACGACATCCTCGAAGCAAGGAGCTCGACATCAGCGAAGCCCGTATCAACGACCGGATCCGCGTCCCCAAGGTGCGGCTCGTCGGACCCAACGGTGAGCAGGTCGGCATCGTCCTCATCGACGAAGCCCTGCGACTGGCCGGAGAGGTCGACCTCGACCTCGTCGAGGTGGCCCCCATGGCCAACCCGCCGGTCTGCAAGCTCATGGACTACGGGAAGTACAAGTACGAAGCCGCCCTGAAGGCGCGTGAGGCCCGCAAGAACCAGGTCAACACCGTCATCAAGGAGATCAAGCTTCGCCCCAAGATCGACCCGCACGACTACGGCACCAAGAAAGGCCACGTCGAGCGGTTTCTCAACGCGGGCGACAAGGTCAAGGTGACCATCATGTTCCGTGGCCGCGAGCAGTCCCGCCCCGAACTCGGGTTCCGGCTCCTGCAGCGCCTCGCTGAGGACGTCGCCGAGATCGGGTTCGTCGAGAGCGCTCCTAAGCAGGACGGCCGCAACATGATCATGGTCCTCGGACCCACCAAGAAGAAGGCCGAGGCGAAGGCCCAGCAGCGCCGCAAGCGCGACGAGGCCGCCACCCAGGACGCCGAGCAGACGGCGCCCGCCGGGTCCTGACCGACCCGACCATCGCCGGTCGCCCAGTGCGACGGGCAGGACGACAACGACAGACTCCTAAGGAGACGGCACCATGCCGAAGATGAAGAGCCACAGCGGAACGAAGAAGCGTTTCCGCATCACGGGCAAGGGCAAGGTCATGCGCGAGCAGGCCGGCGGTCGTCACCTGCTCGAGCGCAAGTCGAGCAAGTTCAAGCGTCGCATTGCCAACGACGTCGAGCTCGCGCCGCAGGACGCCAAGAAGGTCAAGAAGCTCCTCGGCAAGTGAGCCGCCCGCTGCGCGCCTGATCGACAAGCGCCGCGCAGCAGCCCACCTGAACATTTCGCAACACAAGGAGACATCACGTGGCACGCGTGAAGCGGGCAGTGAACGCCCAGAAGAAGCGCCGGGTTACCCTCGAGCGCGCCAGCGGCTACCGCGGTCAGCGGTCCCGCCTCTACCGCAAGGCGAAGGAGCAGGTCACCCACTCCCTCGTCTACGCCTACCGCGACCGCAAGGCCCGCAAGGGTGACTTCCGTCGCCTGTGGATCCAGCGCATCAACGCTGCGGCCCGCGCCAACGGCATGACGTACAACCGCTTCATCCAGGGCCTCAAGGCCGCCGAGGTCGAGGTCGACCGTCGCATGCTCGCCGAGCTTGCCGTCAACGACCCGAACGCGTTCGCCGCGCTCGTCGAGATCGCCAAGGCCAACGTGCCCGCGACCGACGCCAAGACCGACGCTGCCTGAGCCAGGCCGCCGGTGACGCAGGCCAGGGATCCGCTCACCAACCCGCGCGCCGCGCGCGTGCGCAAGGTGGCGGCCCTGGCCCGTCGTGCTGTCCGGGCCCGCGAAGGGCTCTTTCTCGTCGAAGGACCGCAGGGGGTCGAGGAGGCGGTCCGCCACCGCCCCGATCTCGTGCGGGACGTCTACGTCGACCCCGCGGCGAGTGACCGCGTCGCCGACATCGCCCACGCGGCGCGCTCGGCGTCGCTCTATGTGCACGAGGCGAGCCCCGAGGTGCTCGCCACCATGGGCGACGCTGAGACCTCCCAAGGCATCCTCGCCGTGTGCACGATGCTCGACGTGCCGCTCGTCGACGTCCTCGCTGCGCGCCCGCGGACGCTCGCCGTCCTCGCGCACGTCCGCGACCCCGGCAACGCCGGCACCGTCCTGCGCTGCGCGGACGCTGCCGGTGCCGACGCCGTCGTCCTCACCTCCGCCAGCGTCGACGTGTACAACCCCAAAGTCGTGCGCTCCACCGCGGGCTCCCTCTTCCACGTTCCCGTCGTCGTCGGGGTCCCCGTCGAGGACGTCCTCGCCGCCTGCCGCGCCGCAGATCTGGCGACGATCGCGGCCGACGGCGCGGGCGACACCCTCCTCGGCGACGCCGACCTGCAGCGCGCCCACGCATGGGTTTTCGGCAACGAGGCGTGGGGATTGCCGGCCGAGTTGCGAGCCGCCTGCGACGACGTCGTCCGCGTCCCCATCCACGGCCGCGCCGAGTCCCTCAACCTCGCCATGGCCGCCACCGTGTGTCTCTATGAATCGGCGCGATCTCGCCCCCGTGGCGGGTCGGCTTCCGGGCGCGATCCCGATACGGTGCCCATGTGAGCGACGAGGAGCTGTCCGGGGGGTGCTCGGCCGATGAGGTGCTGAGCAGCTTCCCCGACGGTGTCGTCGTCGTTGGTGCCGACCGCCGCGTCGAGGTGGTCAACCCTCGCGCGGTCGCCCTCATCGGTCGTCCTGCCTCCGAACTCGTCGGTGAAGACGTCGACATCGCGTGCCCCCTGCAAGAGGACACCGGACGCTCGTGGTGGGCGTGCATCGACCCGTGGAACGGCCTCGACATCCGCACCGGGCACCGCGAACGCACCCTCACCCTGCTGGGGCGCGGCCCGGTGCTCGTCACCATGAGTTTTCTGCGCGAAGTGCGCGGCGGACCGGTGACACGGGTCCTCGTGGCCCTGCGCGACACGGACTCCCGGCGTCGCGCCGAGGCCGAGAACGCCGAGCTCATCTCCCTCGTCGCGCACGAACTCCGCGGTCCGCTGGCCTCGGTCAAGGGGTTCTCCACGACGCTGCTGCAACGGTGGGACCGGTTCAGCGACGAGCAGAAACACCTCATGATCGAGGCCATCGAGGCCGACTCCGAACGCCTCGCCAGGCTCATCCACGAGCTCCTCGACGTGTCGCGTCTGGACGCCTCCCGGCTGCGCCTCGAACCGCAACCCGTCGACCTGCTCGACGTCGCACGACGGTGCGCGGGCCGTCTCACAGCCACCGGGTTGGACCCCAGCCGGTTCCGCATCGACGTCCGCGGCGACGACCCGCTCGTGTGGGCCGACCCCGACCGGGTCGATCAGATCGTCACCAACCTCCTCGAGAACGCCGTCCGCCACGGCGCGGGCACCGTGTACGTCGTCCTCGAACCGGACGAGGCCGGGTGGGCGGTGTCCGTCGCGGACGAGGGCGACGGCATCCGCCCCGACCAGTACGCGGTGGTGTTCAGCAAGTTCTGGCACGGCTCCCGCCGCGGCAGCACCGGCCTCGGCCTCTACCTCGTGCGCGGCCTGGTCGAGGCGCACGGCGGCACCATCACCGTCGGCCGCGCCCCCCAAGGCGGCGCCCTGTTCCGCTTCACCCTCCCCGGAGTCCCTGGCGGCTGAGTCGGCCTCGCCCGGCCCCCCCGTTGGTCGAGGAGCGAAGCGTCTCGAGACCATTCCCCGTTGGTCGATTTCGAGACGCTTCGCTCCTCAATCCGGCGGAGGAGCGAAGCGTCTCGAGACCACCCCCGGCCGACGCGCTCACCCGAACGACCATGACCGCCACCCCGTCAACGCACGGTGGTCTCGAGACGCTCGCTTCGCTCGCTCCTCGACCAACGGGGTGGGCCCGCTCCGTTGAGGCGAGATGGTCTCGAGACGTCGCTGCGCTCCTCCTCGACCAACGGGAGCGGGTGGTCACGCCTGGGTTTGCCTGGGCGGCGGTCCACGCCGCGAAACCTCGTCGTGGCTTGTCGGTGGGCCCCTTTAGGATCGGGGACGTGTCTGGACCCAACACTTCGTACGATCCCGTCGAGGTCAGCGCCCTCGATCCGCAACAGATCGACGCCGACGTAGAAGCCGCTCTCGCGGCCATCGCTGCGGCGGCCGATCTCGACGCGCTCAAGGAGGCTCGGCTTGCTCACGCCGGCGAGAAGAGCCCCCTCGCGCTCGCCAACCGCGAGATCGGGGCCTTGCCGCCCAGCGCGAAAGCCGAGGCCGGGAAGCGCGTCGGGCAGGCGCGCGGCCGCATCGGCGCCGCCCTCAAGGAGCGGCAGAGCGTGCTGGAGGCCGAGCGTGACGCCGCGATGCTCGAGGGCGACACCATCGACGTCACCGTCACCACCCCGCACCGCACCCTGGGCTCCCGCCACCCGGTGAGCCTGCTCAGCGAGCGCATCGCCGACATCTTCACCGGCATGGGCTGGGAGATTGCCGAGGGCCCCGAGGTCGAGGCCGAGTGGTACAACTTCGACGCCCTCAACTTCGCGCCCGACCACCCGGCGCGCGAGATGCAGGACACGTTCTTCGTCGACCCGCCCACCTCAGGCCTGGTGCTGCGCACGCACACCTCCCCGGTCCAGGCGCGCACGCTGCTGCAGCGTGACACCTCCCTGCTGGAGCGGGAGTTGCCGCTGTACGTCGCCGTGCCGGGCCGGGTCTACCGCACCGACGAGCTCGACGCGACGCACACCCCGGTCTTCCACCAGATCGAGGGGCTCGCGGTCGACCGCGGCCTCACGATGGCGCACCTCAAGGGCACCCTCGACCACTTCGCGCGCGCCCTCTTCGGTCCCGAGGCCACCACGCGTCTGCGACCGTCGTTCTTCCCCTTCACCGAGCCCAGCGCCGAGATGGACCTGTGGTTCCCGCAGAAGAAGGGCGGCGCCGGCTGGATCGAGTGGGGCGGCTGCGGCATGGTCAACCGCAACGTCCTGCGCGCCGCGGGCATCCACGACCCCGAGGTCACCGGTTTCGCGTTCGGCATGGGCATCGACCGTGCCGTCATGCTGCGGCACGGCGTCACCGACATGCACGACCTCGTCGAAGGCGACGCGCGGTTCTCCGCGCAGTTCGGAATGGAGATCTGATGCTGGCACCCGTCGAATGGCTCACGCAGCTGGTGGGTGAGACAGGGAACGTCACCGGTGAGCAGGTGGCGGCCGACCTCGTGCGGGTCGGCCTCGAAGAGGAGTCGATCCGCGGTGGCGAGATCACCGGCCCGCTCGTGGTCGGGCGTGTCCTCGACGTCACCGACGAGCCGCAGAAGAACGGCAAGACCATCCACTTCTGCCACGTCGACGTCGGCAATCACGGCCAGCGCGCCGACGCCGGCGGGGACCCCTCGGTCACCCAGGAGATCGTCTGCGGCGCCCACAACTTCGGCGCCGGCGACCTCGTCGTCTGCATCCTGCCCGGCGGCGTGCTGCCCGGTAACTTCGCGATCGGCGCGCGCAAGACCTACGGGCACATGAGCCACGGCATGATCTGCTCCTCCCTTGAACTCGGGCTGGGGCAGGATCACGACGGCATCATCGTGCTCACCGAGTACTTTGCCGACCGCCCCGAGGCCCTGGAGGGTGTGCAGCCGGGCGACGACGCCATCGCCCTGCTCGGCCTCGACGCCGAGACCGTCGAGGTCAACGTCACCCCCGACCGCGGCTACTGCTTCTCGATGCGCGGCATCGCGCGCGAGTACGCACTCTCTCGCGGCCTCGACACCTTCGCCGACCCCGCGAGCGGCGTCGACGTCGCGCCCACGAGCGGCGACGGCTACGAGGTGCGCCTGGTCGACGACGCGCCCATCCACGGCAACGCCGGGTGCGACCGGTACGTCGCGCGCATCGTGCGCGGCGTCGACCCCACCGCGCCCACCCCGTCGTGGATGGCCGACCGGCTCACGGCGATGGGCATGCGGCCCATCTCCCTCACCGTGGACATCACGAACTACCTCATGCTCCTCACGGGGCAGCCGCTGCACGCGTTCGACCTCGACACTCTCTCGGGCTCCATCGAGGTCCGGCGGGCCCGGGCGGGGGAGACGTTGCGCACCCTCGACGACGTCGAGCGCACCCTGCACCCCGAAGACCTGCTCATCACCGACGGCGGCACCACGCCGCTCGCCATCGCCGGTGTCATGGGCGGGGAGACCTCCGAGGTCACCGACAGCACCTCGAACATCCTCGTGGAGTCAGCCCACTTCGACCCGGTGAGCGTGGCGCGCAGCTCGCGCCGCCACAAGCTCTCCACCGAGGCCAGCCGCCGCTTCGAGCGCGGCGTCGACCCCCAACTCGCCCCTGTCGTGGCGCAGCTCGCGGTCGACCTCCTCATCGAGCTGGGCGGCGGCACCGCCGAGGGTGTCACCGACGTCGACCACACGGTCGCACCGGAGGCCATCGCCTTCCACACCCGCGAGGCGTGGCAGCTCATCGAGCCTGCGCGCGGTGACGGAGGCGTGCCCGACGGACTCGACCATGACGCCGTGCTCACGCGTCTGCGCGCCATCGGTTGCGCGGTGCAGGAGACCGGCGACGAGGCAGACGAGCATGGTTTTTCCCGCGTGCTCGTCACCGCGCCCTCGTGGCGGCCCGACCTGCTCGACGGCCCAGACCTCGTCGAGGAGGTCGCCCGCCTGCGGGGGTACGACCGCATCCCCTCGGTGCTGCCCACCGCCCCCGGCGGTCGCGGCCTCACCCGCAGCCAGCGCCTGCACCGCGTCGTCGGCTCCGTGCTCACGGGGCTGGGCCTCACCGAGGTGTGGTCCTACCCGTTCGTCGGGGAAACCGCGTTCGACCGGCACGGTTACGAAGTAGACGACGCCCGACGTCGAGCCCTGCGCCTGGCCAACCCGCTCTCGGACGAGGCACCGCTCATGCGCACGACGCTGCTGCAGACGCTGCTGCCCGTGGCGCGCCTCAACCACGGCCGCGGCGCCACCGACCTCGCCCTGTACGAGACCGGGCTCGTGTTCCGGCCCGTCACCGACGACGCCGCGCCCGTGCCTGCGGTCGGTGTGCGCCCGAGCGAGGCGACCCTGGATGAGATCGAGGCCGCGGTTCCCGAGCAGCCGCGGCACGTCGCGTTCGTCCTCGCCGGCCAGGCCGTGCCTGCCGGGCCGTGGGGTCCGGCACGCGTCGTCGAGGCCACGGATGCGATCAGCGCCGCCGTCGAGCTGGGGGCCGCTCTCGGGGTCCGGCTGCGGCCGCGCGCGGCGCAGGTGGCGCCGTGGCACCCCGGACGCTGTGCCGAGCTCGTCGTCGACGGCGGACCGCGCGACGGTGAGGTGGTGGGCCACGCCGGCGAGGTGCACCCGCACGTCGTCACCGCCCTCGAGCTCACCGCACGCACCTGCGCCGCCGAGCTCGACCTCGCGGCCCTCACGACCGCCGGCGGCGAGGTCGTCACCGCGACCGAGCTGTCGACCTACCCGGTCGCACACACCGACGTCGCGCTCGTCGTCGACGACACCGTGCCCGCCGGAGACGTCGAGGCGGCCCTCCGCGGCGGCGCCGGTGACTCACTCGAATCCCTCGCCCTCTTCGACGTCTACCGGGGCGACCAGATCGACGAGGGCAAGAAGTCCCTGGCGTTCCGCTTGTCGTTCCGGGCGCCGGATCGCACCCTCAAGACCGGGCAGGTGAGCGCCTT
>JAUNTP010000283.1 GCA_030538585.1 Mobilicoccus sp.
CCCCACCTCACCGTTGGTCGAGGAGGAGCGCAGCGACGTCTCGAGACCATCGAGATTTTGCGTGGTGTCGTGGGGGTGGTCTCGAGACGCTTCGCTCCTCGACCAACGGGTGGGGGGACGTGCGTGATGGTCTCGCCCCCACCTCACCGTTGGTCGAGGAGGAGCGCAGCGACGTCTCGAGACCATCGAGACTTTGCGTGCTGCCGTGGGCGGTGGTCTCGAGACGCTTCGCTCCTCGACCAACTCGGGGGTGGTGGGGGATGGGGTGTCGGTGGGCGGTCCTACCCTTGAGGGCGACGCGGACGGCTGCCCGCGCGCCCGGTCCGACAGGAGAGTTTCGTGAGCCTTGCCCCACTCGTCGACGTGGTGCGCACCGACCCGGCCGTCGGTCGCGCCCTCGACCTCGCGCGCGAGCACGGGCCCGACTCCGCCCTCGTCGACGTCACCGTCGCCCCCGGTCTCCGGCCCGCCCTGCTCGCTGCGCTCAGCTCGGCCCGCGCCGGTGACGGGACCGTGCTCGCCGTCACCGCCACCGGCCGTGAGGCCGAAGACCTCGTCGCGGCCCTCGCCTGCTTCATGCCGGCCGAACGCCTGGCCGACTTTCCCAGCTGGGAGACCTTGCCGCACGAACGCCTCAGCCCCCGCAGCGACACCGTCGGCCGACGCCTCGCCGTGCTGCGCCGTCTCGCCCACCCCGACGCCGCCGAGCACGGCCCCCTCGACGTCGTCGTCGCCCCCATCCGTGCGCTCCTGCAGCCCATCGCCGCGGGCCTGGGCGACCTCGCGCCGGTGTCCGCGCGGGCGGGGCAGGAGTACCCGCTGGAGCAGATGGTCGAAGACCTCGCCGGCGCCGCCTACACCCGCACCGACCTCGTCGAACGCCGCGGCGAGTTCGCCGTACGCGGCGGTGTGCTCGACATCTTCCCGCCCACTGAGCAGCATCCGCTGCGCCTGGAGTTCTTCGGCGACGAGATCGAGGAGATCCGCAGCTTCGCCGTCGCCGACCAGCGCAGCCTCGACGTCGTCGAGGGTGGCCTGTGGGCGCCGCCCTGCCGCGAACTCCTGCTGACGGAGTCCGTGCGCGAACGCGCGCGGCAGCTCGCCGCGAGCCTGCCCGGCGTCGCCGACCTGCTCGGCAAGGTCGCCGAAGGCATCGCCGTCGAGGGCATGGAGTCGTTCATGCCGGCCCTCGTCGACGGTATGGAGACCCTTCTCGACGTCCTGCCCGAGCAGTCCCGAGTCGTCCTGCTCGATCCCGAACGCATCCGCTCCCGCGCCCACGACCTCGTGGCCACGAGCGAGGAGTTCCTCGAAGCGAGCTGGTCGAACGCCGCCGCCGGCAACCACGTGCCCGTCGACCTGCGCGGGGTGCTCGACCAGGCGAGCTACCTCACCCTCGCCCAGGTGCGTGGCCGATCCCTCACTGCCGGTCTGCCCTGGTGGACGTTCTCCAGCTTCGGTTCCGCGCCCCTCGTCGACGGCGAACCCGCCGAGGGCGAGGAGGTCGCCGACATCCCCGCGAGCAGCATCGACGTCGACGACGCCGTCCTCACCCTGCGGGTCGAGAGCTCCGACATCGACGGCTACCGCGGCGACAGCGAGTCCGCCGTCGCCGACCTGCGGCGCTGGACCGGGGAACAGCAGCGCGTCGTCGCCGTCACCGAGGGCCACGGGTTCGGACGCCGACTCGCCGAACATCTCGCCGAGGCCGAGGTGCCGCACCGCATCGTTCCCGACGAGGGCGCCGAGCCCGAGCCCGGCATCGTCCACATCGCCACCGGCCGGCTGCCGCGCGGCGTCGTCGTGCCCGGTGCCGACCTGGTCGTCATCACCGAGACCGACCTCGTCGGCAACACCGGCGCGGGCGCGGGCGGTAACACCCGCGACATGCGCCGGATGCCCTCGCGGCGCCGCGGCCAGGTCGACCCGCTCTCGCTGCGTCCCGGCGACCACGTCGTCCACGAACAACACGGCGTCGGCAAGTTCGTCGAGATGATGCAGCGGACCGTCCAAGGCGCCACTCGCGAATACGTCGTCATCGAATACGCCAGCTCCAAGCGTGGCCAGCCTGGCGACCGCCTCTTCGTGCCCACCGACCAGCTCGACCAGATCACCCGCTACGTCGGCGGCGAGGCGCCCAGCCTCAACAAGCTCGGCGGTGCCGACTGGCAGAAGACCAAGTCGCGAGCCCGCAAGCACGTGCGCCAGATCGCGGGCGAACTCATCCGCCTCTACAGCGCGCGGATGGCGACCGAGGGCCACGCGTTCGGGCCGGACTCGCCCTGGCAGCGCGAGCTGGAGGACGCCTTCGCCCACGTCGAAACCGCCGACCAGCTCAGCAGCATCGACGAGGTCAAGGAGGACATGGAGAAGACCGTCCCCATGGACCGCCTCATCTGCGGCGACGTCGGCTACGGCAAGACCGAGATCGCGGTGCGCGCCGCGTTCAAGGCGGTGCAGGACGGCAAGCAGGTGGCGGTGCTCGTGCCGACGACCCTGCTCGTGCAGCAGCATTTCCAGACCTTCTCCGAGCGGTACGCCCAGTTCCCCGTCACCGTCAAGGCGCTCTCCCGGTTCCAGAGCGCCAAGGAGGCGCAGGCCGTCATCGACGGGCTCGCCGACGGCAGCGTCGACCTCGTGATCGGCACGCACGCGCTGCTCACCTCCAAGGTGCGGTTCAAGGACCTCGGGCTCGTCGTCATCGACGAGGAGCAGCGCTTCGGTGTCGAGCACAAGGAGCAGCTCAAGG
>JAUNTP010000284.1 GCA_030538585.1 Mobilicoccus sp.
TCGCGAACTCGCGTCGTCTCGCCGAGCGCCTCACCGGACGACTGAACGAGATCGCCGACGAGCGGGCCGGTGAGCCCGCGGCAGAAAAGGCCGTCCCGGCCCAGATGATGGGGCAGGCAGGTGCGTCCTCGGCGCCGTCGACGGTGATCGCGCGGGCACACCACGGCTCGGTGTCCCACGACCAGCGCAAGCAGACCGAGGAGGCGCTCAAGGCCGGGCAGCTGCCCGCGGTGGTGGCGACCTCCTCGCTGGAACTCGGCATCGACATGGGCGCCGTCGACCTCGTCGTGCAGGTGGAGGCGCCGCCGTCGGTGGCATCCGGCCTGCAGCGCGTCGGACGCGCAGGGCACCAAGTGGGCGCGACGTCGCGGGGCGTGTTCTTCCCCAAGTACCGGGGCGATCTGGTGGCGTCGAGCGTGATCGTGGAGCGCATGCGGGCCGGCGCGATCGAGGCGCTGGCCATCCCCGCGAACCCGCTGGACGTGCTGGCTCAGCAGATCGTCGCGATGGTGTCGCTGGACGACTGGACCGTGGAGGACCTGCACACCTTGGTGCGCCGGGCGGCGCCGTATGCGACCTTGTCCCGGGGCGTTCTGGAGGCGACGCTCGACATGCTGGCCGGGCGTTATCCGGCCGAGGAGTTCGCCGAGCTCCGTCCGCGGCTGGTGTGGGATCGCGTCACCGGCACGCTCACCGGACGCCGCGGCGCCCAGCGCATCGCCGTCACCAATGGGGGGACGATTCCCGATCGTGGACTGTTCGGTGTGTTCATCGCCGGCGACGGTCCCGGGCGTCGGGTCGGGGAGCTCGATGAGGAGATGGTCTACGAGTCGCGCGTCGGCGACGTGATCACGTTGGGCACCTCGACGTGGCGCATCGAGGACATCACCCACGACCAGGTGCTGGTCTCGCCCGCCCCAGGCCAGCCGGGGCGACTGCCGTTCTGGAAGGGCGACACCATCGGTCGTCCGGCCGAACTCGGCGGAGCGTTGGGTGGGTTCGTCCGGGAGATCTCCGGCCTGTCGGCGCCGGAGGCGACGGCCCGGTTGCGGGCGGCGGGGCTGGATGAGCTGGCGGCAACCAACCTGATCGCCTACGTGGGCGAGCAACGCGACGTGACCGGGGCCGTGCCCACCGATCGGCAGATCGTGGTGGAGCGGTTCACCGATGAACTGGGTGATTGGCGCATCGTCATCCACTCCCCCTACGGCGCGCGGGTGCATGCGCCGTGGGCGCTGGCCATCAGCGCGCGGCTGCGCGAGCGGTACGGGGTGGATGTGCAGGCGATGCACGCCGACGACGGCATCGTGTTGCGGCTGCCCGACATGGGGTTCGACGAATCCCTGGGAGGATTGGCCACGGATGAGGGGGGTCAACACTCCCAGGGATTGACGGACCTGCTCGAACACATCCTGCTGGACCCCGACGAGGTCACCGCGCTGGTCACCGATCAAGTGGGCGGGTCTGCGCTGTTCGCGTCGCGCTTCCGCGAGTGCGCCGGCCGGGCGCTGCTGCTGCCGAACCGACGCCCGGGGCACCGTCAGGCCTTGTGGCAGCAACGTCAGCGCTCCGCGGCACTGTTGGAGGTGGCGTCGAACTATCCCGGCTTCCCGATCGTGCTGGAGGCTGTGCGCGAGTGTCTCCAAGACGTCTACGACCTGCCGGAACTGGTTTCGTTGATGCGCCGCATCGCGAGCCGGGACATCCAGGTCGTCGAGGTCACCACGCCGCGCCCGAGCCCGTTCGCGTCGTCGCTGCTGTTCGGCTACGTCGCCCAGTACCTGTACGAAGGAGATCAGCCGCTCGCCGAGAAGCGGGCGGCGGCGTTGTCGCTCGACCCCGATCTGCTGGCCGAACTGCTCGGGACGGCCGAGGGCTTGAGCCTGCGCGACCTGCTCGACCACGACGCCTTGATCCGCACCCGCAGCGAGCTGCAGCATCTCGCAGAGTCGCGGCGGGCGCGCGACGTCGATGAACTCACCGATCTGCTGCGCACGCTGGGTCCGTTGTCGGAGGACGAGTTGAGTCAGCGGTCCGCTGATCCCGCCGCCACGCCCGGTTGGCTCGCTGAACTGGACGCCTCTCGCCGCATTTTCGCCACCCGCGCCCCCGACGGCGAGACCCGGTGGGCCATCGCCGAGGATGCGGGACGCCTCCGCGATGCCTTCGGGGTGGCCCTGCCTCCGGGGCTCCCGCACACGTTCCTGGAGCCGGTGAGCGATCCGTTCGGCGACTTGCTCGTGCGGTACGCCCGCACACACCTGCCGTTCACTCCCGACGCGATCGCGGTGAGGTTCGGGCTCGGGGTCTCGATCGTCGACCAGACGCTGCGCCGTTTGGTGAGCGACGGACGCTTGGTGCGCGGCGAGTTCACCCCGCCCGGCATCGATTTCGGCGATGGGGCCAGGTTCGACGACCACACCGAGTACGTCGACCCGGGCGTGCTGCGGCTGATCCGCCGGCGTTCGGTGGCGGCACTGCGCGCCGAGGTCGAGCCCGTGCCGCCGGAGGACTTTGCGACGTTCCTCCCGGTTTGGCAGAACGTGGGGGTCGGGTCGCTGCGGGGTGCCGATGGGGTGCTCCGGGTCGTCGAGCAACTGGCTGGGGTGGTGCTGCCGGCGTCCGCCGTCGAGACGTTGGTGCTGCCGGCGCGCGTCCGCAATTATGCGCCGAACCTGCTGGACGAATTGTGCGCGGCCGGCGAGGTGCTCTGGCGCGGACACGGCTCGT
>JAUNTP010000053.1 GCA_030538585.1 Mobilicoccus sp.
CTCGGCGACGTCATCGCGCTGGGGTGGGGTGTCGTCGGTGTCGTCATCGCCGCGGTGGTGCTCGGTTTTCTCGCCTCGGAGCTGATCGGGCGCGCGCTCGGCGTGCCGACAGGTTTGCGGCTGCTCATCGGGGCCGGGTTCTCCATCTGCGGGGCCGCCGCGGTTGCCGCCGCCGAACAGGTCGTGCCCGAACGCAAGGACGAGGACGTCGTCACCTCCCTCGCCCTCGTCGTCGTGTGCGGCACCCTCATGATCCCCCTTCTGCCGCTGCTCATCGGGGTGAGCGGCGTCGGCCAGCAGGCCGCCGGGGTGTGGATCGGGGCCTCCACGCACGAGGTCGCCCAGGTCGTCGCCGCCGGCGGGATCGTCGGGTCGGGGGCGCTCGCCGCCGCCGTCGTCGTCAAGTTGGCGCGGGTACTGCTGCTCGCCCCGGTGATGATCGCCCTGTCGTGGCGGATGCGACGCTCCCGAGAGGGGACCCTGCCCCCGCTGGTTCCGGTGTTCGTGGCGGGTTTCATCGCTGCGGTGGCACTACGCAGCACCGGGGTGCTGCCCCCAGCGGTCATCGACGGGGCCGAGGTCGCCCAGACGGTGCTGCTCTCGTCGGCCATGTTCGCCCTCGGCTGCGGTGTGCGGCTGTTGACGCTGCGTCAGGTCGGGGGAGCGCCCGTGCTGCTCGCCGTCCTCGTCACGGCCGTGCTGATCGGCGTGGGGTTGGGGGGCGCGCTCCTCCTCGGGTGAGCGCTCACCCCGCCGCCAGGAAGGCGGGCGCCATGACGATGACGAGCCACACGCCGCCCGCGATGAGGGCCGCCGCCGCGCCGAAACGCAGATAGCGGGTGGTGTCGGGGTCCTTGACGAGCACCGAGGCGATGAGCAGTCCGGCCGCGAGGAACGCGGCGATTCCGGCGATCTCCATGGGGCGTCCTTTCGGTCAGGGACGGTGCGTGGTGAGCACCGAGACGAACTCTTCCAGGAGTCGGGCGTCCCCGGCGCGCTGCGGGCTCTCCAGAGTGGGACGCCCGTGCGCGAGGCACAGCAGGTCTTGAGCGCTGCCGGTGAGGATGGCCGCGGGGCGCACGCTGCCGTCGGCAGGGTCGTGCTCGGCCACCCGGACTCCCTGCCGGGCGTGCCGCCGACCGTCGTGCCGGGCGGTGACGTGCGTCATCGCCGCGATCCACGTCACGCCCACATCGGAGGCGACGACGCGCACGAGGCGGTCCTCGACCTCCACCGCGGCGTCATCGGGCACCCGTGAGGCGGCCGAGAGCGCCGCATCGACACCGTCGGCGCACCACAACGCGTCCAGCACGACACCGTCGCCGCCGGCGCGCTCGATGTCGAGGCGGTGCAGGAAGAGTTGATGCACACATGAGCGAGTGATGTCGGCGACCGACATTGCGGCCTCGCCCGCGCCGACGAGCCGGTCGAGTGGGCTGTCCCGCAGCGCCTGGACTAGCTCTGCCGAAGCCTGGCGTAGCGCCTGCGTCGCCGTCGGCATCGTCTCGGCCTGCTCTGGTGCGTCCGCAGCCCGAGGCGAGTCGTCGAGCAGCCCCACCCATGCTCGCTGATCTGCGGTGATGCGATTGACCAGGTCGAGGACCGTCTTTTTCTGGTCCGGGCCCACGGGCGCGTGCGCCTCCACCGATCCGAGGGCGTCCGCGAGCGCTGCGGCGTGGCTCTGGAGCGCCTCCAGCACCGTCTCCTGCGTCATGGCCATGCCCCCACCCTGTCAGGCCAGAAGTCCCGAAGCGCGTGGGCGCCCCCAGCCCTGAGGCAAATAGCGCATCTCAGAAGAGTCGGGCCCACGTCGATGAGGGGGCTGCCAGCCCCCGCGGCCACCTGCCACGCCGCGACCGACGTATCGCAGTAGCCCTGGAGGAAGCACGTGAAGCAGTCGACCATCACCAAGATCGCGGCGGGTACCGCCATCGGTCTCACGGTCCTGACCGGAGCCGCAGTCGTCGGCAACATCCAGGCGACGAACCAGATGGAACATGCCGCGAGCGTCCGCGAACAGTCGATCACCGCGGCCGACGCCGTGCAGGACTCCTCCCGCTTTCTGACCAACACCGTCCGGGCCTACACCGCGACCGGCGACAGCGACTGGCTCGACCAGTACTGGACGGAGATCAACGAGACCCGCACCCAGGCCCGCGCCATCGAGACCCTGGAGTCGCTCGGCACCCCGCAGTCCGAACTCGACCTCGTCGCCCAGGCCAGCGCGAACTCCGGCACCCTCGTCAACACCGAGACACGCGCCATGCGGCTCATGCTCGAGGCCGACGACGTGCCTGTCGCTCAGATGCCGCCCGCGGTGGGTGAGTTCGACTTCTCCGGCGCCGACGCCGCGCTGTCGTCCGACGACCAGCGCGCTCTGGCGCGGGACCTCGTGCACAACGACGCGTACCAGGCCGAGGTCGCGGGCATCATGGGCCCGCTCGCGCAGTTCCACGACACCACGAGCGCACGCGTGACGGCCGAGGCGGAGCGCACCGAGTTCCTGCGCTCCTTCACCGAGATCGCGCTCGCGGTCATCGCCGCCCTGCTGTCGATCGCGCTCATCGTCATCCTCTGGGTGTTCCACCGTCAGCTCGGTGCCGTCGTGCGCCGCTACGCCGAGGAGCTGCGCGGACGCGACCCGCGCGACCTCACGTTCTCGCTCACCCCGGGCGGTGTCGAGGAGCTGCACGACCTCGCCGACGCCTTCAACGCGCAGAACGACCAGGTCGCCGACGTGCTCGCCTCGATCCGCAACAACGCCGAGGGCCTGTCGGCAGCCTCGACGCAGCTCACGTCCACCGCGCAGCGTCTCGACCAGGCCTCGGCGCGGACCCGCGCGGAGGCCGAACGCGCCTCGGGCGCCGCCAGCGGCGTGAGCGACAGCGTCTCCACCGTCGCCTCCGGTACCGAGGAGATGTCGTCCTCGATCCGTGAGATCGCGACGGCCGCGACACGCGCCACCGGCGTCGCTCAGGAGGCCGTTCACTCGGCCGAGGCGACCGCCGGCATCGTCACCAAGCTGTCGGAGTCCTCGATCCGCATCGGTGAGGTCATGAAGGCCATCACGAGCATCGCCGAGCAGACCAACCTCCTCGCGCTCAACGCGACGATCGAGGCCGCTCGCGCCGGTGAGGCCGGTAAGGGCTTCGCCGTCGTCGCCAGTGAGGTCAAGGAACTGGCGCAGCAGAGTGCCGCCGCGACCGAGGACATCTCGACCCGCGTGCTCGGCATCCAGGACGACGCCGCCGCCACCAGCGCGGCGCTGGCCGAGATCTCCGAAATCATCAACCGCATCAACGAAACCCAGTCGACGATCGCCTCCGCCGTGGAGGAGCAGACGGCAACGACCAACGAGATGAGCCGGTCGGTCCACGGCGCCGCGAGCAACGCCTCCGGCATCGCGTCCAACATCAGCACGGTCGCCAGCACCGCCACGGACACTTCCAACGGTGCCGCCGAGACCCTCTCGGCCGCCGAGGAGCTCAACCGACTCTCCTCCGGCCTGGAGCAGATCGTGCGCGGCTTCACCCTCCGCGCCTGATCAACCCACCCCAAGGGCCCAGCGAGTGCACTCTCGCGGGGCCCCACCCGTGTGACCGGAGCACGCTTGGCAGCCGGCGTCTCGTCAGCGGTAGGCGGGGACTCCCGTCAGGGCGTTGCCGATCATCAGCGTGTGCATCTCGGGGGTGCCCTCATACGTCAGCACCGATTCGAGGTTGGCGGAGTGCCGCATGATCGGGAACTCGTGGGAGATGCCGTTGGCTCCGAGGATGGTGCGGGCCGCGCGGCAGATGTCGAGGGCCTTCTCCACGTTGTTGAGCTTGCCGATGCTCACCTGCTCCGGCCGCAAACCGACGGAGTCCTTGCGGCGGCCCAAGTGCAGAGCGAGCATCGTGCCCAGCGTGAGCTCAACCGACATTTGGGTGAGCTTGCGCTGCGTCAACTGGAAGCGGGCGATGGGTTCGCCGAACTGGGTGCGCTCGGTCGAGTAACGCAGGGCGGCCTCGAACGCCGACCGTGCGGCGCCCATGGATCCCCAGACGATGCCGTAGCGGGCCTCGTTGAGGCAGCTCAGCGGGCCCTTCAGGCCGCGGACCTCGGGAAACGCAGCAGCCGCGGGCAGGCGCACGTCCTCCATGACCAGCTCGCTCGTGATCGATGCACGCAGCGACGCCTTGTGTTTGATGAGCGGTGCAGAGAAACCGGGTGTGTTCGTCGGCACGACGAACCCGCGGATGTCAGCGGCCGAGTCCCCGGTCTGGGCCCACACGACGGCGACGTCGGCGATGGAACCGTTCGTGATCCACATCTTGCGCCCGTTGAGGATCCAGTCGTCGCCGTCGCGGCGCGCGCGGGTGCGCATCGAGCCGGGGTCGGAGCCGTGGTCGGGCTCGGTCAGGCCGAAGCAGCCGATCGACTCACCCGTGGCCATGCTGGGCAGCCACTCCTGCTTGTGCTCCTCGCTACCCCATCGCCAGATCCCGAACATCGCGAGCGACCCCTGCACGCTGACCAGCGACCGGATGCCCGAGTCACACGCCTCCAGCTCCAAGCAGGCGAGGCCGTAGTCGACGGCGCTCATGCCCGCGCAGCCGTAGCCCTCGAGGTGCATGCCGAGCAGCCCCAGTTCGCCGAGACTCCTGGCCAGTCCACGAGGGTCGGGCAGATCGCCGTTCTCGAACCACTCACCGACGTGCGGAGTGATCTGGTCGGCGCACACACGACGGACCGTCTCGCGGATCGCCTTCTCCTCCTCCGTGAGTGAGTCGTCGAGGTCGGCGAGGTCGAGCGGGTGGATGGTCTTGGGGGCCGAATGATGTGCCATGAGGTGCTCCTGGTGTGGGCGGGTGACGGTGATCGCGTCGAGCGGAAAGGGGATCTTGTGTCAGGGCAAGGGGGTGGTCGCGGGCGCGTCGAGCCACTCGCGCACGGTGGCCGAGTCGGCTCCCAGCGTGGGGGGTGGAGTGGGTGTGGCGAGCAGCCCCTCGCTGTAGACGGCGGGATGGCGCACCTGCCGGGCGGCGCCGGGGCCGAGGTCGGTCACCGGGTGCAGGCCGAGAGACTCGGCGAGTGCGAACGCCTGCGCCAGGTCGTTGACCCCGCCCGCGGGTACGCCGGCCTCGGTCAGCCGCTGCTGCCACGCTGCGGCGTCGTCGGTGAGCAACACCGCCTCGAGGGCAGCGACGAGCTGCTCGCGGTGGCCGACGCGGGCGGCATTCGTCGCGAACCGCTCGTCATCGGCGACGTCGCCGACGCCGAGCGCCTCGGTCAGGCGCCGGAACTGGCCGTCGTTGCCGCACGCGACCGCGAGCAGCCCGTCCCGGCAGCGCAGGGTCTCGTAGGGGGCGATGGAGGGGTGACGGTTACCCATGCGACCCGGCACCCGTCCGGCGCCCAGATATCCGGAGGCTTGGTTGACCAGAGCCGCGAGCAGGCTCGACAGCAACTGGATCTCGATGTGGCATCCGCGCCCCGTGCGTTCGCGCGCGGCGAGGGCACCGAGAACGGCGATGGCGGTGTCCTTGCCGGTGAGGACGTCGACGAGGGCGACTCCGGCCTTCATGGGCTCGTCCTCGCCCGTGATGCTCATCAGGCCACCCACGGCCTGCACGACGAAGTCGTAGCCGAGCATGTCGGCGCCTGCGTGGGCGCCGAACCCCGTGATGGACGCGTAGATCAGCCCCGGGTTGTCGAGGCGCAGCTGCTCATAGCCCAGGCCGTAGCGGTCGAGGCTGCCCGGACGGAAGTTCTCGACGAACACGTCCGCGCGGCGGCAGAGTTCGAGCGCCGGCCTGCGGTCGTTCTCGTCGGCGAGGTCGAGGGTGACGCTGCGCTTGCCGCGGTTGACCGACTCGTAGTAGGTCGCCACGCGACCGTCGGGGGTGTCGCGCCAGGGCGGACCCCAGGCCCGGGTGTCATCACCTGTACCGGGGCGCTCCACCTTGATCACCGTGGCGCCGAGGTCGGCGAGCGTCATCGTCGCGAGCGGTCCTGCGAGGACGCGGGAGAAATCGGCGACGAGGACGCCGTCGAGGGGGAGGGTCACGATGTTCCTTCCGGGGTGCCGTCGATGAGGATGCCGTCGACGCGGCGAGGCACCCCCCACGGGTTGCTGTCGCGCAACGGCTTGGGCAGGGCAGGGTCGGGGACGTCCTGGTAGGTCACGGGACGCAGCCAGCGTTGGAGGGCGCCGGCCCCCACGCTGGTCGCTTCGGGGCGGCTCGTCGCCGGCCACGGCCCCCCGTGGTGCTGCGACCACGTGACCGCCACTCCTGTGGGCCAGCCGTCGACGACGACCCGCCCGACCCGGCCGGACAGGGTGGCGACCAGACCGGGGACGTCGGGATCGTCGGGACCACCGGTGTGCAACGCCGCCGCCAGACTTGGCTGCAGCGTCGCCAGTGATGTATCGAGGTCGGCACGGTCGGCGTACTTCACGATGACGGCCACCGGGCCGAAGCACTCGTCGAGAATCGCTGACCCGGGGGTGAGTCGTGCGGCAGGTGCGACGAGCACGGTGGCGCCGACGACGAAGCCATCGGTCACGTTGGTGCGCCGAAGGGGGGTGGCGCCGGCCCGTTCCAGCCGTGCCAGCCCCGCGCGGTAGGTGTCGGCGATGCCCGCAGTGAGCGCGTGGCCTGTGCGGCCGGCCGCTGCCTGGTCGACCCGGGCGGCCATGTCGCTGCCGACCGGCACGAGCATGAGACCGGGCTTCGTGCAGAACTGACCGGACCCCAGCGTGAACGAGTCCGCGAACCCGGTGGCGATCTCGTCCGCGCGGGTCGCGATCGCGGCCTCGGTGACCACGACGGGGTTGACGGTGCCCATCTCCGCGTAGACCGGGATCGGGCGCGCCGTCGCGCCTGGGGCCTGCCCACGAGCCTGCGCTCGTTGCACCAATGCCATGCCGCCACGTTGCGAGCCGGTGAACCCGACGGCGGCGATCTCGGGTGCGTCCACGAGGGCCAGGCCGGCGTCGAATCCGACGACGTGCCCGCAGGTGCCCACGGGCGCACCGGCCCGCCGGAGGGTGTCCTCGACCACCTCGGCCATACGCCGGGAGGTGCGTGGGTGAGCCGGATGCGCCTTGACGATCACGGGACAGCCCGCCGCCAAGGCGGAGCAGGTGTCGTGCCCCACAACGCCGAAACCGAAGGGGAAGTTGCTCGCGCCGAAGACGGCGACCGGGCCGAGGGGGTGGTGGAGGCGGCGCAGATCCACCGACGGAGTCCCCGCCGCGTGATCGAGGACCGCCCCGAGGAATGAGCCCTCCGCTGCGACGTCCCCGTAGAACCGGGCCTGGGCCGCGGCCCTGGCGAGTTCGCCCTCCAGCCTCGGGGTGCCGAGCGCAGTCTCGGAGTCGGCGAGGGCGACGAGGTCGTCGGCGTGTGCGACCAGAGCCTCGGCGATCGCGGACAACCAGGCCGCCCGCGTCGCCGGCGGCGTGTCGGCGAGTGGGCGCGCGGCCGCGGCAGCGCGTGAGAGCGCCGCCTGCACCTCCTCGGGTGCCGAGTGGGGGACCGGTTCGTGAGCACGCCCCGTACGCGGGTCGTGACCGATGTCGACGTTCACTGCGCCTCCCGCACGGCGTCGGCCAGAATGCCGAGCCCCTCCTCGAGGAGGTCGTCACCGATGACCAGCGGAGGCAGCAGCCGCACGACATTGCCGTACGTGCCGCACGTGAGAACGACGACCCCCTGGGCGAGGCACGCGGCCGCGATGTCCTTGGTCGTGGCCGCGTCCGGCTCGTTCGTGCCGGCGTGGACGATCTCGATGGCCATCATGGCGCCGCGCCCGCGCACCTCGGCGACCCTGCCGGTCTCCTCGACCAGGGGTTCGAGGTGGCGACGCACGATCTGCTCGATGCGGTGAGCGTTCTGCAAGAGGGTGTCGTCGGCCTCCAGCACGTCGAG
Organism: Mobilicoccus sp.; assembly: GCA_030538585.1. Taxonomy (GTDB): domain Bacteria; phylum Actinomycetota; class Actinomycetes; order Actinomycetales; family Dermatophilaceae; genus Mobilicoccus. Next base: position 7,917 of record JAUNTP010000053.1, read on the forward strand.
GACCGCCAGCGCCGCCGCGCAGGACAGCGGGTTGCCGGCGTAGGTTCCCCCGAGGCCACCGGCGCCGACGCTCTGCATGACGTCGGTGGGTCCGGTCACGGCCGACAAGGGCATCCCGGCCGCCAGCGCCTTGGCGGTGCAGACGAGGTCGGGCACCACGCCCTCGTGATCCACGGCGAACATCGTTCCCGTGCGGCCGAGTCCGGCCTGAACCTCGTCGGCCACCATGAGTATGTCGTGCCGTCGCGTGATCTCCCGGATGCCGGGAAGGAACCCCTCGCTCGGGACGATGAAACCCCCCTCACCCTGGATCGGTTCGACGACGACGGCAGCGATGTTCTCGGCGCCGACCCGCTCGATGGTCTCTTCCAGTGCGGCCAGGGCCTCGTGCGTCGCGTTCTCGGGGCCGGTGCGAGACCGCAGCGGGTAGGCGAACGGGACGCGGTGGATGTGGGGCGGGAACGGGCCGAATCCGGTCTTGTAGGGGGCCTGCTTGGCCGTCATGCCCAGGGCGAAGAGGGTGCGTCCGTGGTAGGCGTTGTCGAAGACGACCACGTCGGGGCGTCCCGTGTGAGCACGAGCGATCTTGACGGCGTTCTCCAGCGCTTCGGCTCCTGTCGTGAACAGGGCGGTGCGCTTGTCGTGATCGCCGGGTGTGAGGTGGTTGAGGCGCTCGGCCACCTGGGCGTAGCCGTCGTACTCGGTGACCATGAAGCACGTGTGCGTGAACGCCGCGGCCTGAGCCTGCAGGGCGGCCACGACCGCAGGGTGGGAGGCGCCCACCGACGTCACGGCGATGCCGGAGGCCAGATCGATGAGGTGGTTGCCGTCGGCGTCGAGGAGGATGCCGCCGGCCGCACGCTCGATGAAGACGGGTGCGACGATGCCCAGACCGTCGGGCACGTGCCGACGCCGGTGTTCGTGCCGGTCGGACGACAGCGGCCCAGGGATCTCGGTGACGAGGACGCGGCGCTGGGCGACGCCGGCATCGTCGCGGTTCACCGCGGGAGTCGTGCGGGTGTCGGTGTCGGTCATCGTGTTCCACTCCTCTGGGGGGCCGGTCGCGGCTCGTTGACGTGAACGGTAGGGGGAGCAATCGCGGTCTGCATCGTGCATAGTGACGGAGTCCTCGCACTGGTGAGTGCGGTCTGCACAGAAAGGTCGATGTCGTGGTCACGCTGCCCGGATTGTGCGGTGCGTTGCCGGGGGTGCTCGTTCCTCAGGGGGCCGGGGAGGTGCCGGCGGTTCCGGTCGGAGGGGTGCATGTGAGCGAACTCCTCGACCCCACGCCCTTCCTCGACGGGGGTGAGCTGCTACTCACGACGGGCCTGGTCCTGCCTGAACAGGGGGTTGCCCTGGAGGCGTACGTGGCACGTCTGGTCGCCCAGCGGGTGTGCGGCCTGGCCCTCGGGCTGGGACCCGTACACCGGCAGACGGGGGAGCACCTGCGCTCGACGTGCGCCCGGGCGGGTCTGCCGCTGTTCTCGGTTCCCGCGCGCGAACCATTCCAGGCCGTGATCCGCGAGTACTGGACCCAGGTGGGGGCACAACGATCGGTCGATGCCCGCGCGGCGCTCGGCTCGGTCAACACCGTCGTGCAGGCCGCCTTCAGTGACGACGCCGAGACGGACGTCCTCAGGGCGACGGCGACGGCCCTCGGTGGCCGGGCCGCCTTGTTCGACGCCGATGGGCGTCCTCGCCGCGTCCATCCGCCGTCGGCCCGCTCGTGGGCCGGACAGGTCGGCGCGGACCTGCGTCGCCTGCGCCTCGCCGCGGCGCACACCTCCGTGCCCACGGCGGCGACGTTCTCGGTGGGACAGGACGACGTGCTCGTCCATGCAGTCAACGGCGACGGGTTCGGGCCGAGCCACCTCGCGGTGGGTGGTGTCGGTCTGCCGCCGCACACCCGGCACCTCGTGATCACCGCGTGCGCTCTGCTGCGTTTGAGGGCCGAGAGGTCCCGACCCCTCGCGGTGGCGAGTGACGCCGCGACCGTCGTCCTCGGCCTCCTGGCCCGCGGTGGTCACGACGCGGCTTTGCTGGCCGTCGCCACCGCTCTGGGACGGAGGTTGCCGTCGGCGGTGCGCGTCGTGCTCGTACGTGGGGTCACCGAGCGCGAGGTGGAGATGCCGGCGCTGAGGGCGGAGGCGCTCATTGCCCCGGGAGAGCCGATGGGGCTCGTCGTCGCAGCCGATCGAGCTGACGATCTGTGGCGCGACCTGCAGGAGTGCCTTCCGGCGTCGGGACGGGCCGTGCTCAGCGGCACCGGGGCCCTGCACGAGACGACGAAGCTCGTCGAACGCAGCCTCGAAGCGCTGACGAGGGACCATGCCCGTTGGGTGCGGTCGGACATCGACCGCAGTGTGGTCGTCCCCGACCTCGAACAGAAGCTCTCCCGACTCCTGGCCTACGAGCGCACCGACCTCATCGCCACGCTGGCTGCCTACCTGCGCCATCGTGGCCGCATCGACCCGGCAGCCGATGAGTTGCGCCTCCATCGCAACTCTCTGCGCCACCGCCTCACCGTCGTGCGCCGAATCGTCGGTGACGACCTCGACGACGCCGACGTCGCCGCCTGGTGGTGGCTCACTCTGCGCGACCGCGGCCTCGCGTGAGGACGCGACCCGTGACGACGGCGTCAGCGCCTCTTGTCACGTGACAGGACCTGGCGGTGCAGGGCGAGGCACAGGTTGGTCAGGGTGACGGGATCCGTGAGCCGGCTTCCGAGAAGACGTTCGGCCTTGCGCAGCCGGTAGCGCACCGAGTTGGGGTGGAGGAACAACTGCTCCGCCGTGGCGGCGATGTCGAGACCACCGCGCAGATGAGCGACGAGCGTGGCGGTGAGATCGGGGTCCTCCAACACCGCCCCACAGGTCCGCTGGGCACGGAGGTCGAAGTCATGGTCGGCGCGGCCGGCGATGAGCCATCCCGTGAGGTCGACGTCCTCGAACCAGGAGACGCTGCCGGGGATGCCCATGAGGTCCACGACGGTGCGAGCGTCACGCATGTGAGCAGGCATGCGCGTGAGGTCGCTCGTCGGCTCGCTGACCCCCACGGCGTATCCGTCGGTGAGCTCCTCCAACCAGCGGGGGAGGGCCGGGTCGTCGGCGGCGACGACCTGCAGGAACACCGTGCCCTCGTCATCGGTATTCTCGGCGAGCACCATCGGCAGCGCGCCGAGGTGGGCCGTTTCGAAGAGTCGTTCCAGAGTGTCCAGCCGTTCCCGCGGTGAACGCTCCTCGTGGAGGCGGGCCACCACGGCCCGCAACGGGGTCGAGGTCGAGAACCCGTGCACGCGCAGCTGGGTCCACAGGAAGCGGACCCGTTCCGGTCCCACGTCTCCCGACAGCTGCATGAGCAATCCCCGCGTGCGGGCGAGGTCCTGCGCTCGCGTCAGGTTCTGGGCGCCACGCATCGCGGACAGCATGTGGGCTGCGGTCTCCAGCAGCGGCTCGCCGACGTCCCGGACGGTCTGCTCGTGGCGGGACGCGATCGCCATCCAGTATCCGCTGCCGCGCATGACGACCGGTGCCGCCACGACGCGATAGCGGCCCAGCGTGAGGGAGCACAGGGTGCGGTCACGGCCGTCGAGCTCGGTCCACAGCAGTCGCCATGGCGCCTCGCCGACGGCGGCGGTGAAGTTGCCACCGCCGTCGTAGAGGATGGCCCCACCACGGACGAGGAGTGCCATGCGCGCGACCAGAGCGTGGAGAGGTCGCTCGTCGGCGAGTGTGGCGAGCAGGTCGTTCTGGAACCACACTCGGCGCCGCAGCCGGTACTCCTCCGTGCTCCGGGCCGCCGCGCTCACGAGGCGATCGATGTCGGCGAACCTCACCGACCTGGGCACGGCGAGCAGGGGCATGTCCGCGGCGGCGCAGGCGTCCACGAGCGCTCGCGGTACAGCGGGCAGGACGACACCCCGAATGAAGACGAGGGCAGTGACCTGTGCCGCTGCCAGTCGTGCAGCCATCTCGGTCGCCATCTCCGGATGATCCGACCCGGCCCCGGTGGTCACCGCCACACTGTCCGGCTCCAACCACGAGGTCGGGGTGAACCGATCGACGACGGCCGCCCCCAGCACGGGTCGAACTCCGTCGCCGGCAACGATGATCTCGATGTCGAGAGAGGGTTCGGCGCACACCCCGGCCAGCGTCATCGCGGACATCGACCCATCGTAGTTGTCCGACAGGCCAACGCATCCAGAGTGGGTTCGTCGTTTTCGACAATGACGGACGGTGTCGATGACGACAAGGTGTCCGCATCACAGCCAGCACAACGAAGTGAGGTGGCATCCCCCGTGAGCCCAGTCCGTGTCGCCGTCGATGTCGGAGGTACGTTCACCGACGTCTTCGTCTTCGACGAGGAGGCCCAGACCTCCTCGATCACCAAGGTTCCGTCGACCCCCGACGATCCGATGCTCGCCGTCATGGCCGGTGTCGAACGGGCCGAGATCGACCTGTCCGACGTCACCCTGTTCTCCCACGGCACGACGGTCGCGACCAACGCCCTCATCACCCGCCGATTCCCGCACGCGGCCCTCGTCACCACGGCCGGCTTCCGTGACGTCCTCGAGATCCGTGACGGCACCAAGCCCGACCTCTGGGATGCCTACTCGGACGTCTCGGCGCCCTACATCTCTCGGCGCGACCGATTCGAGGTGCCCGAGCGTGTGGACTACGGCGGACACGTCGTCACGCCCCTGGACGAGGACGAAGCACGGCGCGTGGCACGTCTCCTGCGCAAGCGGGGCGTCACGACCGTCGCCGTGTGCTTCATCAACTCGTTCGCCAACCCCACCCACGAGGAGACGATGGCGGCGATCCTGCGCGAGGAGCTACCTGACGCGCTCGTGTCGACGTCCTCGGCGATCCTGCCGGAGATCTTCGAGTACGACCGGTTCAACACGACCGTGGCCAACGCGGTGCTCGCACCCCTGGTCTCGGGGTACGTCAACCGTCTCGCCGAGAATCTCGCCGACGGCGGCTACGACGGCGACCTGCTCCTGCTGCACTCCGGCGGCGGATCGATGACCCCGAGGATGGTCTCCCAGTACCCGGTGCGACTGGCGGCCTCAGGCATCGCAGCAGGAGCCATCGCCTGCCGGCACGTGGCGACCCAGTGCGGGTACGACAACGCCATCGGCCTCGACATGGGCGGTACCAGTACCGACATCTGCGTCGTCCACGGTGGCGAGCTGCGCGTGACCAAGGAATGGGAGGTCGAGTACGGGCACCCCATCCTGTTCCCGAGCATCGAGGTGCTCACCATCGGCGCCGGCGGCGGATCACTGGCGTGGATCGACGATGCGGGCTCGCTGCGCAACGGCCCGCAGTCGGCCGGGGCCGACCCCGGTCCCGCCTGCTACGACAGCGGTGGGGAGCAGGCGACCAACACCGACGCCAACCTCGCCCTCGGCCGCCTCGGCACCACCCTGGCCGGAGGCGCCAAGACCCTCGATCGCGGCCTCGCCGAACAAGCCGTGCGCCGGCACGTCGCCGAGCCGCTGGGGATGGACCTAGAGAAGGCGGCCGGAGCTGTCCTGCAGGTCGCCAACGCCAACATGTCCGACGCGGTGCGGCTCGTCTCCATCCGCCGCGGACTCGATCCGCGAGACTTCGCGCTCGTCGCCTTCGGTGGAGCCGGGGCGCTCCACGGTGCCGAGGTGGCCAAGGAACTGCACATCCCGACAGTCATCGTGCCGCCCCACCCCGGTGTCACCTCAGCCCTCGGCTGCCTGCTCGTCGACATCCGCCACGACCTGTCGGCCATGTATACCGGCAATCCGAGCCAGCCCGACGCCCAGGACATCGAGGCGATGTTCGCCTCCTTGGAGGCCGAGGCCACCCGACGCCTCGAACACGAGGGCGTCGCGCCCGGCGAGGCGCGGCTACAGCGGTCGCTGAGCATGCGCTACGAGGGGCAGTGGCGCAACCTGTCGATCGACGTCGGTACCGGCCCGGACGCGCTCGAGGACGGCATCGCCCGCTTCCACGAGCAGCACGACCGCGAGTTCGCGTTCCGCCGCGACGAGACCCCCGTGGAGATCTACCAGCTCGGGCTCCGGGCGGTGGGCGCCACGGCCAAGCCGACCTTCCCGGCCGAGGACCGTCAGGACGTCACCGATCCCGAACCGACCTCGACCCGCCAGGTGTGGTTCGCCGACACCGGGTGGGTGGAGACGGGCATTCATGACCGCAACACCCTCCCGCCGGGCACGACGTTCACAGGGCCCGCGATCGTCGACCAGTTCGACTCCACCACCGTCGTGCCGCCGGGAGCGCGCGCCGAGATCGACGAGTGGCTCAACATCCGCATCCACCTGCAGGAGTCCTGACATGACCACCACCGATCGTTCCCTGGACCCCGTCACCTTCGAGGTGCTGAAAAACGCCTTCGGGACGGCTGTCGACCTCATGAGCGAGCAGATCCTGCGAACCTGCTACAGCTTCGTCATCTACAGCCGCGACTTCTCCTCGGCCCTGTGTGACGCTCGAGGCAACACCGTCATGCAGGGCAGCCAGGACATCGCCGTGCACGTGGGCACGTTGCACTTCCAGTGCAAGGCGGTCCTGGAACAGTTCGACGGCGACATCCATCCCGGTGACGTCTTCGCCATCAACGACCCCTACCGCGGCGGCACCCACTTCAACGACGTGAGCTTCATCCGCCCCATATTCGTGGGCGACGACATCATCGCCTTCGCCCAGAACAAGGGGCACTGGGCCGATATCGGCGGCAAGGTGCCGGGCTCGTTCGACGTCACAGCCACCGACCACTTCGGTGAGGGTCTGCGGATCCCCGCGATCCGCATCTTCGACAAGGGCGTCTTTCGGCACGATGTCGCCGCACTCCTCGTGGAGAACACGCGCTCACCTGGGGTGAGCCTGGGTGACCTCCACGCCCAGTCCGAGGCGACGGCCGTGTGCGAGCGGGACATCCTGCGACTGGTGGAGCGCTACGGCAAGGACACCGTGGTGGCGGCGATGGACGAGGTGCAGGACTACGTCGAGCGTCTCGTTCGCAAACGGGTGCAGGACTTGCCCGACGGGACGTGGAGCACCGTCGACCACCTCGACAGCGATCCCGGCCGGGAGGAGGGGCTCATCCCCATCCAGGTCAACCTCCGCATCGAGGGTGACCAGATCCACTACGACCTGGACGGGTCCGCTCCGGCGGTCGCGTCGTTCCTCAACTCCGGCTACGGCACGACCCACTCGGCCCTGTACGCGGGCACGAAGACGTTCTTCCCCGACGTGCCGCTCAACTCGGGTTTCTACCGCGCCGTGGCCGCCGACATCGGGCCTGAGGGAACAGTCGTCAACGCCGGGTGGCCGCACGCCGTGACGGGGTTCTGCTCGGGGCCCTACGAGAAGATCATGAACGCGATCTTCGAGATCTGGTCCCAGATCATGCCGGACAAGGCCCTGGCGTGTTGTTTCAACCTCGAATACCTCCTCGTCGGAGGACGTGACGGGCGCTCGGCCGAGAAGCCGTACTTCATGTGGTACGACTGGATGGCCGGCGGCTGGGGTGGCCGCCAGGACAAGGACGGCTCATCGGCCACGGCCCCCGTGTTCGGGGTCGGGCTCGCCGTACAGCCCCTCGAAGGGCAGGAACGCCTCTCCCCGGTGCTGACGACGCAGCACTCCATCGCCGTCGACTCCGGTGGCCCAGGGCGCTTCCGCGGAGGAGCTGGCATCGAGAAGGGCGGCACGCTGACCGATGTCGAACGCACCGTGATGTCGTACTGCTGCGATCGCGCGCGCTCGATCACGTGGGGTATCGACGGCGGGCTGCCCTCGATCCCGCACGGGGTCTGGCTCAACCGCGACACCGAGGACGAGCGATTCCTCGGCAGCGTGTTCTCGATTCGTTCGTGCGCCCCTCGGCGGGAGGCGGTGGCCTCGGCGATCCCCTCGACCGGGATGTCGACGCCGTGCTCGAGGACGTCATCGACGGGTACGTCTCCCTGGAGCGGGCGGCCAAGGACTACGGCGTGGTGATCGAGGAGGTCGACGCCGACCTTGATGACTACCGCATCGACCCCGAAGCCACCCGTGTCAAGCGGGACGAGATCCGCTCGCACAGGCACGAGTGGATCGATGCCGACGCCGAGGACATCGCCCGCCGCTACCGCGAGGGTGAACTGACCATGCTGGACCTGGTGCGCCAGTACGCCGTCATCGTCGACTGGGGCACCGGCGAGCTCCTCGAGCAGACCACCCGCGAGTACCGCGACTCCTTCCGTCGCCGCAGCGCGAAGTACTGGGCCAGCTGAGGCCGTGCCCACCGCAGCCCGGATCATCCGGCCGGGTCCGGGTCGCGGTGGGCGGTTCAGTCCCGGTGCCGTGGTCGTCGGTCCGGCTCTCGCTCGGCCTCGGCTCGTTCGGCGAGGACATACCGCTCCATCAGGCGGGTGCGGATCTCCTCCGGGGTGTACGCGCGGCGGGCGCGTTCGTTGCGGGCGGCGAGAGCGCCCGTGGCGGCGACGCCGACCAGTCCCGCCGCGCCGAGCAGTTTCCACCAGGTTGCACCTCGGATCCTCATGTCGTCAGCGTAGGCAACCGTCCGCGCGTCAACAGGTCGACGTGGTGCCGAGCACCCTCCCCTGTGGTCCACTGCCGTCATGACGTCGCCCGCCGACCCCGTATCCCTCACCGCTGCCGCGGACGCGGCGCGTACCGGAGATCTCTGGCTGTTTCGGGGCTCCTCGGGTGCCGACCGCGCGATCCGGCTCGTCACCAACGCGCCGGTCAACCACGTCGGGATGGCGGTCGTGCTCGACGATCTACCGCCGCTGATGTGGCACGCCGAACTCGGCAAATCGCTGGTCGACCTCTGGACCGGGTCGCACCACCGCGGCGCTCAGCTCCACGACCTCGTCGACGCGGTGACCCGCTGGTCGAGTGTGTACGGGCAGCAGGTGTGGGTGCGCCAGCTCCATCCCGAGGTCGGATCCGAGCAGGACGACGCCTTCCTGCGGACGATGGCTCGCTGGAACGGAACGTCGTTCCCCTCCACGGCGTCCCTGGCTTGGCGATGGCTCCAGGGCCGCCGCCCGCGTCACCTGCGACGCCGACCGCGCGCCGACCTCACGCACCCGGAGGCCACGCACCCGGCGGCCGCCTACTGTGCGGAGATCGTCGCCGTGACATACGAGCAGATGGGCATCCTCGAACCGGGTCGTGACTCGTCCTGGTACGACCCCGGACGGTTCTGGAGCGGGGACGTGCTCCCGCTGCGTGACGGGTGGTCGTTCGGGCCGGAGGTCGCCGTCGACGCGCCGGCGCCCTGTCCCTGAGGTCGCCGGCGTCGACCATTCGCGCAGGTCAGTCCAGGAGCCGGTCCAGCTCCCGCACCAGGCCGCCCAGTTGGCGCGCCGTCGTCTGCGACACCGAGGCGAGGTCGGTCGTCCTCGTCATCCGATCCGAGACGCTGCCGATGTCGTGGCTGACGCCGCTGAGGGCCTTCGACGCCTCACTGACCCGGGCAGAGATCGTCGCGATGGCCCGCGACTGCTGGTTGGTCATCGTCGACATCATCGTCTGCTGTGCATCGAGGGAGGTGATGTCGGTGTCCAGAGAGGTGAACGACTCCGTCACCGTGTCCGACAGTGTGCGGATGCGCCCGATCCGATCATCGATATCGCCCGTCGCCGTACCGGTCTGACCGGCCAGCTCCTTCACCTCGCCCGCCACGACAGCGAACCCCTTGCCGAGTTCCCCGGCCCGCGCGGATTCGATGGTGGCGTTGAGGGCGAGCATGTTCGTCTGCGAGGCGATGGCGCCGATGAGTTCGACGGTCTGCGCCACCGACGTGGCTGCCGTGTCGAGCTCGGTGACGTCCCGGACGCTCGCGGCCATCCCGTCACGCACCGACCCCGAGAGGATCGCGGCGTTCTCGACGCCCTGGGAGATCTGCTGAATGGCCGACGACAACTCCTCCACCGTCGCCGAGATGGAGGAGACGTTGTCGCTCACGTCGCTCGTCGTGGCCGTCACCGACGACGCCGACTGCGACACCGCGGCGATCTCGGCGGCGAGGGAGTCGGCGACGGCACCGACGCTCGCACCCGTGGCGGACACCAGGCCCGTCATGAGCCGCTGCCGGTACTCGATGCGGTCCATGAGCTCGTCGACACGCGCCCGCGCGGTCCACGTCACCTGCCCTCGCGGCAGGTCGCCGAGGTTGAGCCGCTCCCCGATGGCGCGCACCGGCGCCACGAGCGGCAGGATGAGCAGCTTCGCGATGAACGCATACATCCCCACCGCGAGCACGAGGCTGCCGACGATGGCGAAGAGGAACACCCAGACACCGGAGAGCCACAGCCCGCTGATGATGGCGAGCAGGGCCACGCACGTCGCGTACGTCGCCATGATCATGACGCCCTTGCGGTACGGGTTGTCGTGCGGCGGAACCACATGCGGGGGCGGCGGCTCATCGACGGTGATCGAGCCCGCCGTGTGGGTGTCGCCGGCGGCCAGGGCCGACAGGATGCGGATGAGCGCGGTCGAGACGCGACTGAACTCACCGTCGAGCTGGAGCGAGGCCTCGGCGTCGCCGTGCCGCCCACCCTCGACGTCGGCGATCACCTGAGCGACGCAGCGGTGGAAGCGCTCGTGCACCGCGCTCAGCGAGGCGACGACCGCCCCGTCGAGACCGTGTCGAGCATGTCGCAGCTCCGCGCCGAGCGCGCACGCGTCGGCGTCCTGCGCGCTCACCGCCTCGGTGCCCGCGACCGCCGCCTCAAGGCGGCCCCGCCACCGCGAGTGATCGATGATGGCCGAAGTGACGTCCACGTCCTGCTCGCTTTCCGTCGGTGTCGTCCCTTTTGTCCCATCGTCGGAGGTGAGACGTTCATGAGAGGACGACGCCGCGGAGGGCACGCGGGCACCCCGGCGCGCCACCGGATTCGACGGCGCGCCGAGGTGTGAACGCCCTCAGGCGCCGAGCGCCGCCGAGACGACCTCCTTGGCCTCGGCCTGCACCTGCGCGAGGTGCTCGGGGCCCTGGAAGGACTCGGCGTAGATCTTGTAGACGTCCTCGGTGCCGCTGGGTCGGGCGGCGAACCAGGCCGACTCGGTCGTCACCTTGAGGCCGCCGATGGCCGCGCCGTTGCCGGGGGCTTCGGTGAGCTTGGCCGTGATCGGCTCGCCCGCCAGCTCGGTCGCGGTGACCGCCTCGGGGGAGAGCTTCTTGAGCTTGGCCTTCTGCTCGCGATCGGCGGGAGCGTCGACGCGGGCGTAGGCGGGGTCACCGTGCTTGGCGACGAGGTCGGCGTAGTGCTGGCTCGGGCTCTTGCCGGTCGTGGCCTGGATCTCGCTGGCGAGCAGGGCGAGGATGATGCCGTCCTTGTCGGTGCTCCACACCGAGCCGTCGAAGCGCAGGAAGCTCGCCCCGGCCGACTCTTCACCGCCGAACGGGCCGGAGCCGTCGAGCAGGCCGGGCACGAACCACTTGAACCCCACGGGCACTTCGACCAACCGACGACCGAGGTCCTCGGCGACACGGTCGATCATCGAGCTGCTGACCAGGGTCTTGCCGATGAACCCGTCGCTCGGCCAGTTCGGGCGCGCCCCGCCGAAGAGGTACTGGATCGCCACGGCGAGGTAGTGGTTGGGGTTCATGAGCCCCCCGTCGGGGGTGACGATGCCGTGCCGGTCGGCGTCGGCGTCGTTGCCCGTCGCGATGTCGTACTTCTCCTTCTGCTCGATGAGGCTCGCCATCGCGCTGGGGGAGGAGCAGTCCATGCGGATCTTCTCGTCCCAGTCCAGGGTCATGAACCGCCACGTCGGGTCGACCAGCGGGTTGACCACGGTGAGGTCGAGCCCGTAGTGCTCGCCGATCGCGCCCCAGTAGTCTACGGCCGCACCACCCAGGGGGTCGGCGCCGATGCGCACCCCGGCGTCCTTGATGGCCTGCATGTCGATGACGTTTTCGAGGTCTTCGACGTAGACGCGCTTGAACTCGTACGCCTCGCATGCCGCGCGCGCCTCGGCGAACGGGGTGCGCTTGACGCCCTCCAGCCCGGCGCGGATGTACTCGTTCGCCTTGTCCGCGATCCAGCCGGTCGCGTCGGTGTCGGCCGGG
>JAUNTP010000285.1 GCA_030538585.1 Mobilicoccus sp.
AGTCCGCGGCGGCCGAGTCCGCGTCCGAGACGTCTGAGTCCACCACCGACTCCGAGTGATGACGCCCCGGGGCGGCACCGCGTGCCGCCCCGGGCCCCCTCCGTGACCACCTCCCACCAGGAAGGCAGTGAGCCGCACATGGCCAACTACACCGCAGCAGACATCAAGGAGATCCGCGAGTCCACCGGCGCGGGCATGATGGACGTCAAGAAGGCGCTCGACGAGGCCGAGGGCGACCGCGCCAAGGCCATCGAGATCATCCGCGTCAAGGGCCTGAAGGGCATCGCCAAGCGCGAGAGCCGCAGCGCCTCCGAGGGCCTCGTGGCCGTCGACGTCCGCGACTCCGACCAGGGCCAGACCGGCACCCTCGTCGAGCTGAACAGCGAGACCGACTTCGTCGCCAAGAACGACAAGTTCGTGGCACTGGGCGATGAGGCCGTCGCCGCTGCCGTCGAGACCGGCGCCTCCCAGCCGGAGGAGCTGGACGGCACCCCGTTCGGCGAGGCCCTCACCAACGCCGGCGCCACCATGGGCGAGAAGATCCTGGTGCGCCGCATCGGCCGGGTCAGCGGCGAGAAGGTCGTCAGCTACATGCACCGCACCAACAAGGACCTGCCCCCGCAGGTCGGCGTGCTGGTCGCCACCGATGAGGCCGGCGAGGACATCGCCCGCGACGTCGCGATGCACATCGCCGCGTTCGCGCCGAAGTTCCTCACCCGCGACGAGGTCCCCGAGGAGACCGTCGCCGACGAGCGACGCATCGCCGAGGAGACCGCGAAGAACGAGGGCAAGCCCGAGAAGGCCCTGCCCAAGATCGTCGAGGGCCGCCTGACCGGGTTCTACAAGGAGAACGTGCTGCTGGACCAGCCGTTCGCCAAGGACTCCAAGAAGTCCGTCGGCCAGGTCGTCGAGGAAGCCGGAGGCACCCTGACCGGGTTCGTCCGCTTCCGCGTCGGCAACTGACGGCACCGGCCGCACCACGGCCACCCCACGGGATGTGACCCATCCCGGACCCCCGCGGCCCCGCACCCACCGTGGGGGGGCGCGTCGGGGTCATCCACGGGATACCAGCGGCGAAAAGGACCTCCATGACTCAGGCGACCGTGACCTCCCAGATCCCCGTGCTGGCGAAGAAGGACGGGGGGCGTCGGGTGCTGTTGAAGCTCTCCGGGGAGGCCTTCGGTGGAGGCGCGGTGGGGATCGACCCCGACGTCGTCTCCCGCATCGCCGGTGAGATCGCCGAGGGCGCCGCCGAGGGTGTCGAGTGCGCCATCGTCGTCGGCGGCGGCAACTTCTTCCGCGGCGCGGAGCTCTCCCAGCGCGGCATGGACCGCCGCCGCGCCGACTACATGGGCATGCTCGGCACCGTCATGAACTGCCTGGCCCTGCAGGACTTCCTGGAGCAGAAGGGCGTCTCCACGCGCGTGCAGACCGCCATCACCATGGGCCAGGTCGCCGAGCCGTACCTGCCGCTGCGCGCCGTGCGCCACCTCGAGAAGGGACGCGTCGTGATCTTCGGCGCCGGCGCCGGGATGCCCTACTTCTCCACCGACACCGTCGCCGTGCAGCGCGCCCTGGAGATCGGCTGCCACGAGGTGCTGATGGCCAAGAACGGCGTCGACGGGGTCTACACCGCCGATCCCCGCCAGGACCCCGACGCCGAGAAGCTCGAGCACGTCACCTACCCCGAGGCCCTCCAGCAGGGCCTGCGGGTCGTCGACGCCACCGCCTTCAGCCTCTGCATGGACAACTCCCAGCCGATGATGGTGTTCGGGCTCGACGCCCCCGGCGCCATCACGCGCGCGATGCGCGGGGACCGCATCGGCACCACCGTCACCGGCGCCTGACCCGCGCCGGGCCGGCCCCGGACCGCGTCCCCGTCCGCACCCCGCGGTGCGGGACAATAGCCACTACCACCCAACAGCGAGGAGCAGACCCGTGAGCGATGACATCCCCGGCATCCTGAAGGACGCCGAGTCCAAGATGACCAAGACCGTCGAGGTCACCAAGGAAGAGTTCTCCTCGATCCGCACCGGCCGGGCGACCGCCGCGATGTTCCAGGGCATCACCGTCGACTACTACGGCGCACCCACCCCGCTGCAGCAGCTCGCCTCTCTGCAGTTCCCCGAGGCCCGCACCATCATCGTCACCCCCTACGACAAGGGCGCGATGAGCGGTATCGAGACCGCCCTGCGGGAGTCCGACCTCGGCGTGAACCCCACCAACAACGGCGACAACCTGCGCCTGGTGATGCCGGCCCTGACCGAGGAGCGTCGCCGGGAGTACGTCAAGCTCGCCAAGACCAAGGCCGAGGACGGACGCATCGCCGTGCGCGGCTCCCGCGGCAACGCCAAGAAGGCCATCGAGAAGCTGGTGAAGGACAAGGAGATCGGCGAGGACGAGGGGTCGCGCGCCGAGAAGGACCTGGACGCCCTCACCAAGCGCTACGTGGAGCAGGTGGACCAGGCCCTGGAGGCCAAGGAGACCGAGCTGACCACCGTCTGAGGACGGCAGGGGAGCACCCGGTGAGCACCGACACCGCCGCGGCCCCGCCGCAGCGCAAGCGCAGCGCCGGCCGGAACCTGCCCGCGGCGATCGCCGGGGGAGTGGCG
>JAUNTP010000054.1 GCA_030538585.1 Mobilicoccus sp.
CGGTTGGGCGAGGTGAAGATGGCCCAGAGCACGAAGATCCAGAAGATCCACGTGAAGAGGCGCTTGATCGAGGGGGGCATCGATCTCCTCGCTCGGTGTCGGGGAGGTATGGGCGGTTCAGGAGGCGCCGGATACGGCGGAACGACGAATGCGGCAGATCTCCACCCCTATCGAACCACACCAGCCGCCTTCTCCGACGTCAGGAGCACCCCGGCGCGCCGCGCTGAGTCAGCACGCTCGGGCAGGTCGGGCCGGTGACGGCGACATCACCGTCGCGCGAGGTCGGCCGGGGAGAGGGCGCGTCCGGGGTGGGTCAGACGACGCCGTAGAGGCGGTCACCGGCGTCGCCGAGGCCGGGGACGATGTAGCCGTTCTCGTCGAGGCGTTCATCGATCGCGCCGACGACGAGGGTGACGGGGATGCCGAGTTCGTCGGCGGCCTGGCGCACCGTCTCGATGCCCTCGGGGGCGGCGATGAGGCAGACGGCGGTGATGTCGTCGGCGCCGAGGTCGCGGAGGAACTCGAAGCTCATGATGAGGGTGTGCCCGGTGGCGAGCATCGGGTCGATGACGAACACCTGCCGGCCGGTGAGGGTGTCGGGCAGCCGGTTGGCGTAGGCGCTGACCTCGAGGGTGTCGTGGTCGCGCACCATGCCGAGAAACCCGACCTCGGCGGTGGGCAGGAGCCGCGTCATCCCCTCCAGCATGCCGAGCCCGGCGCGCAGGATGGGGACGATGACCGGCTTGGGGGTCGAGAGTTTGATGCCCGTGGTCGGGGCGACCGGGGTGCGGATGTCGAATTCGTCGACGCGCACCTCCCGGGTGGCCTCGTAGGCCAGCAGGGTCACGAGCTCCTCGGCGAGCCGCCGGAACGTCGGCGAGTCGGTGCGCTCGTCGCGCAGGTAGGTGAGCTTGTGGTTGATGAGTGGGTGATCGGCCACGTGCACGCGCATGAGGGAAACTTAGCGGGTGAACGACGAGTGCGTCCCGGCGACCGGCCGCGCGGACGAGGCGGCCGACCTTCTGTACGGCGCCTGGGTGGAGCAGGCGCTCGATCTGGCGCGCAAGTGTGTCGCCGCTGGAGACGTGCCCGTGGGGGCCCTCGTGGTGGATGCGTCGGGTCGCATCGTCGGGCGCGGTCGCAACGTGCGGGTCGAGCGCGGCGACCCGACCGGGCATGCCGAGATCCTGGCGTTGCGGGAGGCGGCGGCGACCCTGGGCACGTGGCGACTGGACGGGTGCACCCTGGTCGTCACCCTGGAGCCGTGCCCGATGTGCGCAGGTGCGGCGGGGCAGGCCCGGCTGGCACGGGTGGTGTTCGGGGCGTGGGACGACAAGGCCGGCGCCTGCGGCTCGGTGTGGGACCTCCTGCGCGGCAGATCGGTGCTGCACGAGGTCGAGGTCGTCGGCGGGGTGCACGGCGAGGCGTGCGCTGATGTGCTGCGCGACTTCTTCGCGGCTCGCCGCTAACCAGCGAGCGCAGAGCTTCATCCACGACGCTCGCCCACGCGGGCATCCTCGGATGAGTCAACGACCCGACCTAAGCGGGCATCCAGCATGAGTCAACGAACGGTTCCTTGACCCACCGCTGCAGCTGGGCCTTGGTGATCGCCTTGCGTGCCGCCATCGTCAGCTCCATCCACGATGCTCACCCACGCGGGCATCTTCAGATGAGTCAACGACCCCTCCTACGCGGGCATCCAGCGTGAGTCAACGAACGGATTTCGCCGCCCGTTGGCGCTCTTGTAAAGTGGTCGGCGGTGGCGTGTCCGAGCGGCCAAAGGAGCACGCCTCGAAAGCGTGTGTGGGGGCAACTCCACCGTGGGTTCGAATCCCACCGCCACCGCCGCATCAACGAGAAGGGCCCGTCGACCTAGACGGGCCCTTCGTCGTCCCCCCACCCGCCGAAACCGTCGGTTCGAACCGACGGTCTCGGCGAAAGGGGGAAGCTCGGCGCCCCTTCGGGTGGTGGCTCGCGCTGAGCCAGCGAGTCGCTCACTCGCCGAACCCGCCGAACCGACGGTCTCGGCGGAGAGCGAGTCCCGTTGGTCGAGGAGCGAAGCGTCTCGAGACCATCGCCGAAGGCCACCGCGCAACGGGACCGTGGTGTGGAGACCTCGCTTCGCTCACTCGCCGAGACCGTCGGTGTGGGGCGACGGTTTCGGCGGATGGGGGGAGCGCCTCGTTGGGGTGCCCTCAGATGGGGCCGATGGCTCGGACCGGGCCGATCTCGCGGCGGGGGCACTGCGAGGTGTAGTGGCCCACCTGCATGCAGTGCCCGCACCTGGGCAGATGGGCGGCGGGTGGGGGCGCGATCGGCTTACGGACCGGTCTCGAGAACGACCCCGACCCCGGCTCGGGGGCCTGCGGGCGGGGTGGGGGGACGAGATCATCGAAGTACGTCGGGATCCCGATCGACGCGGCCGTCGCCCGCAGATGCAGCAACTGGGCGCGGCTGATCCGGCCCTGCTCGTACGCGGCCCGCCGCAACGACTCCAGCAGGCGTTGCTGCACGTCACGCAGGTCGGAAGCCCCGTACCCGGCCGTCGCCAACCGACCCGTCAGATCACGGACCTCGTCGGTGACGACGCGGCCACTCAGCAGCAGCGGCACGACCCGGTCGACGAACCGGGCAACCCGCGGGTCGCCGAACTCCCGAGCGAGACCCGACGCACGGTCCACCACCCCGGTCAGCCACGGCGCCGCAGCGGTCGCCACCGGCGCGGGGGCAGCCGCGGCCGGGAGGATCACCTCGCCGGTCGACTCCGTCGGCGCACAGGGATAGGTGAGCCGGCGGCGGCTGCCCAGCAGACCCCGCAGCAGCGCAGCGGTGGCGTAGGCGTCGTCCAGCGGCGATCGTCCCACGACCGCCGTGCTCTCGACGTGCCGCGCGAGGGTGGCGAGGCGGTGGTTGCGGGTCGGGAACAGCGAGCGGCCCGTGGCGAACGTGCACACGGTCGGCAGAGTCGGAACGAGGGTGCCACTCGCCATGAACGCGGTGTCGAGGAACGCCTCGAGGAACTCGGCGTGGTGGGCGACGACCACCCGGCCCTGTAGCGCCGACAGCAGATGCGGGGCGATCTGCGCGAAGGTCGGGGCCGTCGTGAGGTCGTCGGCAGGCAGGTGCAGCGGAAGATCGGCACCCTGCGGGTCGATCGGGGTCGCCCAGCTCCCCTCCACGGCGCCGGTGGCGTCCAGGTGGAGCACCGCGAGGCCGACGAGGGTGTCGCGGACCGGCGAGAACCCGGTGGTCGCGTAGCCGATGACCGCGTACGGACCCGGGATGTCGTACCCGCCCCCCTCGGGCGACCCGAGGCCGAAGAGGCGGGTCCGGCTGCCCGGCGTCGTCGATCTCGAGCCGGGTGCCGCGAGCCGCGCCGAGCCCGACACCGGAGCAGGTGGCGCGGCCGGGCGGGGGCGCGACACCGTCCGCGACGGGCCCGGGCGGGACACGGAGCGGGCGAGCATCCAGACGGCCATGGCAGCGACGACCACCGCGACAGCCACCAGCTCGATCATGCGGCGCCCGCTCCCCTCCTCGATCCACTCCCACCCTCATCGGGACGCGCCGCTGCCACCTGAGAGCGGCAGGCGTCGGCAGCGACGCCATTCCGGCAGCGTGTTCGCCCTCGTCGGGGCGTCGGGTCGATCGTGAGAGGGCGGAGGCCGGCCTTGCGCGGACGCGTCGCCGACGGCTCGTCTCAGCGGGGGAGTCGTCCCATCGCGTAGAACTCCGGGTTGGGACGCATGTCGGTGGCGTTGGCAAGCCGGTTGCTCATCCCGAACAGGCCGGTGATGGCGGCGATGTCCCAGGCGTCCTCGTCGTCGAGGCCGTGCGGGTGGAGGGCCTCGAAGTCGGCGTCGCTGAGCTCGTGGGAGCGCAGGTTGACCGTGGTCGCGAAATCGAGGATCGCCCGCTCACGCGGGGTGAGGTCGGCCTTGCGGTGGTTGACGGCGATCTGGTCGGCGACCAGGGGGTCTTTCTTGACGACACGCAGGATCGCGCCGTGGGCGACGACGCAGAAGATGCAGTCGTTCTGCCCCGAGATGGTGACGATGACCATCTCCTTCTCGGCCTTGGTGAGGTTCGACCCCTCCCGCTCCATGAGGGCGTCGTGGTAGGCGAAGAAGGCCCGCCACTCGGCGGGGCGGCGCCCGAACATGAGGAACACCTCGGGCACGAACCCGGCCTTCTCCTGCTCGGCGAGGATGCGGGTGCGCAGGTCATCGGGCAGGGCGTCGAGGTCGGCGACGGGGTAGCGCTTGCTCATGGCATCTCCTGGAGGCGGCGCGGGGTGTGGCTGGAGTGTCCCACGGCACGTTCTCCCCGGTCGGCTGCGGACGGGGCGGGCTCGGGCAGGATGAGGGGCATGGATCGTCGTGTCGCCCTCGTCCGTCGTCCGGGTCCGCGCCTCGCGGACGGGCTCGTCACCCACATCTCGCGCTCGCCGCTCGATGTCGACCTCGCCGTGCGGCAGTGGGAGGACTACCTCGCCGCCCTGCAGCAGGCCGGCTGGGAGACCGTCGAGGCGCCGCCCGCGGACGACCACCCCGACGCGGTGTTCATCGAGGACCCGGTGTTCGTCTACGGCGAGCTCGCCGTGCTGTGCCGGTCCGGCGCGCCGGAACGACAGGGCGAGACCGCGGGTCTGGAGGAGGTCCTGGTCGCGCACGGGTACCGCGTCGCGCAGATCAGCGAGCCGGGCACCCTCGACGGGGGTGACGTCCTCAAGTTCGGCGGCACCGTATGGGTCGGGCAAGGGGGCCGCACCAACGCCGAAGGCCTCGCTCAGCTTCGGGAGCTGCTCGCTCCGCTGGGCGCGGAGGTCGCCGGTGTTCCGCTGCGCTCGGTGCTGCACCTCAAGTCGGCGGTGACGGCGCTGCCCGACGGCACGGTCATCGGGTACCCGCCGCTGGTCGACTCCCCGGAGAGCTTCGCCCGCTTCGAGCCGGTGCCCGAGGAGTCCGGCGCCCACGTCGTTCTGCTCGGCGACGACGTCGTTCTCATGGCGAGCTCTGCCCCTCAGACCGCACGTCACCTGCAGGAACGCGGACTCTGCGTCGTCACCGTCGACATTTCCGAGTTCGAGAAACTCGAAGGCTGCGTCACCTGCCTGTCGGTGCGCCTGCGCGGCTGAACCGTGGCGCTCGTCCTGCTCGCGCTCGGCTCGCGAGGTGACCTGACCCCCCTGCTGGCGCTCGCCCGCGAGGCCACGGCCCGGGGTGCTGAGGTGCGCGTGGTGGCTCTGGACGAGTACGCCCCGCTCATCGCGGCGGCGGGAGCCGAGCATGTACCGGTACATGCTGATGTGGCGGGGGCGATGTGGCACCCCCACCCAGTGGCGCGGCGGATGATGCTGGCGCAGCCGGGGCTCATGTACGCCGGGATGACGCTGCGCCTGGGTCGGGCGGCGCCGCTCGTCGTGGATGCCGTGCGACGGGCGACTCGTCCCGGTGACACGGTCGTCGCGGGACTCGCGACTTCGGGTATTGCCGTCGAGCTCGCGGCCCGCCATCGGGTGGTGTTGGCCCTGTTCGCGCCCGTTCTGCCCACGGCGCATCCCGCGTCGGCCGTCATGGCCTGTGGTCTGGGGCGACATCGTTTGTCGGGGTCGCCGACGCGGGTGACCTCCTCGGTGGGGTGGACCATGTCGGTGGAGATGTCCGGTGCGGCCGGACGGCGCTGGCGTCGTGAGTCGGCCGCACCGCCTGGGGTCGACGCCCGCGACCTGACTGCGGTGCGGGCTGCGGGTCTGCGGATCCTGCTCGCCGCTGACCCCGCGCTGGTTCCGCCCGCGCCGGACTGGCCGGTGGGTGTGCGACAGACGGGGTTCTGGACGATGCCGTCCGGCGATCCGGAGGTGGCTCAGGTGGCGCGGTTGGAGGCGTTCCTGGCCCGGGGGTCGGCGCCGGTGTTCGTCGGGTTCGGGACGTGCCCGGTCGTCGATCCGCAGGCCGACCTGGATCTGTTCGTGCGGGCGGCGGAGCGGGCGGGCGTGCGGATCGTCGTGCAGCCCCAGCCCGGCGTGCAGGTGCCCGAGAGCCCGGGCGTGGTGGCGTTGGGGGAGTTCCCGCATGACCGCCTGTTCCCGAGGCTGGCGGGCGTGGTGCATCACGGCGGCGCGGGCACCACATCGGCGGCGGTGCAGGCGGGGGTGCCGAGCGCGGTCATCCCGCACCTGGGCGATCAGGGGTACTGGGGCCGTCGCGTCGCCGACCTGGGCCTCGGGCCGTCACCGGTGCCGCGGACGGTGTTGACCGAGGGCTCGCTGGCGAGGGTGCTTCGGGGCGTGACAGGTGAGCGAAGCGGGAGCTACGCCCGCCAGGCGCGGCAGATCGGCGACCGGATGAGGACCGACGGCGCGGAGCACGCGGCCGCCCTGATCCTCGACCAGAGCGCCGTGACGTGACCCGCCACCCCGTTGGTCGAGGAGGAGCGAAGCGACGTCTCGAGACCATTGGTGAGTCTGGTACGACAGGCCCACCCGACCGTTGGTCGAGGAGGAGCGCAGCGACGTCTCGAGACCATTGGTGAGACTCTCCCGTCAGCTCACCATGGTTTCGAGACGCTCGCTTCGCTCGCTCCTCAACCAACGGGGGTGGGGTGAGGCTGCTCTGGGAGGTCGCCATGGTTTCGACACGCTCGCTTCGCTCGCTCGTACCAAGGGGGCCGCTCAGCGGTAGCGGCGGCCCTCGTCTCGGCGGTTGGCCCGAATCGCCAGTGCTGTCAGTGCGATCGACCAGCCTGCGAAGACCGGGATCGAGCTGAGGGGGATGGGTGCCTCCAGCAACACCCCGACGGCGAGGTCGCGGGCCGCGCGGGCCGGGGTCGCCAGCGAGATCACGTCGGCCCAGGCCGGGAACGTGTCGGGCGGGAACATCAACCCACCGACGAACGCCAGCGGGAACGTGACGAGTTGTGCCAACGCAAGAGCCGATCGCGGGGTCGTCGAGTACCCGATCGCGACGGCCATCGCGAGAAACGGCACTCCCGACGCGAGGACGACGAGGGCTGCGGCCCCCGCCCGCCACATCGGCAGGTTCCCATCGAGGAAGGGTGTCGGCGCGGCGGTGGCGAGGACGGCGACGGTGAGCAGCGGCACGAGCCCGACGGTGACCGCGGTGAACGCGACGAGGAAGCGTGCCGCCGTCGTGGCGATCGCCCCGGCGGGCAGGGTGCGCACGTACGTCGTCCACGGGTCGGCGCGGTCCTGCGCCGCCGCGATGCCGTACCCGAACACGAGCGAGGTCAGCACCCCGAAGATCGCGAGCTGCGCGGTGGCGACCAGGGACTGGGTGGGGTCGGTGACGATGCCGCGTTGCGGCAGCACGAAGAACACGAACGCCAGCGTCGGGTACATCGTGTTCGTCACCAGCGAGAGCGGGGAGCGGAGGATCTCCAGGCTCTGCGCGCGGGCGTGCGCGAGGACCAGGCGGGCCGAGGAGGGGCGGGGATCAGTCATCGCGGGTCCCCGCTGAGTGTCGCAGGGCGTCTTCGCGGAAGGCCGGGCGTGCGCGAGGCCGAGGCAGGCCGGGGGTCAGTCATCGCGCGTCCCGGTGAGGTGCCGCAGCGCGTCCTCGAGCGAGGCCGGGCGCACGTCGAGGTCGCGAAAAGCCACACCCGCGTGGACGAGAGCGGTGACGGTGGCGTCAGGGTCGCGCGTGTCGAGGTCGACGGCCCCGGGGCGCGAGCTGTCGACACCGACCACCCCGGCGAGGGAGCCCAACTGCGACAGGTCGGCGGTGTCATCGACGTCGAAGCGCACGCGGGCCAGGCGGGCGGTGGCGCGCACCTCGGCCAACGACCCCTGGGTGACGATCTGCCCGTCGAGCATGACGACGACGCGCTCGGTGAGCCGCTCGACGTCCTCCAGATAATGGCTGGTCACGAGCAGGGAGCCGCCCGTGGCGCGGTAGTCGGACACGGCGTCCCACAGGGCGTCGCGGGCATGCAGGTCGAGGCCGGTCGTGGGCTCGTCGAGAATCACCAGCCGGGGTCGCCCGACGAGCGCGAGGGCGACGAGCAGGCGTCGCTGTTGCCCGCCGGAGAGGGCGCCGCACTGGCTGGATCGGACGGCGAGCAGCCCGAACTGGTCGAGGATGTCGGCGGTGGGCACGGGGTCGGGGTAGTGCCCGGCGACGAGGGCGACGACCTCGTTCACCCGCAGCGCCGCGGGCAGGGCGGTCGTCTGCGGGGTGACGCCGAGCCGGGCGCGCAGGCGCGGGTCGGTGGGGGAGCCGCCGAACAGCCATGCGCGTCCGGAGTCGGCGCGGCGCAGGCCGGTGAGGATCGACAGGAGCGTGGTCTTCCCGGCGCCGTTGGGGCCGAGGAGCCCGACCGACTCGCCGGGGCCCACCTGCAGGTCGATCCCGCGCAGGGCGGGGACCTCGCCGAACGAGCGGTGCAGGTCCTGCACGTCGACGGGGAGCGCTGGCATGGGGTGTCCGTTTCGGTCGGGTTCGGCTCGGCCAGGCTACGTGGCGGCGGAGGCGATAGCGTGAGCGCGGTCGGGCAGCGAAGGGGGAGGGCATGGATCGGCGCACGGTGCTCGTCGCGAGCGTCGCCGTCCCCGCGCACACCTACAACGCGACGCCGTTCGTCACGCAGCTGTTGGCGGCGGGGCATCGGGTGCTCTGGTACGCCGATCGGGCGTTCCACGCGCACATCAGGCGGGTGGGCGCGCAGGCGCTCACCCCCTCGTTCGCGCACGCCGACGTGACCCGGCTCGACGGGTTGGCCGACGTGCGGCGGGCCTTCGCCGACGCGTTCGTCGGGTTCGCCGGGTCGCGGGCGCAAGACCTGTCGCGGGTCATCGCCGACGAGGGCGTCGAGGTGCTGCTCACCGACCCGCTCGCGTACGGGGCGGGACTCGCGGCCGAGCTCAGCGGCATCCCGTGGGCGAGTTTCGGCGACGGCCCGCTGCACTATGCCGACGTGGACACGCCGCCGTTCGGGACGGGGTTGCCGTACCGGCTCGGCGGTCCGTGGCGCTTGCGCAATCGGGTGGTCGCGGCCGTGAGCGAGCACGGGGTGTTCGGTCGAGCGGGGCGCCGGTTGCAGCGGACGCGGCGCGAGCTGGGCCTGCCCGAGGACTCCCGACCGGTGCTCGAAGCAAACCTGTCGCCGCTGCTGCACCTCCAGGGCGGCGTGCCGGAGTTCGAGTACCCCCGGCTGGACCTGCCGCCGCACGTGCACTGGGTGGGGGCCCTGCGGCCGCAACCGGCGGCGGCGTGGCACCCTCCGGCCTGGTGGGCGGCGGTGACCGACCCGGCGGCCCGGCCGATCGTGCTCGTGAGCCAGGGCACGATCCGCGGCGACATGAGCGAACTCGTCGTCCCCACGCTGCAGGGGTTGGCCGACCTCGACGTCACTGTGGTGGCGACGACGGGGGCAGCGTCACCGGCAGCGGTGGCGGACGCCCTCGGGGGCGCGCTGCCCGCGAACGCCATCGTGGAGCGCTTCCTGCCGTACGACGAGATCCTCGCCCACGCAGCGTGCTTCGTGACGAACGGCGGCTGGACCGGGGTCACCTCGGCCCTGCACCACGGGGTGCCGCTCGTGCAGGCGGGCATGACCGAGGAGAAGTCCGACATCGGCTCCCGGATCGCCTACAGCGGGGTCGGGGTGAGTCTGCGCCAGACGCGGCCGTCGCCGCAGCGGGTGCGGGAGGCGACCGCGCGTGTGCTGGGCGCGTCCGCCGAGCGTGCGGCGGCGCGCGCGGTCAGCCGGAGCATGGCCGCGCACGACGCGGGTCGCGACGGCGCCGAGCTTGTCTTGGCGCTCGCGGTCTCGGTCGCGGCGGCGAGGTAGGCCGCTCAGCAGGCCGGTGTGGTCGTGGCCGGCAGGCTGGAGAGCCAGATCGTCACGGCGAGCAGGTCGGCGGTGCCGCCGGGGCAGAGCCCGGCGCCGGTGAGGTCGTCGTCGAAGGACTCGATGAGCGGCAGGTAGTGGGGGTTGAGCGCACCCCCGAGGGCGAGCAGTTGCTGGGCGCGGGCCGCGACGAGTCCCATCGCCTCCAGCCCGCCGCGGTGGGCGAGGGCCAGGTCGCAGTTGACGGCGAGCAGCGCGAGGAGTGCGTGCAGCAGCGCGCGCTCCCGCAGCATCGGACCGAGGGCCAGGTGGGGCTGGGTGGCGAGTAGTTGCATCGCCTCCCGGTAGGCGACGAGGCCCACGTCGCGAGCGGTGACGAACCCGGTGGTCGCCTCACCGTGAGCGGTGCCGACGGCCGGGTCGACCTCACCGGGGAAGGGGGTGCGTGAGGAGAGGCGCAGGTCGTCGGTGAGCAGGTCGATGCTCAGGGCGGCGACGTCGTCGCAGATGCCGAGGTCGACGGGCACTCCGGCGGCGGTGCGTGCCCCGGCGCAGGCGAGGAGCACCCCGAACGAGAAGATGGCGCCGGTGTGAGTGTTGACCCCGTCGGTGGCCTCGAACATCGCCGCCCTGGCGTCGTGCCCGACGGCGCGCAGGGCGTCGCGCAGGTCGTCGGGGTCGCCCTGGCCGTGGGCGGTGCCGCAGCGGGCGAACAGCCCCCACCAGGGGGCGAGCGCGTCGACGCCGCGCAGGATCGTCGGCAGATCGAGGTCGCCGTGGGCGCCCCGGTTGCGGGTGTCGACGAGGCCGGGCTTGGGGGTGAGGCGGGCCTCGAGGCGCAGCGCGGAGTCGACCATGTGCGCGAGGCGGTCCAGGTCGCTGTCGGAGGTGCGCGACAGCGGGGACGGCGTCATCGCGCGACCGTGCCGAGAGGGATGGGCGGCAGCCCGAGAGGCCTCGTCGCCGGCCCGGCAGGGTGCTGCGCGGTGCGGTGCTGCATCACCGGACTCCTTCGACCGTCCCAAATGTCGGTCAGCTCAGCCTAGATCGACCGGCACAGCCGTGATCGAGATTCGCCGAAAACGCCTGCTCGGCACACCTTTTCGCCGGATTAAGCCCGCCAATCCCGCTCAGACCGTGTACGAAACACACGGTCTGAGCGCACCGGGGGCCGGGTGCGCCGCGTCGCCTTGACTCGCGTGGGCGTGCGGATGAGCCTGGGCGACATGCAGATGGGGTCGCGGGCGGAGTCGGTCGAGGCGGTGCTCGTCGGAGCGCTCCTCGGGGGTGCGTACGCCGAGCGGGCGGGTGGGCGGGCTCGTGTCGCGCTGGCCGAGGCGCCGCCACCGGCGCCGTCAATGGCGCACCCCGGCATCGCGGCTGCCGTGCTCGGGTCGGGTGAGGAGAGCGCGGGCGATGGCTCGTGGGTCGTCGAGGCGATCCGGACGGGGTTGGCGCGCCGCTGCGACCCGATGGCCGACTTCATCGCGGCCGGTCTGCCGCCCGGGGACAGGTTGCAGACCGCGGCGCACGCGAGCGTCGGTGCGGCGATCAGTGCCGCCGTGGACGGCACGTCGATGCCGGCGATCGTCGCGCTCGCGGTCATGGCCGCCGAGGAGGGCGCGCAGGAGGGCAGCGATGTCGCGGGCCCCGACCTCGCCGCCCGGATCCAGTGGGCGTGCGCCTTGGCGTCGCGCGCCGAGCCGGGCCCTGAGGACGTGCTCGACCTGCTCGTCGGGACGAGTGCGGTGGTCCAGGAGTGTGTGCCGGCGGCGCTCGCATTCGTCGCGGCGTCGGCGGCCGGGGGTCGACCCGCGCACGAGCTCGTCGCGGTCGCCGCGAGGCTGGGCGGGGCTGCGGAGATCCCGATCATCGCCGGCGGCCTGCTCATGGGACTGCAGGGCCTCGCCGGTGTCCCCGACACGATGCTCGCGGAGATCCGCGAGCGGTGGCCGACGCTCACGGCGACGGCCCGCGACCTCGCCGAGAGTCGCGGCTGACATAGAGAACCGGCCGGGTGCGCCTCAAGGCTGCACCCGGCCGGTTTGCCCACCCCGACGTGGTTCCTGCTCCGCGGTCCCCTGGGCCGCGGGTCACTCCAGGTCGAGCACCGCGGCGTCGAGGCGGTCCAGGCCGCTCATCTGCGCCAGGAGCACCTCGAGTTCGACCTCCTGGTCGAGGTCCCACGGCGTGAAGGCCGCTTCGACGATGTCGACCGCGCCGGTCATCTCGTCCAGGGCGATGGTCAGCTCGTGGGTCAAGGTGTTCGTGCTCATGGTTCTGCTCCCCGATCGGTGTCGTTCCCGGGCCCCGGCCCGGGTGCCGGCGTCCTGCCGACACCCTTCTCATCGGCGGGGTGGGCGAGTGTCCAAGACAAAACTTGGAAGGAATTTTGACGACCGTTCTGGTCACTGCGGTTCGACTGGGGCTCAGTCGGTTCGGAGCGAAACTGCCCGTGGCTGCGCGGGGAGGTAGGGGCTCGGCTGCGCGGGCCGGGTGTGGCCCGCTCGGGCCTGTCCTGGCTCGCGTCGTGGGGGCTGTCTCGTACCCTGGTGAGGACGGCTCGACGGTGAGGGAGGCTTGATGGCGCGCGAACGGCTGGTCCAGCAGACCGTCGATCAGCTCCTCGACCGCATCGTCGACGGCGATTACGAGCCCGGTCGACCGCTCCCCGCGCAGCCGGTGTTGGCGACAGAACTCAACGTCAGCCGCCTCACGGTGCGGGAGGCCATCGAGACGCTGCGTTCGCGGCGCATCGTCAAGGTGCTCCACGGGTCGGGCACGTTCGTCAACCCGCCTGAGGAGTGGGGCGACATCGATGCCATCAGCCGCATCGTCGGTAAGGAGAACGCCGGCGAGAAGATGTCGCAGCAGGTGCTCGAGGTCCGGCGCATGGTCGAGATCGGCGCCGCCGAGCTGTGTGCGGCGCGACGCACGGATGCTGACCTCGAGGCCCTCGACGGGTATGTGCGGACCATGCGCGACGCGCACGCCGAGGTGGATGTCGACGCGTTCGTCACGGCCGACATCGCGTTTCACGCGGTCATCCTCGACGGGTGCGGCAACCCCTTCCTCGCCGTCGTGTACGACCCGCTGATGCGGGTGCTGCGCCGCACGCGCACCGAGACGTCGTCCCTGGCGGAGATCCGCGAGCACGCCATCGCCCACCACGAAGCCATCGCGGAGGCCATCCGCAGCGGTGACGCCCAACGCTCCGGCGAGGCCATGCGCGCCCACATGCAACAAACCGGCGACGACCTCGGCCACTACGTCCACGGCGCCGGCTGATCCACCCACGCTCACACTCACACGGGCACCCCGTCGCTACCCATCGCCGAAACCGTCGGTTCACCGACGGTCTGGGCGGAGATGGCTCCCATCGCGAGGGCCCGCGCCACCACCTCACTCACCGTTGGTCGAGGAGGAGCGAAGCGACGTCTCGAGACCATCCCACGCGCTATTGCGCGAGTCTCGGCGGTTTCGCGACGTCACTCCGTTTCTCAACGAAAAGGACGCGCCACCCCGCCGAGACCGTCGGTTCAAACCGACGGTCTGGGCGAAAGGAGCCCCGCGAGTCCACCCACCTGCCGACACCGTCGGTGTGAACCGACGGTGTCGGCGGCCAGGGGGCGATCTCATGGCGACACGGGTCTTGTCAGCGCGGCGCTCGTCCCCTAGGGTCTGCTCATCAGACATCTGAGGACTTGATCTCAAAGGAGAGACCGTGTCACGCCCTCTGAGCGACCTGTTGTCGGGCATCCCCGACGCCCCTGCCATTTCCGCCCAGGAGGTGGCCGATGCCGTAGCCGCCTCGGGCCGCATCCTCGTCGTCCTCGATGACGACCCGACCGGCACCCAGTCGGTCGCCGACCTGCCTGTCGTCACCGGCTGGTCGCCCGAGAGCCTCCCGGCCAGTCTCGAATGGGCGTTCTCCACCGGTGCCCCGGCCGTGTACGTCATGACCAACTCCCGCAGCCTCTCCCCGGAGGACGCCGAGCAGCGCAACCGCGACGTCTCCACCGCCGCCTACCGGGCCGCGCAGACCGCGGGGGTGCAGATCGGGTTCGTCTCCCGGTCGGATTCCACGTTGCGCGGCCACTTCCCCCTGGAGACCGACGTCCTCGCCGAGGAGGTCGCCACGCACACCGGGGAGGGCATCGACGGCGTCGTGCTCGTTCCCGCGTTCGGCGACGCCGGGCGCATCACCGTCGGCGGCGTCCACTACATGGGCAACGCGACCGACGGTTATGTCCCCGTCGCCGAGACCGAGTTCGCCCGTGACGCGACCTTCGGGTTCAGCTCCTCCGACCTGCGCGAGTGGGTCGCGGAGAAGACCGACGGCGCTGTTGCCGCGGACGACGTCGCCGTCCTCGACCTCACGACCCTCCGCACCGACCGCGCCGCCGCGGTGGCGCTCCTCACCGGCCTGCGCAACGGGGCGCCGTGCGCTGTCGACATCGTCGAGGAGAACGACTTTCGCGCACTCGCGCTGGCCCTCGACGAGGCCGAGCGGCAGGGGGCACGTCTGCTCTACCGGGTGGGTCCGCCGTTCGTGCGTGGCCGCCTCGGGCAGGAGAAGCGTGACCCGCTCACTGCCCAGGAGGTCGAGCGCATTCGGGCCTCTCGTGAGGGCGGGACGACCGACGTCGGCGGCCTCATCGTCGTCGGCTCCCACGTCGGCCTGACGACGCGCCAGCTCGACCGTCTGCGCGCTGATCGTTCGCCGGTCGAGCTCGAGATCGACGTCCACACCGTCCTCGACGACGCCCGCCGCGAGGCGCACCTGGCCGACCTCGTGCAGCAGGCGTCGGAGGCGCTTCTCGACGGCGACGTCGTCGTCCGCACCAGCCGCACCCTCGTCAAGGGGGAGGACGGTCAGTCCTCTCTCGACATCTCGCGGCGCATCTCCTCGGCGATCGTCGAGGTCGTCGCGGGTGTGCTCGCCGCCCGTCCGCCCCGGTTCGTCGTGGCCAAGGGCGGCATCACCAGCTCGGACGTCGCCGAGCACGGCCTCGGCATCGAGCGCGCGATCGCCGTCGGCCCGATGCTGCCGGGCATCGTCTCGCTGTGGGAGCCGGTCGACGGCCCCGCTCACGGCATCCCCTACATCGTGTTCGCCGGCAACGTCGGCGACGACTCCTCCCTGTCGGCCGTGGTCGACACCCTCTCCGCGAAAGGTCAGTCATGAACATCGCCGTTCTGGGACTGGGCGCCATGGGTCTGCCGATGGCCCGCCACCTGTCACCGCGTTCGACCCGATGCCCGAGCGGGCGTCGCTGTTCGACGGTGCTCGCCCGTCGGCGCGTGAGGCCGCGCAGGGGGCCGACGTCGCCCTGCTCGCTGTCCGCAACGCCGAGCAATTGGAGGACGCCCTCTGGGGCGCCGACGGTGTCGCGGAGGTGCTCGCCACCGGTGGCGTCGTGCTGTTGACCTCCACGGTCGGGATCGAGGCGGTCCGCGACGTCGCCGCTCGGTTGGAGCAGGCCGGGCTGGGTCTGGTCGACGCGCCGGTCTCCGGCGGACCGACCCGCGCCGGCGACGGAACGCTGCTGGTCACCGCAGGCGCCACTGACGAGGTCTACACCAAGACGCTGCCGGTGCTGGAGGCGATGGCGGGCACGCTCGTGCGCGTCGGTGCGCGCCCCGGCGACGGGCAGGCCATGAAGACGGTCAACCAGTTGCTGTGCGGCGTCCACATCGCGGCGGCGGCCGAGGCGCTCGCGCTCGCTGACGCGCTTGGTCTCGACCCGGCGGTTGCTCTCGACACCCTCAGCGCGGGTGCGGCGCAGTCGTTCATGCTCGGAGACCGTGGACCGCGCGTGCTGCAGGCCTACGACGAGGGCGGCGCCGAGGTGCGCAGCCGCCTCGACATCTTCGTCAAGGACATGGGCATCGTCACCGACGCGGCCCGCGCCGCCCACCTCGCCACGCCCATCGCCGCGGCCGCCCAGCAGCTCTACCTGCTCGGTGAAGCCGCAGGTCAGGGCGCGATGGACGATTCGTCGGTCGTGCGGGTCATCGCGCCGACGCGCCGTGGGAGCTTGGCATGACCTCCACCGGCGCTCTTCTGCTGCTCGCCGCTGCGGCGATCGCGGTTCTGCTGTTCCTCGTCATCAAGGTCAAGATGCCGGCGTTCGTCGCGATGCTGCTCGTCGCGGGCGGCACGGCGCTGGTCGGCGGCATCCCGGTCGGGGAGATCGTGCCCACCCTGACCGAGGGCATGGGCCGCACGCTCGGGTCGGTCGCGATCATCGTGGGTCTGGGCGCGATGCTCGGGCGGATGATCGAGGTGTCCGGCGGCGCCGAGCGCCTGGCTCGGACGTTCACCGACAAGCTCGGCCAGCATCGCGTCGTCGCGGCGGTGACGGCGGCGGCGTTCGTGCTCGGCATCCCGGTGTTCTTCGACGTGGGCTTCATCATCCTCGCGCCGATCGTGTTCGGGTTCGCGGCCGTGGCGGGCATCTCGCCGCTGCGGATCGGGCTGCCGGTCGCCGCGGTGCTGCTCGCGGTGCATGTCGTCGTGCCCCCGCACCCCGGCCCGGTCGCGGCGGCGGTGACGCTCGGCACCGACATGGGCCTGCTCACCATCCTCGGGCTGCTGCTGTGCATTCCGATGAGCGTCGTCGCGTTCTTCGTCAGCAAGAAGATGAACCTCGACAAGTACGTGCTGGGTGACTCCCCGGCCACCGAGGCCGTGGCGTCCGCGCGGTCCGGCGGCAGCGACGTGAGCCGCGCTCCGGGCGCGGGGCTGGTGCTCGCGCTCATCCTCATCCCGCTCGGGTTGATCATGGCCGGCACCACGGGTGCGATGCTCCTGGAGGAGGGCGATGAGCTACGCGGCATCCTGTCGTTCCTCGGCGCTCCGGCGTTCGCGCTCATGGTGGGTGTGCTACTCGCGTATGTGCTCGTGGCCCGTCAACAGGGCTGGGACCTGGGCAAACGCGGCGACATCATGGACTCGGCGCTGCCGACCGTGGCGATCATCATCTTCGTCACCGGTGCCGGTGGCGTGTTCGCGCGGGTGCTCGTCGAGACCGGCGTCGGCGATGCGCTCTCGGGGACGCTGTCGGAGCTGGGCATGCCGGTGCTGCTCAGCGCGTACGTGATCGCGGCGGCGCTGCGGATCGCGCAGGGCTCGGCGACGGTCGCGATCCTCACGACGGCGGGCCTGGTGCAGGCCTCGGTGGAGGCGGCGGCGCTCAACCCGGTGCAGAACGTGCTCGTGCTGTGCGCGATCGCGTTCGGCGGCTACATCGCCTCGCACATCAACGACTCGGGGTTCTGGATCGTCACCCGCTACCTCGGCCTCTCGGTCGCCGACGGGTTGAAGACGTGGACGGTCCTGTCGACCATCGGCTCCCTGGCGGGGTTCGCCACCGTCGCCGCGGTGTGGATGGTGGTCTGAGGCAATTAACCACCATGTCGGAGAAAGCGGCAGCCGGTCAGTCGCTGCAGGTCTGTGACCTGCGTCGATGCGAAGGCCGCTGTCGACCGTGAGGCCTTTTCTCCGACATGGTGGTTACTTCCCGGCGCGGATCATGCGCAGCTCGGTCATGCCGGTCTCCTCATCGCCCTGTCGCACGCCGTCGAGGTCGAACCCGTGGCGGCGGTAGAAGGCGATGGCGCGGTGGTTGCCGTCGGCGACGCACAGGTAGGCGGGGCGGTCGCCGATGGCGCGGTCGATGAGGAGGTCGGCGGCGCCGGTGCCGTGAGCGCGGGCCAGCACGTTGAGGGCCCACAGCTCGTGCTCGACCGGAGCGCCCTCATCGCGGGGCACTGCTGAGGAGACGAACCCGACGATGCTGCCCGCCGAATCGAGGGCGATCCAGGTCACGGACCGCTGTGAGGGGTCGGCGGCGAGTATCCGCTCCCACCCGTCGGCGCGCTTCTGCGGGTCGAGGGCGTCGAGGTAGTCCGGCGAGGCGATGCCGGGGTAGGCCTCCCGCCACACCTGCACATGCACAGACCCCAACTCGGCTGCGTCAGCCACCTCGGGCAGGCGGAGGGTGAACCCGGCAGCCACGGCGCGACTAGCACGGCGGCGGCGTTCGTCGGCAATGGTCATGGGGCCATGATGACGGGCACGCGTCAGCCCCCGAAGGCGAGGCCTCGGGGGCTGACTGGCGTGCCGGGTCGATTACTCAGCGGAGGCGGTGACGAGCTTGTAGTCGCGGGCCACGCGGGTGGTGACGGTCGGGTTGGATCCCTCACCGAAGTCGATGGTCATGCTCGTCGCGCCGAGGGCGCCGACATGGGCGGGGTTGACCGCGAGCGTCCGGGTGGTGGCCTTGCGGTTGCCCACTGGCGGCACCACGTACCTGGTGGCCCAGGACGCGACACCTTCAGCCGGGGCGTAGGCGACCTTCGTGCCAGTGACTACCCCCTGGTTGGCCACGGCGACGTTGGTGGCGTCGGCCTTGAAGGTGAAGCTCAGGTCCTTGTAGTCATCGGTGAGGGCGCTGGTGTCGATGACGAACCCGCGGTTGGCCACGGGCTTGATGTGCACCTCCGCGGTGTCGGCGCCGCGGGCGAAGCGGGGGCGGAACGTGACCTTGCCGTCACGTCCCGGACGCTGGGCGCGGTAGACGACGACACCCTTGGCGTCGGGCTGGCCGACCCACCACACCATGGACGGCTTCTGCGTCAGGGTGAGGACGTCGCGGCTGGTGCCGCCGAGGTCCGTTGTGGAGATCATGGCGTCGGTGATGGCGACCTTCGGCACATCCTCTCCGTCCTTGAAGTTGAGCTCCTTGGCGTAGTCGGGGGGGACGGTGTAGCCGCGGTTAGGCAGCACCTTGACGGTGACCTTGTCTTCGCCGGCCTTGAGGTCGGAGGCCAGCACGGGCAGGAACGCGACGCCGCGAACGGCGACGGGGCGTCCGTTGCCGACCTGATAGCGGACGCCGGGGATGCCGGTGACCTTCACGGTCTCGACTGCAGCGTCGCGGCCGAAGCCCTTGTGGCGGTCGTCGGGGTTCTCGCCGAGCTCGATGGTGGGGTCGAGGACAGCAGCGGTGAGGTTCACGGTGGCCGCGCTGGTGAGGGAGTTGGTGAAGGTGGGCAACGCTTTGCCTTCGGGCAGTTCGTACCCTTCGTCAAGGTCCACGGTCACCGTGGTGCCGGGCGTGGCGGCCGTGTCCTCGGTGGCTGATGTGCCCGCCACGGCCGGGAGAGTGAGCTCGGTCCGGGTGCCGAAAGCGGCGGCGTCGTAGGTGATGGTGCGGGTGCCGGTCGTCACTGTCCAGATGACGCCCTCGACTTTGCGGATGGTGACGGTGTCGCGGGTGCCGGGCACGTCGTTCCAGGTGGCGACGACGGCGTCGATGTTAACGGCGGGAGCTTCGGCGATGCTGGGGGCGGGGAAGTTCCAGGCGGTGGGGGTGCCGGCGGCGATCCGCCACGAGAACTGGACGTCGCCGTCGACGGCGGCGGCGGTGACTTGGGTGGCTTCGGTGACCTTGATGTCGGTGGCGGAGTGGCCTGAGGGGAAGGTGACGTCGGTGCTGCCGACCTTCCAGGCGACTCCGGGCACGTTGACGATGCGGATGGCGTCGTTCTCGGTGCCGGGGCGGTCGATGAGGCGCGGGTAGGCGTCGGCGCGGAGCACGACGTCCCTGGGGGCGGCGGCCTGGGCGGCGGGCGCGAACGCGATGGTGCCGGTGGCGGCGACGGCGAATGCTGCGACGACAGCGAGGGTGCGCGAGGTGTGCATGAGGTCCTTCTCTCCATGAATCATCCGTGAGGCCAGACGGGACGGCCTTCAGGGGTGGAGAGAGGGGTGCGAAGCCGCGTGTCTGTCCCGACTCGTGCCGCTTTAGTGTGTCGGCCAGGGGTCGCCGGTTGCGGCGAGGA
>JAUNTP010000286.1 GCA_030538585.1 Mobilicoccus sp.
GATCATGACGAGCCCGAGTCCGTTGAGCAGGGTCGCGATGGGCAGCATGAGCGGGTCGGCGTAGGAGGCGCGCCAGCGCAGCACGAGGTGGAAGCCCACCGAGATGGCGAGCAGCGTGCCGCCCTGGGTGAGCAGGTCGACGGGCACCTGGCCGTCGACCCCGAGGCCGACGGCGACGTAGGCGAGCATGACGATGCCGACCGCGAGGAGCAGCAGGGCGAGCTCGACGCCGCGGCGGGTGCGGGGGGAGAACTGGCTGACGGTGGTCATGCGCCCCCCGACCCGCAGGGCACGCCCATGCTGCGCTGGGCACGGCATGCGGCGGCCGTGCGTTGGAGGTCGGCCACGCGGGCGCGGGCCTCGGCCTCGTCGTCGACGGTGATGGTCGCGTCGACCGCGGCGCGTTCGAAGGGCGGCAGGTCTTCGAGGGGGATGTCGGTGACCTCATCCAGGCTGGAGAGCCGCAGGGGGCCGAGGTCCTGGGGCAGGCCCCGGTAGACCGCGACGTGTGTGCCGTCGTCGCCGATGTAGTAGCGGCCGCTGAGCCAGTCGGTGCCGGCGACGATCCCGGCGACGAGGGCGAGGACGATGACGACAGAGACGAGCGCCCAGCGCCACCACCGGCGGCGGACCGGGTCGGGGGCGTCCTCGGGCTCCTCCACGGTGCCGGTGGCCTCGCGCCGGAGGGCTGCCGCCTTGGCGGCGGGAGAGAGGGCGACCGGTTGGGTGATCGCCGCGCGACGTTCGGCCACGGCGCCGACGACGACGGGCTGGCTCGCGGGTGAGGTGTCGGTGGCGACGATGTCGGCGATGACGACGGTGACGTTGTCGGGCGCCCCGGCGCGCAGGGCGAGGTCGACGAGTTTGTCGCACGTCTCCTGCGGTCCCATGCCGTCGCTGGTCACCTCGGCGATGGTGTCGCGGCCCACGTAGTCGGAGAGTCCGTCGGAGCAGATGAGGTACCGGTCACCGAGGCGGGCCTGGCGGATCGACAGGTCCGGCTCGTCTTCGGGCGCCCCGGTGAGGACGCGCGTGACGAGGCTGCGCTGCGGGTGGTGCTCCGCGTCCTCCTCGGTGAGGCGACCGGCGTCGACGAGGGTCTGCACGAAGGAGTGGTCGCGGGTGATCTGGCTGAACTGCCCGTCCCGGAGCAGGTGAGCGCGGGAGTCGCCGATGTGGACGAGGGCGAGGCCGGTGGAGCCGCAACGCATGAGCGCGGTGAGGGTCGTACCCATGCCTTTGAGTTCGGGCTCGTCGTCCATGGCGCGCGCGAGGGAGGCGTTGGCTTCGGCGAGGGTGCGGGCGAGAAGTTCGAGGGCGTCGTCGGAGCCGTGGGAGTCGCCGTCGAGTGGGGCGAGTCGGGCGAGGACGAGGGAGCTGGCGACGTTGCCGCCGGCGTGCCCGCCCATGCCGTCGGCGACGGCGAGCAGGTGGGGCCCGGCGTACCCGGAGTCCTCGTTGCGAGAGCGGACCAGACCGACATCGGTGGAGGCCGCGAAGTTGACCGCGATCGGCATCGTCACCGGCCCAGTTCGAGGACCGTGGTGCCGATGCGCAGGTGTGTCCCGTCCTTGAGGGGGGTGGGTTCGGTGATGCGGGTGCCGCTGACGAAGGTGCCGTTGGTGGAGTCGAGGTCTTCGACGAACCAGCCACGGTCGCCGTAGTAGACGCGGGCGTGCCGTCCGGAGGCGTAGTCGTCGTCGATGACGAGGGTGCATTCGGGGTTGCGGCCGAGGAGGACGCCGGATTCCTTGAGGGGCACCGTCGTGCCGCGCAGGCTGCCCTCGATGACCTTGAGCACGGAGAAGTTGCGGCGGCGGCGCAGGCCACCGCGGGGGGCGTTCTCGACGGCGCGGACCCGGTTACGGCCGTCGCCGCCACGTTGGACGATGCGGGTGCCGTAGAGGTCGCTGCGGATGACGCCGACGATGCTGAAGACGAACACCCACAGCAGGGCGAGGAGTCCGAGCCGGACGACGGCGAGGGTGAGTTCACTCATCAGCGTTCCCCGAACCGCACCGAGAGGCTGCTGCGTCCGACGGTGATGCGGTCGCCTTCGACGAGGCGGGCGCTGCGCACGTTCTCGCCGTTGACGAAGGTGCCGTTGGTGGAGCCGAGGTCGCGGATGCTCGCGATGATGCGCGGGCCGTCGTGGGTGACGCGGATCTCGCAGTGGCGGCGGCTGATGCCGGAGTCCTCCAGGGTGATGTCGGCGCTCGCGTCGCGGCCGATGACGGTGATGGCCGACAGCAGCGGGTAGGAGTCGACGCCGAGTTCGAGCCAGGGGCGGCGCGCGAGGACTCGGGGCGGGTCGGCCTCGTAGCGCTCGCGGGGCTCGGCGCTGTCATGGCGTTCGGGGCGCTCTGGGCGGGGCGGGGCCCAGTCGTGGGAGGGGTGTTCAGCCGCGGCGTTGTCTTCGTTGCCGGCGTGGGCGTCGGCCTCGTCGTCGTCGGGCCAGGCGGCGAGGTCGCTGGCGCGTTGGGCGTTGTGGCGGCGGAGTTCGTCGTCGTCGGAGGGGCGGCGGCGGGCGTCGGTGTAGCCGTGGGGCACGTCGCCGTAGGGCTCGTCGCGGGGGGTGCGTCCGCCGGCGCGGGCGGCTGCA
>JAUNTP010000287.1 GCA_030538585.1 Mobilicoccus sp.
GACGATCACCCGCCACGCCGATGGTGCCGTGGCCGAGTTGGCGCTCGACCGGCCGAGCGCGATGAACGCGGTGTCGACGGCGATGGCCGAGGCGATCGCGCAGGCATGCGCCGAGCTCGGCGCCGACCGCACCGTGCAGGCGGTGGTCGTGACGAGCACCCACCCCAAGGCGTTCTGCGTGGGCGCCGACCTCAAGGAGCGCAATTCCTTCACCGACGCCGAGCTCGTGCAGCAGCGGCCGACGGCCCGCGCGGCGTACACGGGGGTGCTGGATCTGCCGGTGCCGACGATTGCGGCGGTCGACGGGTTCGCGCTGGGTGGCGGGTGTGAGATCGCGTTGTCGTGCGACATCATCGTCGCTGGTGAGGGCGCGACGCTGGGTCTGCCGGAGGTCTCGGTCGGGGTCATCCCCGGTGGCGGCGGCACGCAGCTCGTCACGCGCCGGCTCGGCTGGTCGAAGGCGGCCCGCATGATTTTCACGTGCCGGCGGTTCACCGGCGCCGAGGCGGGGGAGTTCGGTCTCGTCGACGAGGTCGTGGCGCCGGGCACCGCCCGTGAAGCGGCCCTGGAGATGGCGGGCACGATCGCCAAGCACTCGCCGGTGGGGCTCCGCAACGCCAAGAAAGCGATGCGCCTCGGCGCCGACGTCGACCTGCGCACCGGCCTCGAAGTCGAGGACGCGTGCTGGCGCGCCACGGCCTTCTCCGGCGACCGCGCCGAGGGCGTCGCGGCGTTCAACGAGAAGCGCGCACCGCGCTGGCCGGGGGTCTGAGCGGGCCTGCAGCGGGCGCAATCCTCAAGAAATCCCAGGACACGCCACGAAATCGCCTGCGGGAGTGCGGGGGTCAGTCGTCTGACAGTTAGCATTCGGTCATGGTTCGTGTATTGCTCGCCGAGGACGACGCTGCGATCAGTGATCCGCTGGCGCGTGCCCTACGGCGCGAGGGGTATGACGTCACCGTGTGCGAGGACGGCCTCGATGCGCTCGAGGAGGCGAAACACACGCCCGACCTCGTCGTGCTCGACATCGGACTCCCGGGCCTGGACGGTCTTGAGGTGTGCCGTCGGCTGCGGGCCGACGGTCGCACGGCGCCCATCCTCATGCTCACGGCGCGCGCCGACGAGGTCGACACGGTCGTCGGGCTCGACGCGGGCGCCGACGACTACGTGACCAAGCCGTTCCGCCTCGCCGAGTTGTTGGCGCGGGTGCGGGCGTTGCTGCGGCGCAGCGCCCCGACCCCGCAGGCGACCGAGAACGGGGGCCTGCGGGTCGACACCCAGGCGCGGCGCGTCTTCGTCGACGGCACCGAGCTGCAGCTCACCGCCAAGGAGTTCGACCTCCTACGGGTGCTCGTGCGCGAGCAGGGCAAGGTCGTCGCGCGCGAGCAGCTCATGCGTGAGGTGTGGGAGACGCAGTGGTTCGGCTCCACCAAGACCCTCGACATGCACGTGTCGGTGTTGCGCCGCAAGCTCGGCGACGACGCGTCGCGGCCCCGGTTCATCACGACGGTGCGTGGGGTGGGGTTCCGCTTCGAACGTCCCGGCGACGCCGCCTGATCGGTCGGCGACGTGGAGGGCGCGCTGCTGCGGTCGACGCTGGTCACCGTGGCGTTCACCGTGGCGATGTTGGGGATCCCGATGCTCGTCATGGGGTTCGTGCTGCTGCGCATCGGTGATGTGAGCGCGGCGGAGAGCGCGTTGCAGGGGGCGTCGCTCGCCGACCTCATCGTCGCCTACGTCATGTTCTTCGCGCTGGTCGCGGCGGTCGGCGCCGTGCTCATCGCGCGGCGCCAGGCGCGCCGGTTCAGTGTGCCGCTGGCCGAGTTGGCCGACCAGGCCGAACGGTTGGGGGCGGGGGTGGCGCGCTTCGAGCCGACCCCGTCGGGGCTGCCCGAGATCGACCGCGTGTCCGCGGCGCTCGCCGGTAGCGCGGCCCAGTGGCAGCGCACGCTGTCCACGGAGCGGGAGTTCGCCTCCGACGCGAGCCATCAGCTACGCACGCCGCTGACGGGCATCCTCATGCGCCTGGAGGAGATCACCCTCACCGACGACCTCGACGCGGCCCGCGACGAGGCCTCGGCGGCGATCGAGCAGGTGGAGCGGCTCAACGTCACGGTGCGTGAGTTGTTGGCGCGGGCCCGGCAGGGGTCGGCGGGGGAGCCGCGGCCGACGTCGGTGGACGCCGTGCTCGCCGGGTTGCAGCGCGAGTGGGTGGCGCAGTACGAGCAGCGCAGCCGCAGCGTCCTCGTCGCGGGCGACCGTGGCCTGTTCGTCGTGGCCACGCCGGTGGCCCTCTCCCAGATTCTCGCGACGCTCATGGAGAACGCGCTCGTGCACGGCTCGGGCGTGGTCAACATGGACGTGCGCCGCGCCGGCCCCTCGGTGGTCATGGAGGTGCGCAACGCCGGTGCGGTGCCGCGCGACATCGCCGTGCGCGTGTTCGAGCGCTCGGTGAGCACCTCCAGCACGGGCCTGGGACTCGGGCTGGCGCGCGACCTCGCCGAGAAGTACGGCGGCCGCCTCGACCTCGTCCGCGCCGCCGACCCGGTCGTGTTCTCCCTGTTCATGTCGGCCGCCGAACCCCCCGAACGCACCGGCGCCT
>JAUNTP010000288.1 GCA_030538585.1 Mobilicoccus sp.
TCCCCGTCGCGGAGGTTGACGGCGATGAGGCCGCCGCTGCGGGGGGAGTCGAACTCCTCCAGTCGGGTCTTCTTGACGAGCCCGCGCCGCGTGGCGAGCACGAGGTAGGGGGAGGCCGTGTAGTCCTCGATCGCGAGGACGTTGGCGATCTCCTCATCGGGCTGGAACGCCATGAGGTTGGCGACGTGCTGGCCGCGGCCGTCACGGCCGCCCTCGGGCAGCTCGTACGCCTTCGCGCGATACACCCGGCCGAGGTTGGTGAAGAACAACAACCAGTGGTGCGTCGAGGTGATCATGAAGTGCTCGACCGCGTCGTCGCCACGCAACTGCGCGCCCCGCACGCCCTTACCGCCCCGACGCTGACTGCGGTACTCGTCCACGCGCGTGCGCTTGGCGTACCCGCCCCGCGTGATGGTGACGACCACCGACTCCTTGGGGATGAGGTCCTCCATCGACACCTCACCGTCGAACGGCACGATCTCGGTACGCCGGTCGTCGCCGTACCGCTCCACAAGCTCGGTGAGCTCCTCCTTGACGATGGTGCGCTGACGAGCGGGCGTGGCGAGAATGTCCTTGTAATCGATGATCTGCGCCTCGAGCGCGTCGTGATCGTCGATGATGCGCTGCCGCTCCATCGCCGCGAGGCGCCGCAACTGCAACTCGAGGATCGCCCGCGCCTGCGTCTCGTCGACACCCAGTAGGTCCATGAGGCCGACACGTGCCTCCTCGGCCGACGGCGACCGCCGAATGAGAGCGATGACCTCGTCCAACAGGTCGAGCGCCTTGAGATACCCGCGCAGCAGGTGAATGCGCTCCTCGGCATCGGCCAACCGGTACTCCGTACGCCGACGGATGACCTCGACCTGGTGGTCGACCCAGTGCCGCACGAACGCGCTGATCGGCAGGGTGCGCGGCACCTCGTCGACCAGGGCGATCATGTTCGCCCCGAAGCTGGTCTGCAGCGCCGTGTGCTTGTACAGGTTGTTGAGCACGACCTTCGCGACCGCGTCCCGCTTGAGCACGATGACGAGCCGCTGGCCCGTCCGACCCGAGGTCTCGTCGTTGATGTCGGCGATGCCCGCGACCTTGTTGTCCTTGGCGAGCTCGGCGATCTTCTTGGCGAGGGTGTCGGGGTTGACCTGATACGGCAGCTCGGTGACGACCAGGCATGTGCGCCCGTTGATCTCCTCCACCGCGACCCGTGCACGCATGACGATCGACCCGCGGCCGGTGCGGTAGGCCTCCTCGATGCCCTTACGCCCCATGACCAGACCCGCGGTCGGGAAGTCCGGTCCCTTGATGATGCGCAGGCACGCCTCGAGACGCTCCTCCTTGGTGGCGTCCGGGTGATCCAGCACCCACGTGGCCGCCTCCGCCACCTCGCGCAGGTTGTGCGGCGGGATCTGCGTCGCCATGCCCACCGCGATACCCGCGCTGCCGTTGACCAGCAGGTTCGGGAACCGCGACGGCAACACGACCGGCTCGGAGTTCTTGCCGTCGTAGTTGTCCTTCATGTCGACGGTGTCCTCGCGGATGTCGCGCACCATCTCCATCGCGAGCGGCATCATCTTGCACTCGGTGTACCGGCTCGCCGCCGCACCGTCATCGCCGGCGTTACCGAAGTTGCCCTGCCCGTCGATGAGCGGGTACCGCATCGCCCACGGCTGCACCAGACGCACGAGAGCGTCGTAGATCGCCGAGTCGCCGTGCGGGTGGTACTGCGCCATCACGTCGCCGACGACACGGGCGCACTTGTTGTACCCACGATCCGGGCGGAACCCGCTGTCGTACATCGCGTACACGATCCGGCGATGCACCGGCTTGAGCCCGTCACGCACATCCGGCAACGCCCGGCTCACGATGACGCTCATCGCGTACTCGATGTAGCTGCGCTGCATCTCCGCGTTGAGGTCGACCGGCTCGACCCGATCGGTCATGGGGGTCATCTCGGTCACGAGAGAGGTCCTTCGTCGAAGTAGTCAGTAGGCATGGAGGAGTGGTTTCGAGACGTCGCTTCGCTCCTCCTCAACCAACGGGTGGCGTCACGCATCCAGGAACCTCACGTCACGGGCGTTCCGCTGGATGAAGCTGCGCCTCGACTCCACGTCCTCACCCATGAGCACCGAGAAGATCTCGTCGGCGGCCGCCGCGTCATCGAGGGTGACCTGCAGGAGGACTCGATGGTCGGGGTCCATCGTCGTCTCCCACAGCTCATTGGCGTTCATCTCGCCCAAACCCTTGTAGCGCTGAATGCCGCTCTCCTTCGGCAGCCGCCACCCCTGGGCCTCGCCCGACGCCTTCATCGCATCGCGTTCGCGGTCGGAGAACGCGAACTGGTGCTCGTGGTTGGTCCACTTGAGTCGGTACAACGGCGGCTGCGCCAGGTACACGTACCCCGCCTCGATGAGGGGGCGCATGAACCGGAACAACAACGTCAACAGCAGGGTGCGGATGTGCATACCGTCGACGTCGGCGTCGGCCATGAGGATGATCTTGTGGTAGCGGGCCTTGTCGATGTCGAAGTCCTCACCCACACCGGTGCCGAACCCGCTGATGAGCGCCTGCACCTCGAGGTTGGCGAGCACCTTGTCGATGCG
>JAUNTP010000289.1:0-915 GCA_030538585.1 Mobilicoccus sp.
CCGCGGCCGCGAGCCGTGCGGGATCCAGGGGCCGGGGCACCGCAGCGTCGGCCAGGGACCAGGTGGCCAACCACCCGTCCACCGGTCGGCCGGTCAGCACGACGATCGGGGGGCACTCGAAGATCTCGTTCTTGAGCTGGCGGCTGATCCCCATCCCGCCGTAGGGCTGGGACTCCCCGTCCAGGACGAGCAGGTCGTAGCCGCCGCCCTGCACCGCGGTGAGGACCGCTGCGGGGGTGGCGCACTCGTGCCAGTTCCCGATCTGCACGTCCTCGGCCGGGCGGTCCCCCACGGCCAGCCGAACGGTGTCGCGGACCGCGCGGTCGTCGCTGTAGAGCAGGACGGAGAGGCCGGTGGCCCGGTCCTGCTCACCCTCGATGGCGGCCTCGTTGCTGACGGGAGTCGTGCTCATGCAGACGATGGTATTCCACCGGCAGGACCCGTTCGACGAGGGCGCCGGGGAGGCACGCCGGGAGGGGGGAGGTGACCCTGCCCGTTCATGGGCCATAATGACCGGGTGGCGACGACACCTGATGCAACGATGACCGACGCGGATCGGTTCCACGCGACCGCGCACGGACCGGCGACGAGGCCGAACATGACGGCCGTGGGGACGATGGTCTGGCTCTCCAGCGAGATCATGTTCTTCGCCGGCCTCTTCGCCATGTACTTCACGATCCGGTCGGTGTCGCCCGACCTGTGGGCCGAGCGGATCCAGTACCTCGACGTGACCTTCGCGCTCATCAACACCTCGATCCTGGTCACCTCCTCACTGTGGTGCCAGTTCGGCGTGTGGAAGGCCGAGCAGGGCATCCCGCACCGCACCGGTTCCCTGCTGGAGGTCAAGAAGTGGGGCATGCGCGAGTGGTACGTGCTGACCTACATCTTCGGATCGGTCTTCATCGCCGGCCAGGT
>JAUNTP010000289.1:925-2585 GCA_030538585.1 Mobilicoccus sp.
TGGGAGTACGCCACGCTCACCATGGAGGGCCTGACGCCGACGGCA
The DNA here is from genome assembly GCA_030538585.1 of Mobilicoccus sp. Lineage (GTDB taxonomy): Bacteria > Actinomycetota > Actinomycetes > Actinomycetales > Dermatophilaceae > Mobilicoccus. The sequence continues at coordinate 971 of JAUNTP010000289.1, forward strand.
GACCCCTACGGCTCGGTCTTCTTCATCGCCACCGGCTTCCACGGGCTCCACGTCATCGGCGGCCTGCTGGCCTTCCTGCTCATCATCGCCCGCACCTTCACCGCCCGTCGCTACACCCACGCGCAGGCCACCGGCGCCGTGGTGACCTCGTACTACTGGCACTTCGTCGACGTCGTCTGGGTCGCCCTGTTCTTCGTCATCTACATCCTCGAGTTCATCGTCTAGTGAGCTCTGCACCCTCCGCCCCGACCGCACCGACCCCCTCCGGAAGGATCGACGAGTGAGTTCCCTCGCCGCACGCCGCCGCAGCCCGCTGGCGCTACTGGTCGTGCTGTTCCTCGGCCTGTGCTTCACCGGCACGGCCTATGCAGCATTCCAGCCCAGCGGTGCCGCCCCCGGCACCTCCGCCGCCACCGCCTCGGCGGAGGATATCGCCGCCGGCGAGAAGCTCTTCCAGGGCAACTGCGCCACCTGCCACGGCCAGAACGGTGAGGGCCTGGGTAACGCCGGGCCATCCCTGGTCGGGGTCGGCGCCGCCGCGGTCGACTTCCAGGTCGCCACGGGTCGTATGCCGCTGCCGGCGCCCGACGTGCAGGCCGTGCGCAACATGGCCAACGTCAAGTTCACCGACGAGCAGATCACCCAGCTCGCTGCCTACGTCGACTCCCTCGGGCCCGGCCCGGCCGTCCCGGACGAGCAGTGGCTGGACCTGGAGGGCGCGGACATCGCCGCTGGCGGCGCCGCCTACCGGACCAACTGCGCCATGTGCCACAACGCCTCCGGCACCGGTGGCGCCCTGACCCGCGGCAAGTTCGCCCCGACGCTGATGAACGTCGAGCCGGCCCACATCTACGAGGCCATGCTCACCGGCCCGCAGTCGATGCCGGTCTTCAACGACCAGAACCTCACTCCCCAGGAGAAGGAGAACATCATCGCCTTCCTCAAGTTCATCGAGGAGGGCGGTAATGACCACGGCGGCGCAGGCCTGGGCAACATCGGCCCGGCCGGCGACGCGCTGTTCGTCTGGACCCTGGGTATCGGAATGATGATCGCCGCCGCGGTGTGGCTCGGACGGAAGGCGGCCTGACGTGGCGACCCCCAGCAACGACCACCTGCCCGCGGAGCGCACGCACGCGGCCACCCCGGCCGTCGCCGACCGGTTCGAGAACCCGGGTCTGCCGCCGCACATCCCGCGTCGCGCGGACGTGGACGAGAGGGCGGCCCGCCGGGCCGCGCTGCAGGTCGTGGTCCTGTTCACGCTCTCGGCGCTGGCCTCCATCGCCTTCGTGGTCCTCTTCTTCGCGATGGACCCCGAGCTCAAGGGCTATGTCATCGGCATCGGCCAGATGAACCTCTACCACCTGGCGCTCGGCCTCACCATGGCCGTCTCGCTGCTGGGCATCGGCTTCGGGGCCATCCACTGGGCCAAGACCCTCATGCCCGATGAGGAGGTCGTCGAGGAGCGCCACCTGCAGGCCTCGCCCGAGGAGGACCGCTCGTCGGTCGCCCAGACCCTCTCGCACGGTTACCGTTCCGCCCAGCTCAACCGGCGCACCGCCATCCTCGGTGCCGGTGCCGGCGCGATGGGCCTGTTCGCACTCCCGCTCATCCTCCC
>JAUNTP010000055.1:0-951 GCA_030538585.1 Mobilicoccus sp.
GACAGTCGCTTCGCTCCTTCCTCGATCCAAGGAGGAGGAGCGAAGCGACGTCTCGAGACCACCTCGCGCTGATGCAGTGACGTGACCAGTGGTCTCGAGACGCTTCGCTCCTCGACCAACGGCGGGGTCTCGTCCCACGAGCTGCGCGCTCCTCGACCAACGGCGGCGACCGACGCGCGAGGGTACCTGCCGGTAGGGTCGCGATAACAGTCACTGACAAGGGAGTCGCTCATGAACCTCGCCGAGAACCTCGCCCGTACTGCGCAGGAACGCCCTGATGCCGCCGCCCTGTTGCTCGGGGAGGACACGTGGAGCTACGCGCGGTTGGCCGACGCCGCAGCACGTTTCACGGCCGAGTTGCGTGCCCGTGGTGTGGAGCCGGGTGACCGGGTGGCGCTCAGCCTGCCGAACATTCCGGCGTTCGCGGTGGTGTACTACGGCGCGATGGCGGCGGGGGCGATCGTCGTCCCGATGAACCCGCTGTTCAAGCCGCGTGAGGTGAGCTACTACCTGCAAGACGCGGGGGTGCGGGTCCTCGTCGGTCTCCCCGATTCGGACGCGCAGCGCGCCGCGCAGGAGGGCGGGGTCGACTTCATCGCCGTCGACACGCTCCCCGATCTGCTCGCGGGGCGGGAGCCGGACACGCAGATCGAGCAGCGGGAGGAGTCCGACACGGCCGTCCTGCTGTACACCTCCGGCACGACGGGTTCACCGAAGGGTGCTCAGCTCACGTACCGCAACCTGGAAACCAACCACCGCCTCACCTCGGAGACCCTGCTGGAGACGGCGGAGAACGACGTCATCATGGGCTGTCTGCCGTTGTTCCACGTGTTCGGGATGACGTGTGCGATGAACATGAGCATCGCGGTCGGCTCGACGCTGGCGCTCATTCCGCGGTTCGACCCGGCGCAGGCCCTGGAGACGATGCAGCGGGAGAAGGTCACGGTCTTC
>JAUNTP010000055.1:961-19279 GCA_030538585.1 Mobilicoccus sp.
TGGGCGTCCCGCCGATGTACGGCGCTCTCCTCGGCGCGGCGGGCGATGACGCTCAGTTGCCCGATCTGCGCCTGGCGGTCAGCGGTGGTTCGTCGATGCCGGTGGAGTTGATGCGCCGTTTCGAGGAGCGGTTCTCGTGCATGATCCTCGAGGGCTACGGCCTGTCGGAGACCTCGCCGGTGGCGTCCTTCAACCATCCGCACTTGGAGCGCAAGGCCGGCTCGGTGGGCGTCCCGGTGCGCGGGGTGGAGATGAAGCTGTTCCCGGTGGCGGATGACGACTCGGACTCCTCCGACGGGGAGGGCCTGGGGGAGATCGCGATCCGTGGCGAGAACATCATGGCGGGCTACTGGAACAAGCCGGACGCGACGGCCGCAGCTATCGACGAGGACGGCTGGTTCCGCAGCGGTGACCTCGGCCGGGTCGATGAGGACGGCTACTTCTACATCGTCGACCGCGCGAAGGACCTCATCATCCGCGGCGGCTACAACGTGTACCCGCGGGAGATCGAGGAGGTGTTGTACGAGCACCCCGACGTCTCGGAGGTCGCGGTGGTCGGCATGACCGACGACCACTACGGCGAGGAGATCGGCGCGTACGTCGTGGCCCGCGAGGGCGCGACGATCGAGGTCGAGGAGTTGCGGGAGTTCGTCAAGGAGCGTGTGGCGGCCTACAAGTACCCGCGGGTGATCCGCGTCATCGAGGCCCTGCCCAAGGGCGCGACGGGCAAGATCCTCAAGCGGGAGCTTCCGCGGGAGTGACGTGCGTGCCTGACGAGCGCTGACCGAACGACAGACGAGGGCCGACCCCCACCTGGGGGTCGGCCCTCGATCCTGGAACCGGTCGATCAGATGCGTCAGCGCACCCGGCCGTAGGAGGCGCCCGAACGAATCGTGGCGAGCTCGACGGTCTTGCCGGCGCGGGGGGAGTGCCACATGCGGCCGTTACCGGCGTAGATGCCGACGTGGTGCTTGCGGGCGCCGCCGTAGAACACGAGGTCACCGGGGCGGGCCTGGTTACGGTTGATCTTGTGGCTCGCGCGGAACTGCTGGTCGGCGGTGCGGGGAAGCTTCTTGCCGACACGCGCGAACGTCCAGGTCGTGAAACCCGAGCAGTCGAACGCGTTGGGGCCGGTCGCGCCCCAACGGTAGGGGGTGCCGCGCTTCGTGGCGGCGATGCTCACGGCCTTGGCGCCCTGAGCGGCGGAAATAGCGGTGGGAGCGGCGGAGACAGCGGCGGTGGCCGCCGGGGTGGCGACGGCGGCGGAGAAGCCACCCGAGAGAGCCAGAACGAGGGATCCGGTCACGGCGAGGCGCGCCGGGGCAGCCTTGAAGAGGGTCTTCATGATGTCGGTGGGGTTCCAGGAGGCGCTTACGAGGCATGACCTGTCGGGTTCGGGAACCTGGCGTCCCCGGCCGACACCATGTGCCGGCTTCACCCCAAGGCGACGGTCTCCGGTAGGAGGCTCCGTCTCCGGTACTGCTGGGTGCTCCGCTCCTGCCACCCACACATCTCTGCGTGAGTTGAACCGGTGCCACGGTGGCAGGACTCAGCGTCGTGAACCGGTGGCGTCCCAGGGGTGGACGCCTCACAGAACATAACGACTTCGCAACGCCGCGCCCAACTCAACGCGTCACTTTGTGAGTCAGATCACGTTTGGGTGGGCGCCTATCGGGCACTCGTGGGTCTGTGAGCACCGCCACAACAGCGCCGCTCACGGCCGCGGCGCATGCACATCTGCGCAGCTCAGCAAGCCTTGCGGGTCCGCTCCGTGTCGCCCGCCACACCGGGTCGAGGCCGATGCGGGCCGGAGACAGCCCACCTCAGACCTCTGCGGAAATCTCACCATGCGGTCACAGTGCTGTGACCTGACCGTGATCAATGATCCGCGGCCCACTTCACGCAGAGAGTCACAGCCGGTCGGCCGAGAACGTGTCGCAGGTGTTGATGTCGTCGGTGCCGTAGCCGGCCAGGAACCACCGCTGCCGCTGTTCGGACGTGCCGTGCGAGAAGTTCTCCGGCGACACTCGCCCGGTGGCGGTGCGCTGGATGTTGTCGTCGCCCACGGCCTCCGCGGCGGACAGGGCGTCCTTGATGTCACTCTCGGTCAACGGCTCCATGTACGCGTTGCCCTGCTCGTCGGTCGTGTTGACCGCGCCGCGCGCCCACATGCCCGCGAAACAGTCGGCCATGAGCTCCAGACGCACCCCACCACTTTCGGGGCCACGCGGGTCCTGCTGGGCGCGGCCGAGCAGGTTGAGCTGATCCTGAAGGGCGTGCCCGTACTCGTGTGCGACGACGTACTCCTGCGCCAACGCGCCCTTGGACGCGCCGAACTGGCGGTTGAGGATGTCGAAGAACGAGGCGTCCATGTACACCGTCTGATCCAGCGGGCAATAGAACGGCCCCACCTCGTTGGAAGCCGTGCCGCACGCCGACTGCACCGGCTGGTTGTAGACCACCATGTGCGTGTCACGCCACTCCCGCTGCCCGCCGGAGGCCGCCGGCAACTGTTCGCGCCAGAACGCCTGCACGCTGTTCTGCGTCGCGATGAGGCGGCACTCCACGTCGGTGTTGGCGTCCCGACCCGTCTCGCAGCGAGCCAGGTCACCGGGCCCCGCGTCCTGGGCGTTGCGCTGATCCTGAGGGCCCGACGCCGGCTGCTGCTGCTGGAGGTCGCCGGGGTCACCACCCATGAGCATGTAGATGACGAGGATGACCGCACCGAGGATGCCGCCTCCACCACCGATGACCGCACCTCGCCCGGGCCCGCGGCGCCCGCCGCCCCCGCCACGAGAGACCTGTGAGGTGTCGATGCGGGCGTCGTTGTTGAACGTCATCGGCGGACTCCTTGCGTCGAGACAGCGGTGGGGCCGCTGCGAAGGCCGATCGGCCCCGGTGGCCGGCTGATCTAGACTAGCCGCCGGTCACCCTCCGCGCCCTGGTGTGCGCGACCCACCCATCCCGCTGACGTGCACGAACGCGTGCCCAGCCGACCGTAGCCCCCACCGAGAGGACCTCGATCGTGATCGCCGCCACCGGCATCGAACTGCGCGCCGGATCACGACTCCTCATCGGGGACGCCACCTTTCGCGTCGCCGCGGGCGACCGTGTCGGTCTCGTCGGACGCAACGGTGCCGGCAAGACGACGCTGACGAAGGTGCTCGCCGGATGGAGCCAACCGGCGGCGGGTGACCTCAAGACCTCCGGCGACATCGGCTACCTGCCGCAGGACCCCCGTGACGGCGAACTGGACGTCATGGCCCGCAGCCGCATCCTCTCTGCCCGGGGCCTCGACGACCTGGCCCGCGCCATGCGCGACTGCGAGGGCGCGATGGCGAGCGCCGACCCCGAGACCCACGAGCGCGCCATGGAGCGCTACCCCAAACTGCAGGCCCGCTTCGAGGCCGCGGGCGGGTACGCGGCCGAGTCCGAGGCTGCCGCCATCGCCTCAGCCCTCGGCCTCGAGGAGCGGGTGCTCGGCATGGAACTGCGTCACCTGTCCGGTGGTCAGCGCCGCCGCGTGGAGCTGACCCGCATCCTCTACTCCGGGGCGGGCACGCTGCTGCTCGACGAGCCGACCAACCACCTCGACGCCGACTCCATCGTGTGGCTGCGCGACTACCTCAAGGCCTACAAGGGCGGGCTCATCGTCATCAGCCACGACGTCGACCTGCTCGAACAGGTCGTCAACCGAGTGTTCCACCTCGACGCCAACCGCGCCGAACTCGACCAGTACAACGTCGGCTGGAAGGCCTACGTGCAACAGCGCGAGACCGACGAGAAGCGCCGCAAGCGTGAGCGCGCCAACGCCGAGAAGAAGGCCGGGGCGCTCATGGCGCAGGCCGACAAGATGCGCGCCAAGGCCACGAAGGCCGTCGCCGCCCAGAACATGGCCCGCCGCGCCGAGAAGCTGCTCTTGGGGTTGGAGGAGCAGCGGATGAGCGACAAGGTCGCCAAGCTGCGCTTTCCCAAGCCCGCGCCCTGCGGCAAGACGCCCATCACCGCCCGCGAGTTGTCGCGCCACTACGGCTCGCTCGAAGTGTTCACCGACGTCGACCTCGCCATCGACCGAGGCAGCAAGGTCGTCATCCTCGGACTCAACGGTGCGGGCAAGACGACGCTGTTGCGCATCCTCGCCGGCGTCGACGCCCCCGACACCGGCGAGGTCGTGCCCGGTCACGGGCTCAAGCTCGGCTACTACGCCCAGGAGCACGAGAACCTTGACGTGACGCGCACCGTGCTCGAGAACATGAAGTCGGCCGCCCCGGATCTGGGGGAGACCGACGTGCGCAAAGTGCTGGGGAGCTTCCTGTTCTCCGGGGACGACGTCGACAAGCCCGCCGGGGTGCTCTCCGGTGGCGAGAAGACGCGCCTCTCCCTCGCCACGCTGGTCGTGAGCAGCGCCAACGTGCTGCTGCTCGACGAGCCGACCAACAACCTCGACCCCGCGAGCCGCGAGGAGATCCTCGGCGCCCTGCGCGCCTACGAGGGCGCCGTCGTGCTCGTCAGCCACGACGAAGGCGCCGTCGAAGCGCTCGAACCCGAGCGGGTGCTTCTCCTGCCCGACGGGGTGGAGGACCACTGGAACAAGGACTACCAGGACCTCATCACCCTGGCGTGACCCGGCCTGACCCGCGACACCGGGGGCCCTGAGTTACTGTCCGAACATGAATGACGTCACTCGTCCTCACCCGCGCCTCGCCGTTCGCCGTGAGGGGGCCGTGCTCCACGTCCGCCTCGACGCCCCGGAGAAGCGCAACGCGCAGGTGCCGTCGCTGTGGCTCGCCCTCGCCGAGATCGCCACCACCCTGCCCGAGGACGTGCGCGTCGTCGTCCTCTCCGGTGAGGGCGCCTCGTTCTCGGCCGGGCTGGACCGGCGCATGCTGACCCCCGGCGGTGTCGAGGGCGAAGCCGACCTCACGGCACTCGCGGTGCGCGACGAGCAGGCCCTCGCCGACGAGGTCGAGGGCTTCCAACGCGCCTTCACGGCCTGGCAGGACAGCCACGCCTTCGTCATCGCCGCCGTGCAGGGGTACGCCATCGGTGCCGGGTTCCAACTGGCGCTGGCCGCCGACCTGCGCATCGTCGCCACCGACGTCGCGTTCGTCATGGCCGAAGTGAGCCTCGGGCTCGTGCCCGACCTGGGCGGCACGATGGCCCTCACCCGCCTCATCGGTGCCTCCCGCGCCCTTGAACTCTGCCTCACCGGGCGGCCCGTCGGCGCCGACGAGGCCGTCGCCACCGGCATCGCGAGCCTCGCCGTCGACCCCGACCAGCTCGACGCCACCGCCGCCGATCTCGCCGCCGCCGTCTGCGAGGCCGACCCGGACGCCGCGCGCGAGATCGTCGCGCTCTTCCGCGGCATCACCGGCCGCACCCAGGCCGAGCAGTTGCGCCTCGAACGCGAGGCTCAGGCGCGACGCATCGCGGCCCTGGGGCGCGCGGCACGATGACCCTGTCCTCCGCCGGGAGCGGGTGGACGACCATGCGGTCGTTCTCCCGCGACGCCACCACCCGGCGGCTGCGGACAGACACCGTCCGCCGCGTCGTCTCCTACGCGGGCCCCTACCGCGGGCTCATCACGTTCTTCCTCGTCATCGTGGTCGTCGGCGCGGGGTTGGTCGTTGCCACCCCGCTGCTGCTGCGCAGCATCGTCGACGACGGCGTGCTCGTCGGGGACCGGTCCCTGGTCATCACGCTCGCGCTCATCGTCGCGGCCCTCGCCGTGATCGAGGCCGTCATCACCGTGGTGCACCGCTGGTGCTCGGCGCGCATCGGCGAGAACCTCATCTACGACCTGCGCAACCAGGTGTTCGGGCACGTGCTCGACCAGCCCATCGCCTTCTTCACCCGTACCCAGACCGGGGCGCTGGTGAGCCGGCTCAACACCGACGTCATCGGCGCCCAACAAGCGTTCACGTCCACCCTCTCGGGCGTGGTGAGCAACGCGGTGTCCCTCGTCGTCATCCTCGGGGCGATGCTCGCCCTCTCCTGGCAGCTCACCCTCGGCGCGCTGATCCTCGTGCCGTTCTTCCTCATCCCCGCCAAGTTCATGGGGCGCCGGCTCTCGGTGCTCACGCGCGAGTCGATGAACCTCAACGCCGACCTCGGCTCCCGCATGACCGAGCGCTTCAACGTCGCCGGCGCCCTGCTCGTCAAGCTGTTCGGGCGCCCCGAGCAGGAGCGCGAGGAGTACGCCGCCCGCGCCTCCCGGGTGCGCGACATCGGCGTGACGATCGCGTTCAACCGGTCGGTGTTTCTCACCGGCCTGACGTTCATCGCCGCGCTGGCGACAGCGCTCGTCTACGGCGTCGGGGGAGTGCTCGCCGTCGACGGGCAGCTCACCGTCGGCACGCTGCTGGCCCTCGCCGCCCTGCTCGCCCGCCTGTACGGCCCGCTGACCGCGCTGTCGAACGTGCGCGTCGACGTCATGACCGCGCTCGTCTCCTTCGAGCGGGTCTTCGAGGTCCTCGACCTCGTCCCGCTCGTCCGCGAACGTGAGGAGCCGATGCGGCTGCCCGACGGGCCGCTCTCGGTCGAGCTCGACGACGTCACCTTCTCCTACCCGGGCGCCGACGACGTCTCCCTCGCCTCCCTCGAAGCCGCCGGGACGGGGGACCGGTCGCGCGGGGAGGTCGTGCTGCACGACGTGACCCTGACCGCCGCCCCCGGGGATCTCGTCGCGCTCGTCGGACGCAGCGGCGCCGGCAAGACGACCGTCACGGGCCTGGTGGCGCGGCTGTACGACCCGACCGGTGGCACGGTGCGCGTGGGTGGCGTCGATCTACGGGATGTCTCGTTCGCGTCCTTGCGCGAACGGGTCGGGGTCGTCACGCAGGACGCGCACCTGTTTCACGACACGATCCGCGCCAACCTGCGCTACGCCCGCCCCGACGCCTCCGACACCGAGCTCGTCGAGGCGCTGCGAGCGGCCCACGTGTGGGGCCTGGTCGAGTCGCTGCCGCACGGCCTCGACACGGTCGTCGGCGACCGCGGTCACCGCCTTTCGGGCGGGGAGAAGCAGCGCATCGCCATCGCCCGTTTGCTCCTGCGTAGCCCGGGTGTGGTCATCCTCGACGAGGCCACGGCCCACCTCGACAGCGAATCCGAAGTGGCGGTGCAACGGGCGCTCGACGCGGCGCTCACCGGCCGGACGGCGCTGGTCATCGCCCACCGCCTCTCGACGGTGCGGCACGCCGACATGATCGTCGTCATCGACGACGGCCGCGTCGTCGAGACCGGCAAGCACACCGAACTCCTCGCCCGCGGCGGGTTGTACGCCGACTTGCACGAGACGCAATTCAACGCGAAGAGCTGAGGAGCCAAGCGTCTCGAGACCACTGTCCGCGCTACGGCGATAGACCAGGTGGTTTCGAGACGTCGCTGCGCTCCTCCTCCGCCGGATTGAGGAGGGAGCGAAGCGAGTGTCGCGAAATCAACCAACGGGGGGCTAGCCGTCTTCCTCGTCCCAGACGCGCAGCTTCTTGGGCTTGCGGGCCCGTTCCTTGCGGGGGTCGCCCTCGGGGAGGGAGTCGAGGTGCTCGCGCCTCGCGTACACGACCACCAGCACGAACCCGACGATCGACGCTCCCCACCACTGCAGCGCGTAGGCCAAGTGTGGGCCGGTGTCGGTCACCGGCGGCAGCAGCGGCTGCGGCCTCGGGGGAGTGGTGCCGTCGCCGACGTCCTCGCTGTCGAGCAACAGGTAGGCCCCGCGCAACGGGTACCCCGTCCGGTCGGCGGCCTCCGCGAGGTCGATCGAGGCCACCTGCCCGGGCGGCATCGACCGATCGAGTGCGGCCTCACCCTGCCGCAACCAGCCGACCACCTGCACCGTCCCGCCGGGGGCCTCCGGCACATCGGGCACGACGTCGGCGCGTTCGGCGTTCTGCACCCAGCCGCGGTCGACGAGGATCGCATCCCCCTCGGGCAGGGTCAGCGGGACCAGCTGCTCGAAGCCGTACGTGACGTTCTGCGGCCGGTTGCGCACCATGAGCTGGGCCGCGGCGTCGTACTCGCCGCTCACCTCCACCCGCCGCCACACCTGATCCGACGGGAGGTCGGAGCCCTCCGGCAGCACCTGATCGAGCGGGAGGGGATCGGCGTCGTAGTACGCCTCGACGAGGTCGACCTGCTGGCGCCGATCCTCGTAACGGTGGAACTGCCAACGCCCCAAGAACCCGCACGCGACGAAGAACAGCACCGCGACGAGCAACGCGGTGAGCCAACGGCGGGTGAACAGGACGGCGAGCACGTGCCCGACGGTACCCGCCCCCCGGTTGGCCCCAGGTGCCCGGTCAGCACCACGAGGGCGTCGCTAAGGTGTTCGCCATGACCCGGCCGAGTGACACCCACGACCCGCAAGGGCGCGACGCCCTGGTCGACACGTTCGGTCGGGTCGCGAAAGACCTGCGCGTCTCCCTCACGGATCACTGCAACCTGCGCTGCACCTACTGCATGCCCGCCGAGGGGCTCGAGTGGATGGCGCGCCCGCAGATGCTCGACGACGCCGAGCTGCTCCGCCTCGTCGGCCTCTTCGTCGACCTCGGCGTCGAGCAGGTGCGCCTCACCGGTGGGGAGCCGCTCCTGCGCAAAGGCATCGTCGGCCTCGTCGAAGGAATCGCCGCGCTGCGTCCCCGCCCCCGCATCGCCATGACGAGCAACGGCATCGGTCTGAGCCGCCTCGCCGAGCCCCTCGCGCAGGCAGGCCTCGACCGGGTCAACATCAGCCTCGACACCATCGACCGCGAGACGTTTCGGACGCTCTCCCGGCGCGACCGCTTCGAGGATGTCGTCGCCGGTCTGGCCGCGGCGGCCGACGCCGGCCTCACGCCCGTCAAGGTCAACGCCGTCGCCATGCGCGGCGTCAACGACGCCGGCGTCGCCGACCTGCTCGAGTGGTGTCTCGAGCGCGGCTACGAACTGCGTTTCATCGAGCAGATGCCCCTGGACGCCCAGCACGGGTGGGACCGCACCGCGATGATCACCGCGGAAGAGATCCGGGGACGGCTCGAAGAACGCTTCACCCTCACCCCGGCCGGTGAGCGCGGCAGCGCCCCCGCCGAACGGTTCCTCGTCGACGGCGGGCCCGCGACGGTGGGCATCATCGCCAGCGTGACCGCCCCGTTCTGCGGGGCGTGCGATCGGGTGCGGCTCACTGCCGACGGGATGGTCCGCAACTGCCTGTTCTCCCGCGGCGAGGTCGACCTGCGCGGCCCGATGCGCGACGGGGCGAGCGACCGCGACCTCGTCCGGCTCATCCGCGGGGAGATGTGGCGCAAGGCCCGCGGGCACGGCATCGGTCAGCCGGACTTCACCCAGCCGGCGCGACCCATGTCCGCCATCGGTGGCTGATCAGCCCACCCACCACTTCTTCTTGACCTGGGGTGTGGGCGGCTCCTCGCGTCGCGGCTCGACGTCCTCGACGGGCGGCTCGGACCGCACGGGATCCGTCGGCGCCTGCGCACCGGAATCGCCCGGTGCAGGGCCCAGCATGAAGGGAACGACGGGCTCGCTGTCGAGCGTGCTCGCGCGGCGGTCCTGCCGGTTGGCGTACACGACCGCGGGATAGGGCAGTAGCACCGCGGCAGCCACGCAGATCCACACCCCGGGCTGCCACGGGAGCACCGTCGCGAACACCGTGGCCAGCACGAAACTCACCGTGCGGATCGTCATGGCGATGACGTAGTTGCGGGTGCGTTCGGCGCGGTCCTGCGCGCGGGAACGGGGCACTGTCGAGATCGAGTGCACCTGCGCGTTCGCCATGCGGGGGAGTCTACGCCCCGTCCTTCGCGCGCGACACTCCTCACCGAGCCTGTACGGATCCTGGAACTACCCGCCGGTACCCCGAGCCGGGTGAACCAAACCGGGCCGAGGTGCACTAGGTTCGGGAGCTGAATCCTCGACATGCCCTGCCTAAGGAGCCCAGATGGCCGATCAGACCCGCCCCGTCCTCGTCACCGGTGGCAACCGCGGCATCGGGTTGTCGATCGCCACGACGTTGCGGGAGGCCGGGCACCCGGTCGTCGTCGGCTGCCGCTCCGGTGAAGCGCCCGACGGTCTGGACGCGGTCGAGCTCGACGTCACGGACGCCGCGAGTGTCGACGCCGCGTTCACCGCCGCCGAGAAGATCGTCGGCGCCCCCATGGGCGGGCTCGTCGCCAACGCCGGCATCACCAAGGACCAGCTCCTCATGCGCATGAGCGACGAGGACATCGACGTCGTCCTCGACACCAACCTCGTCGGCGCCATCCGCTGCGCCCGCCGGTCGGTCAAGAGCCTCATGAAGGCCAAGGGCGGGCGCATCGTCCTCGTCTCCAGCGTCGTCGGTCTCTACGGCTCGCCCGGGCAGGTCAACTACGCCGCCAGCAAGGCGGGCCTCGTCGGTGTCGCCCGCTCGCTCACCCGCGAACTCGGGTCGCGCCGCATCACCGCCAACGTCGTCGCTCCCGGCTACATCGACACGGCCATGACCGAAGAGCTGCCCGAGGAGCTCAAGGAGAAGTACCGCGGCATCATCCCCGCCGGTCGCTTCGGCGCCACCGACGAGGTCGCCGCCGCCGTGCGCTTCCTCGTCTCGGACGACGCCTCCTACATCTCCGGCGCTGTGCTGCCCGTCGACGGCGGCCTCGGCATGGGTCACTGACCCCCCTCGCCCCGACCCGACCTGCTCTCGCTCTCGACCCCTCAAGGAGACACCCATGGCCCTGCTCGACGGCAAGACGATCCTCGTCACCGGCGTCCTCACCGAGTCCTCGATCGCCTTCCACGTCGCCCGCCTGGCCCAGGAGCAGGGCGCGAAGGTCATCCTCACCTCCTTCGGACGCGCCGCCAAGATCACGACCGCCATCGCCCGCCGCCTGCCCGAGCCCGCACCGGTGGTCGAGCTGGACGTGTCGAAGGAGCAGGACTTCCAGGCCCTGCCCGAGGCGCTGCGCGAGCACACCGACTCCCTCGACGGCGCGCTGCACTCCATCGGGTTCGCGCCGCAGGAGGCCTTCGACTTCGCGAACGCGACCTGGGAGGACGTCGCCCCGGCGCTGCAGATCTCGGCGTACTCGCTCAAGGCTCTCGCCATGACGTGCGCCCCGATGATGGAGCGCGGCGGCGCGATCGTGGGCCTCACCCTCGACGCGCAGGTGGCCTGGTCGGGCTACGACTGGATGGGCGTGGCCAAGGCCGCCTTCGAATCGACGAACCGCTACTGCGCCCGTGACCTCGGCCCCCAGGGCATCCGGTGCAACCTCGTGGCCGCCGGCCCCATCGCCACCACCGCCGCCAAGAGCATCCCGGCCTTCTCGAAGTTCGCCGAGTGGGGCGAGCACTCTCCGCTCGGCTGGGACATCAGCGACCCGGTGCCCGCCGCGCAGGGGTGCGTCGCCCTGTTGTCGGACTGGTTCCCCGCCACGACCGGCGAGATCGTCCACGTCGACGGCGGCTTCCACGCCTTCGGCGGCTGAGCACCACTAGCCCAGTTCGTGGACGCCCGCGAGTCCGGTGGGTGAAATCCTTACGTCTTCCTGACGATTCGCCGATGAGGAGCATGACCCTGCTCCTTTCGAAGCGATGAGGAACGACCCATGACGACTGCGTCGACGCTGTGGACGCCCGCGCGGCATCCCCTGGCGCGGTTTCTCCGCGACCTCGCGTCGGGCAACCGGCCCCCGGAGGACGGTGGCTGGACGCGGGTGACGCCCTGGGTCCCGCACGTGCAGGGCATCCTCTCGTTCCCGGGTCGCGCGGTGCTCGCGGTCTCCTACGACTGGACCGAGAACCAGCTCTCCGAGTTGGGTGTCGACGGGTGGGACGGCGCCCACGACCCCCGCATCATCACGACACTCGCCAAGGAGGGGTGGATCGACACCCTCGACATGCTCTTCCTCGGAGCCGGTCGTGGCGACACCCCCGGCGGTCTGGAGCTCGTGTCCCGTCCTGATCTCGCCAAGCACCACTTCGTCGAGCACGCGCGCCGCGGGCACTCCGAGACGCAGGTCTTCGGAACGACCGACCCCTCCAGCGAGGACATGGTCGTGTTGTCCCGTGGCGTCGGGGGCCTGCGCGAGATCGCGGTACGCCTGGCGCCCGAGAACCGGGGCAAGGGCCGCGGCACGGCGATGTTCGAGGCCGCCCTGCGCTCCGTGCCGGAGAACGAGCTCGTCGCCGCCTGCGTCGCGCCCTACAGCGTGGCCGCCGCGGTCTGCCTGTCGCGGGTGGGGTTGCGGCACGTCGGGTCGATCCAGTTGTTCACCGACCGGCCCGAACGCCGCGCCTGAGCTCAGTCGAGCTGCAGGTGCGGGAGAACGTCCAGCAGCGAGGGTCCGGGCAGCGCCACGTCCGCGTGCTCTGCGAGGACCGGCTTGGCCGCGAACGCGACCCCGAGCCCGGCCGCCGCGATCATGTCGAGGTCGTTGGCTCCGTCACCCACCGCCACGGTGGCCGTCAGGGGGATGTCTTCCTCGGCGGCGATGCGCCGTAGCGCTCGTGCCTTGCCCGCGCGGTCGACGACCGGCCCGGCGGTGGCCCCGGTGAGCACGCCGTCGCGAACCTCCAGGGCGTTGGCCTCAACATGGCGGATGCCCATCGGCTCCGCCAGCGGACGCACCACCTCGACGAACCCTCCCGAGACGAGCGCCACGACGTGCCCGCGACGGTGCAGCTCGGCCACGAGTTCACGCGCCCCGGGCGTCACCTCGACCGCGGCGAGCACGTCGGCGAACACCGTCTCGGGCAAGCCCGCCAGGGCCGCGACGCGCTCGCGCAAGCTCGCGGCGAAATCGAGCTCACCGCGCATGGCGGCCTCGGTGACGGCAGCCACCTCGGCCTCCCGGCCCGCGTGTGCCGCGAGCAGCTCGATGACCTCCTGCCGGATGAACGTCGAATCGACGTCCATCACGAGCAGAAGTCGCTCCCCGGGGCCGGGCGGACGATAGGTGACCTGTCGGCTCACGTGGCGGGCGTGGCCGGCTCGGCGCTGTCGGCACTGTCGGTCGTGGCCGACTCGCCGGCGGCGGCAGCTTCGGCCGCGCGGGCCTCGGACGCCGTGACGACCGTGCCCTTCGGGACGACGACGACACCGCCGGGGCTCACGTGGAACCCACGCTCCCGATCGAGGTCGTGATCGACCCCCACCTCGGCTCCGTCTTCCAGCACCACGTTCTTGTCGAGGATGGCCTTCTCGACCACGGCCTTGCGGCCGATGCGGACCCCGTCGAGCAACACGCTGTCGTTGACGTGCGCGTAACTGTTGACCCGCACACGTGGTGAGACGACCGAGCCCTCCACGCGCGCACCGCTGATGACGACACCGGGGGAAACGGCCGAGTTGATCGCCTCGCCGAGGCGGCCCGTCTCGTTGTGGACGAACTTGGCGGGCGGGTTACCGAGGTCGGTGGTGTAGATCGGCCAGTCGTAGTTGTACATGTTGAAGACCGGGTGGATGGCGATGAGGTCCATGTTGGCCTCGTAGTAGGAGTCGATCGTTCCCACGTCGCGCCAGTACGCCTTGTCCCGCGGGGTCGCGCCCGGGATCTCGTTGTTGTTGAAGTCGTAGACGTAGCCCTCGCCGCGCTCGACGAACGCCGGCACGATGTCGCCGCCCATGTCGTGCTTGCTGTTCTCGTTCTCGGCGTCGGCGGTGACGACGTCACGCAGCACGTCGGCGTCGAAGACGTAGTTGCCCATCGAGGCGAGGACCTCGCCGGGGGAGTCGGGCAGACCCTTGGCGTCGGTGGGCTTCTCGCGCCAGGCGCCGATGCGGCGCACGTCGCTCTCGTCGACCTCGATGACGCCGAACTGGTCGGCCAGCTCGATCGGCTGCCGGATCGCGGCGACGGTGATGCCCGCGCCGGTCTCGATGTGCTGCTCGACCATCTGGCTGAAGTCCATGCGGTACACGTGGTCGGCACCCACGACGACGACGATGTCGGGCTTCTCGTCATCGATGGTGTTGAGGCTCTGATAGATCGCGTCGGCGCTACCCATGTACCACTGCTTGCCCATGCGCTGCTGGGCCGGGATGGGCGCCACGTAGTTGCCGAGCAGGTTGGACATGCGCCACGTGCGGGTCACGTGCCGGTCGAGGCTGTGCGACTTGTACTGGGTCAACACGACGACCTTGAGGTATCCCGAGTTGACGACGTTGCTCAGCGCGAAGTCGATGAGTCGGTAGATCCCTCCGAACGGCACGGCGGGCTTGGCGCGGTCGGCCGTGAGGGGCATGAGCCGCTTGCCCTCTCCACCGGCGAGCACGATCGCGAGAACTTTGGGGTTGCGCGTCTGACGCCTCATGCGCTCAAACCTACTCCTGTGCCGCCTCGTTTGGGCGCGAGCGCAGCAGGTGCCCGGCGGCGGTGCGCAAAAGCTGATCGCGTGGTCCGTTCCCCGCCTCACAGGGGGTGTTCGCGCACTAGGGTGAGGACGTGCGCGTCGACATCCTCAGCAAGGAATATCCCCCTCAGATCTACGGCGGAGCGGGGGTGCACGTCGCCGAGCTCACCCGCGCGTTGCGCGCCCGTGGCGACGTGGACGCCCGCGTGCGCTGCTTCGGCGGCCCCCGGGACGAGGAAGGCACGACCGGCTACCCCGACATCGCCGAACTCGACGGCGCCAACAGTGCCCTGGCCACGCTCGGCGTCGACCTCGCGATGGCGAACGACTGCGTCGGGGCCGACCTCGTGCACTCCCACACCTGGTACGCCAACATGGCCGGCCACGTCGCCTCGCTGCTCGCCGGGGTGCCCCACGTCATCTCGGCGCACTCCCTCGAACCGCTGCGCCCGTGGAAGGCCGAGCAGCTCGGCGGCGGGTACCGCGTGTCGTCCTGGGTGGAGAAGACGGCCTACGAGGCCGCCGCGGGCATCATCGCGGTGAGCCACGGCATGCGCGCCGACATCCTGCGTTGCTACCCCAGCGTCGACCCCGATCGGGTCAAGGTCGTCCACAACGGCATCGACGCCACCGACTGGCACCCCGACCACTCCGACGAGGCCAAGGACGTCTGCCGCCGACACGGCATGGACCCCGACGCCCCCTCGGTCGTGTTCGTCGGCCGCATCACCCGCCAGAAGGGCCTGCCGCACCTGCTGCGGGCCGCGGCCGCGCTGCCGCCGGAGGTGCAGCTCGTGCTGTGCGCCGGTGCACCCGACACCCCCGAGATCAAGGCCGAGGTCGAGGAACTCATCGCCGACCTGCGCCGCTCCCGTGAGGGCGTCGTGTGGATCGCGGAGCACCTGCCGCGTGAGCAGGTCATCGCCCTCAACTCCCACGCCACCGTGTTCGCCTGCCCGTCGGTGTACGAGCCGCTGGGCATCGTCAACCTCGAAGCCATGGCGTGTGAGGCGGCCGTCGTCGCCACCGCCACCGGCGGCATCCCCGAGGTCGTCGTCGACGGCGAGACCGGGTGGCTCGTCGACATCGAGCAGGTGCAGGACGGCACCGGCGCGCCCGTCGACCCGGCCGCGTTCGAGGCCGACCTCGCCGCCGCCCTCACCGAGGCCGTGAGCGACCCCGAGGCCGCCCGTCGCCGCGGGGTGGCGGGGCGGCAGCGCGCCGTCGACGAGTTCTCCTGGCACGCCATCGGCGACCGCACGATGGAGGTCTACACCGAGGTCATGTCCTGACGGCAGGCCCGCCCTGAGCGGCGATGGCCGCCGCCCCGGCGTCGGTCGCGGCGGCGAGGGCGCGCCGCGCCCGACCGGCCAGCTCTCGCAGGATGACCTCGCGCCGCTGGTCGGCGTAGCGGTCGACGCTGTGACCCTGGAGACCGTCGCGGGCGATGGCCTCGACGATCGCCGCTCGCACGATGTCGCGCACGGCGGTGCCGGGCAGGGTCGGTGGGAGCCCCCACGTGCCGGCGCGCAGTCGCGCCTCGGCCAGGTCGCGTAGCCCCTCCTGCCACGGCACCACATCCAGGTCCTCCAGCTCTCGGGTGGCGCGCGCCAACAGGGCGGCCAGGTCGCGCTCGTCCTCGCTGGGCGCGGGGGACGACGGCGGCGCACATGCGTGGTCGTGCCACCGCACGAGCTCGCCCTCGTCACCTGGCGGGCCGTACGTGGCGAACTCCGGGACGAGCGCGCCCCCGACCAGGGGTGACCACACACACTCACCGACGTCGAGCACGTCGGTGAGAAAGGCACCGTCGCCGCGTGGCAGACCGACCAGGTCGCCCGGCACGGGGAGGCTGACGCGCAGGGTCCGCTCGCCCACCTCGCCCCACACAGCGAGCCGGGTCAGCGCAGCGTCGGCGTCGACCTCCAGGTCGGGGGTGGCCGCGGCGACGGCCGAGACGAGGGTGGCGCCGCCCGCCCACGCGTACGGCACCCACAGGGCGAGCCGCACCGAGGCGGGCAGGTCAGGCATGTCGACAGCCTAGAAGACTGCTGATCTCCTGCCAGTACCGGACGCGAGCTCATCGGCCTCGTCGGGTCCCGCACGGCCCCAGGGGTTCGCCCGATAGGGTCGGGGCCATGAGTGATGTGCTCGCCTTCGCCGGAGTGACGGTGACCCGTGGCCAGAAGGACCTTCTGTCCGAGGTGGATTGGGAGATCGAAGAGGGTCAGCGGTGGGTCGTGCTGGGGCCCAACGGCGCCGGCAAGACGACGCTCCTGCAGCTCGCGGCGGCACGACTGCACCCCACCCGCGGCGTGGCGAGCGTGCTCGGGGAGATCCTCGGCGCGGTCGACGTGTTCGAGCTGCGGCCGCGCATCGGGCTCGCGAGCGTCGCTCTCGCCGACCAGGTTCCGGGTGACGAACTCGTCGCCGACGTCGTCGTCACGGCCTCCTACGGGGTCGTCGGCCGGTGGCGGGAGCGGTACGACGCGCTCGACCTCGCCCGCGCGAACGAGCTCCTCGACGCCCTCGGTGTGCGGCACCTCTCGGACCGGCGCTACGGCACCTTGAGCGAGGGCGAGCGCAAGCGGGTGCAGATCGCCCGCGCCCTCATGACCGACCCCGAGTTCATGCTCCTCGACGAGCCCGCCGCAGGTCTCGACCTCGCCGGGCGCGAAGACCTCGTCGCCCGCCTGGGGCAGCTCGCCGACGACATCGAGGCCCCCGCCCTCGTCCTCGTCACCCACCACGTGGAAGAGATCCCGCCCGGGTTCACCGACGTGCTCCTCCTGCGCGACGGCAAGGTGGTGGCGGCCGGCCCCATCGAGATCACCCTCACCGAGCGCAACCTCAAGGCCACGTTCGGGCTCGACCTCGTCCTCGAACGTCACGGCCGGCGCTACAGCGCCCGCGCGGCGCAGACCGAGCCGGCGTAACGGCCCCCGCCTGCGGGAACGCGCCGGACGTCCGACACGTTGAGCACGATGACGACGACCACACCGGAGAGGATCTGCCGATGGATTGGTTGAGCGACAACCTCTGGGCCGTATGGCTCGGCCTGGCCCTGGTGCTCGGGGCGGTGGAGGCGGCCACGGCCGACTTCATCTTCCTCATGCTCGCCGGGGGAGCGGTGGCGGGCCTCGTCGCCGGTCTCATCACCGCCTCCGTCGCGATCCAGGTCATCGCCGCCTGCGCCGTCGCGCTGCTCCTGCTCGGCACGGTGCGCCCGGTGCTCAAGCGCCGCATGACCGACAGCCTCCCGGGCTACGCCCACGGCGCGTCCGCCTACGTCGGCAAGGAGGGGGTCGTCTCGGATCCCGTCGACGAGAACGACGGCCGCGTCGTCCTCGACGGCGAGACCTGGAGCGCCCGCACCCAGCGGGCCACGATCCCGCTGCCCGCCGGCTCCGAGGTGCGCGTCGTCGAACTCGACGGCGCCACGCTCGTCGTCGAACCCGCCTCCACGGTGCAGGACTCTCTGCCCCGCGAACCGTCATGACCCTCGGTCATGGTCCTCGTCGCCCAGGTGACTCACCTGTGCGGCCCCGCCCCTCGAACGGAAGGTAGAACCCTATGGAGATCGTCGGGCTCGTCCTCCTCGGCCTGTTGCTGCTGTTCGTGGTGACCGTCGTCTGGCAGTCGGTGCGCATCGTGCCGCAGCAGACCTCGCTCATCATCGAGCGCCTCGGAAAGTACTCCCGCACCCTCGACGCCGGTATCCACCTCATCGTGCCGTTCGTCGACAAGGTCCGCGCCAACATCGACCTTCGCGAGCAGGTCGTCTCGTTCCCGCCGCAGCCGGTCATCACCAGCGACAACCTCGTCGTCAACATCGACACCGTCATCTACTACCAGGTCAAAGAGGCGACGAACGCCGTCTACGGCATCGAGAACTTCATCAAGGGCATCGAGAACATCACGGTGACGACGCTGCGTAACGTCATCGGCTCCATGGACATGGAGGCGACCCTCACGAGCCGTGACCAGATC
>JAUNTP010000056.1 GCA_030538585.1 Mobilicoccus sp.
GGCGCGACGCTGCCGAATGTGGCGCATCGCACGCCCTCCTGACCTACGGTCGGGACATGGCCACGCCGCCCCACCGACGCGACGCCCACCCCGACCCGATCTCGGTGCTCGCCGACGGCACGATCAAGTCGATCCACCCGCTGTCGGGCACGGAGGTGTGGACGGTGCCGGGCCGGGGCGCGCGCCCGGGGTCGGGAACGCCGGCGCCGGCGCCGCGGGGGTCGGTGCCGTGCGCGTTCTGCCTGGAGCGCGCGCAGGAGGTACCGCCGGAGAAGGCGCGGGTGGTGCGCGAGGGTGCGGACACGCGCATCCGCCGCGAGGTGCCGCCCGAGGAGCTGAGCGCCGGCGTCGCGGAGTTCCGGCGGGTGGCCAACCTCTTCGAGATCCTCCCGTTCGCCTACTGGCAGGCCAACCACGGCGAACAGCCCCACCCCCGTGCCGTGGCCGCCCTCGAGCGGTGGCGCACCTCAGCGGTGGGGCGCGCCCACCTCGAAGGGGTGTTACGCACCAAGTTCCTCGCCCGCGGGGGCGAGGAGTCCGAGTGGGACGGGCTCTCCGGTGAGGAGCGCCTCGCCGGGGCCATCGACTTCTTCGCCGGCGGACACGACCTCATCATCGGGCGCCGACACCGCTCCGCCGACGGCCGACCGGCCTCGTCCGGCACCCTCAGCGCCGACGAGCATGCCGCCTACACCGCCTTGACGGTCGAGGCGATGGCCGACCTGTACGCCGTGCTGCCGAGCGCCCGCTACGTCGCGACGTTCCAGAACTGGCTCGGTCCGGCGGGCGCCTCCTTCGACCACCTCCACAAACAGTTGGCGGCGATCGACAGCGTCGGGGTGCAGGTCCAGCGGGAGCTCCGGGCGCTGGCGGCGGACCCGCACGCGTACGCGCGGATGGTCGAGACCGCCCGACGGCACGACCTCGTCGTCGCCGAGAACGACACGGCTGTGGCGTTCGCGGGGTTCGGTCACCGCTACCCGACTTTCGAGGTGTTCTCGCAGGACCCGACGACCCGCCCGTTCGAGCAGTCCGAGGACCACGTGCGGGGCATGTCCGACCTCGTCCACGCCCTCCACGCCGCGACCGGGCCGGGCGTGCCGTGCAACGAGGAATGGCACCACCGGCCGCGCGGGGTCGAGGCGCAGATGCCGTGGCGCATCCACCTCAAGTGGCGTACCTCCACCCTCGCCGGGTTCGAGGGCGGCACCCGCATCTACGTGACGACCCTCTCGCCGTGGGACCTGCGCGACCTCGCCCGAGAGCGTCTCAGCGAGTTACGCGACGAGGGGCACCTCGCCCCGTCTGTGCGCCTGAGGTGAGCATGCGGGCGGGTGGAGGTGATCACCCCCACCCGCCCGAATTCTCGGCCGCGTTCTCGACAGCCGATGGAGACGGCCGTCAGCGAGCGCTCGTGCTGCCGCCGCCCTCATCCGTCGGCGGCTTCACCGTGGGGATCGGTCCGGTGTCGAGGCGGCTGCCCGTCGGGGTCTCGGTCTCGAGCGTCGCGCTGCTGCCGTCGGCCCGACGCAGCTCACCGCTGCCGCGCTCATAGCTGCGCCACTCCGGCGCCCCGATGATCTGGCCGGACTCGGTCCGGTACGTCGGGTCCTCCTCGACGGCGGTCTCGGAGTACGCTTCCTGCCCCTCGGCCCGGCGGCGCTCGGCCTCCTCCTTGGGCAGCACGCGGCGGTAGATCTTGGTCTGCAGCGGCAGGAGTTCGCCCGCGTCCTCCTTCAAGGCGCGCAGGAGGGCCCACATCATGAAGTAACCCATGATGAAGAACGGCAACCCGATGACCGTGATCACTTCGGCGAGCGCGTCGAGGCCTTCTCGGCCCGAGCCGGACAGGATGACCGCGGCGATGGCGCCGATGCCGATGACCCACACGCCCCGCTGGTGCAGCGGCGCCAGGTGGTCATCGACGTGGCCGGAGGCCATCTCGTCCATGACGAGAGAGGCCGAGTCCATCGACGTGACGAAGAACGTCGCGACCAGAGCGATGGAGAACACCGACATGAACGTCGCCGCCGGATAGTTCGCCAGGAACGCGAACAGCGCGCCCGGGATGTCGCCCTGCGTGACGACCTCGTCGACGAGACCGCCGCCGCCGTTCATCTCGATGTCGAAGCTGGCGAAGCCGAAGACGCCGTACCAGATGATCGAGAACAGCACCGGCGAGGCGAGCACGCCGAACACGAACCCGCGGATGCTGCGGCCGCGGCTGATCTTGGCGATGAAGATGCCGACGAACGGCGACCACGTGATGGTCCACGCCCAGTAGAAGACGGTCCACCCGTCCTGCCAGCCGGAGGCGTTGAACGTGTCGTTCCAGAACGCGAGGTAGGGCAGGTTCTGGGCGTAGATGCCGAAGCTCTCGATGGTGCCCTTGAGCAGGTGCAGCGTCGGCCCGAAGGCGACGACAAAGGCGAGCAGCAGCACGGCGGCGCCGATGTTGATGTTGGAGAGGACCTTGATGCCCTTCTCCAGGCCGAGGCTCACCGAGATGAACGCGGCGATGGTGACCACGCCGATGATGAGCAGCTGCGACATCGCGGTCTCGCCGATGCCGAACAGAGAGGCCAGGCCGCTGTTGATCTGCAGCGTGCCGAGGCCGATCGAGACGGCCACACCGAACATCGAGCCGACGATGGCGATGACGTCGATGACACGACCGAGCGGGCCGTGGATGCGCTCACCGATGAGTGGCTGGAACAGCGAGCTGACGCGCGGGGGCAGGTTGCGCTTGTAGATGAAGTACGCGAACGCTAGCGACGGCAGCGCGAAGATCGTCCAGGTGTGCAGCCCGAAGTGGTAGAGCGTGTAGGCGATCGCCTGCTCGGCGGCGGCGACGCTCTCGGGTTCGACGTTCTGCTGCGGCGGGTTCGCGAAATGGGAGATCGGCTCGGCGACACCCCAGAACATGAGGATGGTGCCGATACCGGCGGCGAACAGCATGCAGAACCACGTGATGAACGAGTGTTCGGCCTCCTCGTCACGGGGCGCGAGGCGTACGCGTCCGAAGCGACTGCTCGCGATGTAGATGAGGAACAACAGGAAGATCGTCACGCCCGAGATGTAGAACCATCCGAGGTTGGTGATGATCCACCCCGAGCTCAGGGCGAACGACGCCTGGATGGGTCCTGCGAACAACAGCGTGAGGATGACGAACGCCAGGGCGATCCCCAGCGACACGAAGAAGAGCGTCGGTGACGTACGTAACTTCAGCCGGTCGTGCAGCGCGGTGAGCATCGGCGGGCCTCCGGATCGGGGTCAAGGTCGCTGACCCACCGTTGCGGAGATCCGTGGGTCGGGGCGAGTATAGAACGGATATATCGGCAAGCGTTACCGTTTCGTGACATGCCCGCCGGGGCTCTCACAACCAGGAGACGTGCCCGCTGAGCAGGGCGTATCCCACGAACGCGACGACATCGAGCACGGTGTGCGCGACGACGAGTGGCCCGACCCTGCCCCACCGTTTGTAGGCCAGCGCGACGATGAGCCCCATCGCGACGTTGCCGACGAACCCGCCGAACCCCTGGTAGAGGTGATAGGTGCCGCGGATCAGGGCCGAGACGAGCGCGATGGTCCAGAACGACCAGCCCGCCTGCGACCACCGGGTGAACAGGTAACCGACCATGACGACCTCTTCGAGGATCGCGTTCTTGAGCGCCGCGAGGACGAGGACCGGCACGGCCCACCACACGGCCTGCAAGCCAGCGGCGGACACGGTCGTGTTGAGGCCGAGTTCGCGCGCGGCGAGGTAGAGCCCGAGGCCGGGGATGCCGATGACGGCGGCGAGCAGCGCGCCGCGGGCGAGGTCGGCCACCGGACGCCGCAGGTCGGCGCCGATGAGCCGCGCCGCGTCGGGGTCGTCGCGCAGGAGCAGATGCACCGCGAGGATGGCCGGGATGACCCCGATCCCGATGCCGGCGAGTTGGTAGGCGAGGTCGAGCCACGGCCGGTCGGGGGTGACGGTGGTGTTCATCGCGGTCGTCTGTGCCGCCAGGGAGGCATCGGCGGTGAGCTTGCGGATGATCGACAGCACCGACCAGATCGCCGACGCCCCGAGCGACACCCCGAGCACGAGCACGGTCTCGACGCCGAGGGCGCGCGGCGAGGCGTCGGTGACGGGCAGCGTGAGTGCCGTGCGCGCGGAGGACGGCGAGCGTGAGGAGGTCACGCGGGGAGGCTACGCGCTCCGGCTGGGACAAGAGCCGACCTCCCGTCGCCACGACGACTCCGCCCTGGGGTGGCCTCACGGCTGAGGTCACCGGTGGGAGTGCCTACCCTGGGTCGGGTGTCGTCCCCCCTCCCCCTCGACTCCCCCGGTGACCGGCGCTCTCGACTGTGGTCGTGGGTGCGCGTCGCGGCGCTCATCGCGTTCGCCACGCTCATGGTGTGGGTTTTCTTCAACGTTCGCCTGCCCGACCTCGAGGTCATGCAGGCGGCCATCGAGTCCTACGGCTGGTGGGGGCGAGTGGTGTTCGTCGCCGCCTACGCAGTCGTCGGTATCACCCCGATCCCGGTGACGATCATGGCCGTCCTCGCCGGACTGTTGTTCGGGGTGGTGGAGGGGTCGATCCTCGCGGTCATCGGGTCGTTCCTCGGGTGCGCAGCCGCGTACGGCATCGCTCGCGGTCTCGGTCGCGAGACGGTGCTGAATCTGTTGGGCGACCGTGCCGAGATGCTCACCCGTCGGCTCGACTCGGGCGGGTTCGCGGCGGTGTTCCTGCTGCGTGTCATGCCCGGGGTGCCGTATTGGCCGGTCAACTACGCGGGTGGGGCGCTCGGTGTAGCCTCACGCCCCTACCTGGCGGCGACGCTGCTCGCGTGCCTGCCCGGGCAGACCTCGCTCGTCGCCATCGGGGCGCTGGTCGTCACCCCGACAATCCTCGAATGGGTCGTCCTCGTCGTCGCCTGGCTGGTGGTCCTGGGCCTGACGTTCTGGGGGTGGCGTGAGCTCAAGCAGGACCGCGACGAGAACCAGGCGCCCGACCATTCGGACTCCAGCTCGTCGGGCACGACGTGAGCGCCGAGACCATCACCTGCAGTCTCGGCGCTCACCTCCCACCTCGGGCCGGGTCAGCGAGGCGTCACTCCGCCGGATCGTGACGCTCTGCGTCCTCGGCCGGCGCGACCCGGGTGGCGCCGCCCTGGCTCATGCCGCGGCCGACGGCCTGACCGGTGACACTCGCCTGGAGGAGAGCCGACAGGTCGATGCCCGTCACCGCCTTGATCGACTCGAACGAGGACGCGAGCGCGCGGCCCTGCTCACCGGCGAGGTGCGTGGAGGCGCCGCCGCCCTCACCACCGCCGATGATCGTCAAGCCCTCGATGCTCGCGTAGCCTTCGGCGAACTTGGCCATGACCTCGGGCAGCACGTCGAGCGCCTTCTGCGCCAGCAGCGCGTCGCGGTTGAGTTCGAGCGCCTCGGCCTCGGCGCGGATCGCCTCGGCACGGGCCTCACCTTCGAGGCGGATCGCGTCGGCGTCGGCGCGGGCCCGCAGCAGGCGGGCGTCGGCCTCGGAGCGAGCGGCGAGCACCCGCGCCTCGGCCTCCCGCTCGGCGACGTCGCGGTCGGCCTGCGCCGAACGGATCCGCTCGATGGCCGCCGCTTCGGCCTCCTGCTCACGGCGGTACTTCTCGGCGTCGGCGACGCGGCGCACGTCGGCGTCGAGCCGCGCTTCACGGTTGGAGGCCGCCTGCTTGAGGACCGCCTGCTCCTCCTGGGCGTTGGCGAGCGCCTCGGCCTGCTCGGCGCGGGCCCGCTCCTGACCGATGGCCGCGTTGGCGCGCTCCTTGTTCGAGGAGAACGCCGTCTCCTCGGTGAGGTTCTCCTCGTCGACCTCGATCTGCCGCTTGCGGATCGCACGGTTGGTGTTGGCCTCGGCGACCTCGGCCTGCTCACGCTTGGCCTGGATCTGCGGCACACCGAGGGAGGAGATGTAGCCGACGGCGTCGGTGATGCCCTTGATCTGGAACGAGTCGAGCAGGAGACCCTGCTCTTCGAGGTCGGTGCTCATGTCGGCGGCGATCTCGTCGGAGAACTTCTTGCGGTCGCGCATGAGTTCGCTGACGTCGAGCTTGGCAACGACACCGCGCAGGGCACCTTCGAGCTGCTCGGTGGTGAAGACCTCGATGGCGCGGTCCTGGCTCGCAAACCGCTCGGCGGCGCGGCGGACGAGGTCGTTGCGGCTGCCGATCTTGACCAGCGCGACGGCCTCGACGTTGAGGGTGATGTTGTCCTTCGACTGCGCTTCGGCGGTCATGCTCACCTGGCGGCTGCGCAGCGAGATGACTTCAGCGCGCTGCATGACGGGGTTGACGACGGCGCGGCCGTTGACGACCAC
The DNA here is from genome assembly GCA_030538585.1 of Mobilicoccus sp. Taxonomy (GTDB): domain Bacteria; phylum Actinomycetota; class Actinomycetes; order Actinomycetales; family Dermatophilaceae; genus Mobilicoccus. The sequence continues at coordinate 6,354 of JAUNTP010000056.1, forward strand.
GGTGACGTTGCTCTCTCCCCCGCCGTCGTCGGCGGCCTGCCGTCGACCCGAGATGACGAGCGCTTCATCAGCGCCGGCGACCTTGACCCAGCGCTTCACGACCAGCAGCACGATGATGCCGACGAACGCGATGATGCCGAGAACGATGGCGATCAGGATGAGCGTCCCCACGGTGCTCACGGTTTCCACGAGATGTTTCCCCTTTGCTCGAGTACTTCGGAAGCCTACTGACGCTGCTCGGCGAGCGCCTCGATGTCACCCAATCGCAGGCCGCCGTCGAGGGCGGTCCGCTGTGTGCGGGTGAGCGACTGGCTGAGTCGGGAGTCTGTCGACACGAACGCGACCTGCACGGTCACACTCTCACCGGTGGCGTCGAACCGGCCGACGCCCACAACCCACTCGCCGGCGATGTCGGCGTCGAGGGCGACCATGAGGGTGTATTCGCCACCGGCACCGAGGTGACGATCGCGCGGGGCGTGGGTCGAGGTCGAGCGCGAGTAGAACGCCTCCTCCACCATGGCGCCGTCGTGAACGAACATGAGGACGATGTCGTCGAGGTTGATCGCCGACGAGGTGTGGTTGACGATGCGGATCGGCACGCTCACCCAGGGAGTGCTGGGCGTGGGCGCGAAGTCGCTCTCGGGGTCGACGGGCTCCCCCGCGTCGTGCCCGACGGGCGCGCCGACGGTGTACTCGATGCCGTCGTAGGTCGCGCTCGTCCCGTAGGCGACGACGTCGAAGTCGACCCCGTCACGTGCGGTGCTGGATTCGGATCCGGTCGTCGTCGAGTCGGAGGTGGTGGTTCCGGCGGTCTGTTCGGGTGTGCTCTGGGCGGGTGCGGCCGCGTCCGCCGTCGCGGAGATGGCGGGTGCGGAGCCGGAGGCGGCGTGGCCGCAGGCGGTGAGGGCAAGGGCGGCGACGCAGAGCGCGCCGGTGAGGGTTCGCTTCATGCGCCGGACGCTAGCCGTGGGCCGCACGCCGCCGGGCGACCCACGGACCTGCCCTGTGGATAACGAGAGGGGCGTCGAATCCAAGGCCCCCCACCCGTTGGTCGAGGAGGAGCGAAGCGACGTCTCGAGACCACCCGAGACTCTCCGATTCACCTCACCCATGTCTCGAGACGCTTTGCTCCTCGGCCAACGGGGAGGGGGTTTCGCGGTGAGATGGGCGATGGTCTCGAGACGCTTCGCTCCTCGACCAACTGTCGGGCGGGCTACCCCCCCGGACGGCGGCTCAGAGCAATCCGAGTCCCCGGCGGCCGGTCTCGTTGAGCTGGTCCTCGCGGTAGCGGTTCTGCCAGTTCACCTCGTAGTCCTCGGTGGGGAAGTCGGTGGGGCTCTCGCCGCTGCGGAAGGTCTTGCGGACGACGTCGGCGTACTCCTCGTTCTTCGCGCACCACGGGGCGGCGGGGATGTACATGACGTTGCCCCAGCCCTGCTGATCGGTGACGGGGTCGACGCCGTGGATCATGTCGCAGTGCCACCACACCGAGTCGCCGGCCTGCACGTCGGGGATGGTGGAGACGGCGCGCATGAGCAACGGGTGCCAGCGCTCGTTGGCGGGGAACACCTGGTTGGGGCGCACGCCGCACATGTCGTCATCCTCGACGTCATCCAGCAGTGGCCGGAGCATGAGGTAGGCCATGGCCGCCGGGATCGGCACGGTGTGGAGCACGCCCTGGTCGGCCGCCATGTCCGAGAGGGCCGTCCAGCCCTGGAAGGTGCGGAACGCCGAGCACATCGTCGATCCGGGGTACTGCGCGGCCTCGGTGCGGTAGGCGGCGTCCCACGGGTCGTACTCCTCGACGTCGCCGGAGAACAGGTGGCGGAAGTGCTTCTGGTAGCCCTCGCTCATCCACAGGTCGATGGTGCCCGGGTCGAGGTGCGTGCCGAGGCCGCCGGAGTCGGCGCCCGGCGGGCGGCGGCGGATGCGGTCGGGGTAGAGGGAGTCGCGGTTCGGCTCGAACCACGTGCGCCCCTCGGACTCGTGGGTCCAGAACGCGTTGAGGAACGCCTGCACCGTCGCCATCCGGTCGGAGGTGCGCGCCTCCATCTGCGGCGGGCTCCAGTAGATCGGGTAGATCTCCGGCTTGCTGCCGACCGTGCCGAAGAAGTCGTCGCCGGGGCCGCGGTAGTTCTCGAAGAACGCGTTGGACTCGACGTACTCGACGATGCGGGCGTCCCAGTCGAGGGCCTGCTCGCGGGGAAAGTGACCGCGCACGACGGCGCAGCCGCGCCGGCGGATCTTGGCCATCGTCTCCTCGGGCACGGTGCCGGCCTCGATGTCGGCGAACTCGACCTCGGGCCACGGGTTCTCACCGCGGGCCTTCTCAGCCTCGATCTCCTCGACCTCGGCCTCGACGCGGCGCTCGACGGCCTCGAACACCTCGGCCACAGTGCGCCCGGAGGCCGCGATGCGGGCGCGGAGGGCAGCCTTGATCTCGCGGGTCGCGGCGGCGCGGTCCTCAGGCTCGGTGTCCCAGTGCGGGAGAGTAGGCAGGGCATCGGTCGTCATGGCGGTCTCCTTCGCGCTCACCCCCGCACGTCTCGGCCGGGGCTCGGTGGGCCTGTCTGACACCCAGCCTGGCAGTCCGCGCCGTTATTGTAAAGAGGGCTTACTAAAGTCTGTTGTCCGGAAGGGACCCTCATGGATCGAGTCCGTCGCGACACCGACGAGGCGGTGCTCCACGCCCTCATCGACGCGCCCAGGCTCACGCGCGCCGACCTCGCCACAGCCGTCAGCATCTCCAAACCCACCGCGTCCGAAAGCGTGCGGCGGTTGACCGAGGCAGGTCTGATCGTCGAGGCCGGACTCAAGGAGGGCGGACGCGGACGCGTCGGGGTCTACTACCGCCTCGCCCCTGACGCCGGGTTGGCCCTCGCCGTCTCCGCGGGGCCGGACGGTGTCGTCGCCGAATGCCTCGACCCTCGCGGCGAGCTACGCCATCGGGCGGAACGCCAGGTCGGCGCCACAGTGTCCCCTGAGGCGTTGCGGGAGGCGCTCACCGACGTCATCACCGCCTGCGAGAGCGCCGTCGGCCATCCGGTGCCCACGCGGGTGTTCTCGGTCGCCGACCCCGTCGAGCGCGACGCGGCGCGACTCGTCCACCTGTCCCGCTCCCCCTTCGTCACCGGCGAGGCGGAGCTCGGCGACCTCGTCGGCCCGGACGGTGTCGTCGACAACGACGTCCACTGGGCCGCTCTCGCGGAGGTGCGCGCCGGGGCGGCCGCCTCGTTCGTCCACGTCTACCTGGGGCCGGGACTCGGCGCGGCCGTCGTCGACGCCGGCCGGATCGTCACCGGATCGCGCGGTCTCGCCGGCGAGATCGGCCATGCGGTCACCGTTGGACCTGGCGGTCGTGCCGTGCTCCTCCTCGACGCCCTCGAGGCGATGGGGCTGCTCGTCACCGGAGGGAACGCCGTCGACGTCCCCCGGCTGCGGTCGGAATGGGAGGCCGGGCGCCATCGTCACGACCTCCCGCGGGTGCTCGCCGGCGCGCTCGCCACCGTCAGCGCCATGCTCGAGCCCGCCGAGGTCGTGCTCGACGGCCCGTGGAGCGATCTCGACGCCCTGGACACCGAGGTGACGCGGGCGCTCTCGACGCTCGCGCCGCACCACGTGATCCTGCGCCGCTGCCGCATCCCCGACAGCTCCCGCACGGGGGTGCGTCACGCCGCGGTGGAACGCGGCATCTCACGCCTCGTCGCCCTCGTGCCCGCCGCAGGCACATAGGCTGCCCGCATGCCCAGCGACTCCAACCCTCTCGGCCTCGACGCCGACTCCCCCAGCTACTACCGGCGTCTCGACGAGCACACCTACCAGCCGACGCTGCACACCCAAGGCGCGTGGCAGCCGACCGAGCAGCACATGGCCCCGGTCTCCGGGCTCATGACGCACTGCCTCGAGGAGTTCAACCCTCGGGAGGACCTGCAGCTGGCGCGCATCTCCTTCGACATCCTCGGCATGATCACGGCGGCACCGACGACGGTCGAGTGCCGCACGATCCGCCGCGGGCGCACGATCGAGCTCGATGAGGCGGTGCTCTCGGTCGAGGGGCGCGCGGTGGTGCGGGCGCAGGCGTGGCGGTTGTCGCGCCAAGACACGAGCGAGGTGGCGGGCGGGCAGCCGCCGGCCCTGCCGGGCCCGGACCACTACGAGAGCCGCGTCATGAGCGAGCAGTGGGCCGGGGGGTACATCGCCTCGCTGGAGGTCCGTCGCGACCCCGGCACGGTCCCCGGCGACGGGCGGTCCTGGCTGCGCACCACCAAGACGCTGGTGGAGGACACCGACGTCAGCGACATCGCCGCCTACGTGGGCCTCGTCGATACCGCCAACGGGGTCGCGACCCGCGTCGAGCCCGGGGACTGGATGTTCCCGAACGTCGACCTCGGCATCCACCTGTACCGCACGCCCATCGCCGGTTGGATCGGGTTCGACACCCGCGTCCTCTTCGGGGAGGAGGGGCTGGGGTTGACGTCCTCGACCCTGCACGACATCCGCGGCCCTGTCGGCCGCGCCGAGCAGATCCTCACCGTCCGTCCCATGCCGAACGCGACATGAGAAGGCTCACGGCAACGGTGTCGACCAGTTCGACCCTCTCGACGAAGCTCGCGGCATAGGCTCGGAGAATGGACCTCACGTATCGGATCATCAACGTCTTCGCGACGAAGGACGACCCGTTCTCCGGCAACGCTCTGTGCGTGTTCGACGACGCGGGCGACCTGGACGACGACCTCATGAAGCAACTGGCTCAGCAGATGAACCTGGAGACGGTGTTCATCCGCGAGTCCTCCCCCGAGGGTGGGCGCATCCGGGTGTTCTCGGCCGGCGGCGAGGGTCGCTTCGCGGGGAGCGCGACCTTGGGCGCGGCGCACGTCATCAGCAACAAGCATGGCGGGGCCCGCAACGAGATGCACATCACCTCCCGCACCGTCGACGACGTCACGGTGCGCCCGGAGGGCAAGGACAACTGGGTGGTGCAGGCCACCAAGGCCGAGGTGCGTCACCTCAAGTCGACCCCCCAGATTCTCGCCTCTCTCGTCGGGCTGCGTCTGGAGTCCATCGAGGGTGAGGTCATGGTCGTCGACTCCGGTCGCTCAGGCATCGTGCTGCCGGTCAAGACCGTCGAAGACGTCCGCAAGGCGCACCTCGACGCCCGCATGCTGCACTCCTACGCGATGCTGCTCAACACCGAACCGCAGGTGTACGTGTGGGCCGACTGTGGCGACAACCAGATCGAGTCCCGCATGTTCTACGGCCCCCAGGGTGGTGTCGTCGAGGTCGCGGCCACCGGTTCGGGTGCGGCGAGCCTCGGGCACTGGATGGCGGAGAACGGCCGCTACGGCTCGTTCCGCATCGCCCAGGGTGCCGCGGTCGGGCGCCCCTCCTTCACCAACCTCACGGTGAAGGACGACGGCACCGTCGACGTGGGCGGTCACGTCAACGAGGTCGCCGACGCCACGTTCCACCTCGACGTCTGAGCTGACCCCGCGAGGTTCACCCACCGGGCGCTCCGGACGCATCGTCCGGGGCGCCCGGCAGCGTCCCCACGCGATCAACGGAGCCCCGACAGTCGGTCGAGGGGCGCAGCGTCTCGTGATCATCGGGGTGCCATGGATGGCGGCGTCGATCACGGACCTCATGCGAGCAGTCGGGCGCAGGTCCTCCGTCAGCGGCGGATCTGCATGACGACGGCCTTGGGTTCGGTGAAGAACTCACGGCTGAAGTTGCCGCCCTCACGCCCGACACCCGAGTCACCGACCCCGCCGAAGGGGGTGCGCAGGTCGCGGATGAAGAAGCAGTTGACCCACACCGTGCCCGCCCGCAAGGCACTGCTGACCCGGTGCGCGCGCGAGAGGTTCTCGGTGAACAGCATCGCGTTGAGCCCGTACCGGGTGTCGTTGGCGAGATGCACCGCCTCCTGCTCGGTCGAGAAGCGGTTGACGATGCACACCGGGCCGAAGATCTCCTCGCAGTACGGCGCCGCATCGAGTGGCAGGCCGTCGGCGATCGTCGGGCGCACCACCCACGAGCCGTCGTCGGCGACGCCGCCCGTGTGCATCGTGCCGCCCAGCTCCTCGATCTGGCGCACGTACCCCGCAACCTTCTCGAAGTGCTTCTTGCTCGCCAGCGCCGAGAACTGCGTCGACTCCTCGAACGGGTCACCGATCACCAAGGATTCGGCGCGCTCGACGAAGCGCTTCATGAACTCCTCGTAGATGCCGTCCTGTACGAACAGCCGCGAGCCCGCGAGGCAGATCTGGCCGGCGTTGCGGAAGATCGCCTCGACCGCCCAGTACACGGCGTTGTCGAGGTCGGCGTCGTCGAAGACGATGTTCGCGCCCTTGCCACCCAACTCGAGCGACACCGGCGCGAGGTGACTCGACGCCGACTCCATGACCTTCTTGCCCGTCACCGACGAGCCGGTGAACGTCACGCGATCGACCCGGTCGTCGGCTGTGAGGGTCGACCCGGCGGGGGCGCCGTACCCGTTGACGACGTTGAGGACGCCGGGCGGGAGCCCGGCCTCGATGGCGAGTCGTCCGAGCAGCGTCACCGAACCCGGGGTGTCCTCACTCGGCTTGATGATGCACGTGTTGCCCCACGCGATGGCGGGCGCGATCTTCCACGTCGCCATCATCAGCGGGAAGTTCCACGGCGAGATCGCCGCCACCACACCGGCGGGGCCGAACTCGCTGTACGTGTGATGCCCGGTGTCCATCGGGTAGACCTCACCGACGGCGTCGCGCTGATGGTCGGCGAAGAACCGGAAGTTCATCACCGAGCGCGCCACGTCGTGCTTGGCCTGTGCGAACGGCTTCGCCATGGTGCGCGAGTCGTAGGTCGCCAGCTGGTCGGCGCGCTCCTCCATGAGGTCGGCGAGGCGGTGGATGGCCTTCGCGCGCTCGGCGCGACCCATCCGTGGCCACGGGCCCTCGTCGAAGGAAGTGCGGGCCGACGCGATCGCGGCCTGCGCGTCCTCTGCGTCGGCCTCCGCGGCCTGCGCCCACACCTGGCGGGTCCACGAGTTGTAGACGTCGAACCGTTTGCCACTGGCCGACGGCACCTCGACGCCGTCGATGATGTGCCCGAAGAACTCCTGCTCGCTCATCTCTGTTCCTCATTCGTCGCTGGTGGTGTGGCGGCGTGACGCTCGGCGAGGGTGACGTCACCGGCGGCGAAGTGCTCGGCGGGGACCTCACGCACGATGACGCGAACCGCCTCGCGCGGGGCGACCCCCGTCTCGACCAGGGCGTTCGTGACACCGGAGATCATCGAGCGGATCGTTTCGGGGCTGCGCCCCACGGTGAGGGTGACCTCGACGAGCGGCATCAGGCACCGCCGGTGTCGGAGTCGGTCGCGTCCGGATCGTCGCCGCCGGCGATCCAGATGGACCCGAGCGAGGAGAAGTGGCACGCCACCGACGAGCCGGGCGGCGCGAAGACGGCGTCAGTCATGCCGCCGGTGAGCACCACCCAGCCTGCCTCGATCGCGAGACCCCGCTTGGCGAGATCGTTCGCAGCGAGCGCAAGCGCCTCAGCGGGGTGGCCCTGCACGGCTGCGCCGGTGGCGGTGTCGACGATCTGGCCGTCGACCTCCACCAGAACACCCTCGGTCGAGAGGTCGACGTCGTAGGGGGAGAGCGCGACCGGGCCGGTGACGTAGGCGCCGCTGCTCGCGTTGTCGGCGATGACGTCACCCGCGGTGAACGTGAAGTTCTTATAGCGGCTGTCGATGATCTCGGCGCCGGCGTACACGGCCTCGACGGCGGCGTACGCCTGAGCGCCCGTGACGCCGGGCCCTTCGAGGCGGTCGCGCATGACGAACACGATCTCGGGCTCGATGCGCGGGTGGATGAGCGTGTGCTGCGGCACCGGGTCCCCGGCGGGCAGGATCATCGCGTCGGTGAGCCACGCGACGAACGGAGTCTCCACGCCCATGCGCTTCTGCTTAGCGCGGCTCGTGAGGCCCAGCTTGACGCCGACGAGCTTCTCGCCGCGCTCCAGGCGGCGGCACAGCGTCTCGTCCTGGATCTTGTACCCGGTCTCGACGTCGAGCTCGGGCCATTCGTCGGTGAACTTCACCCGGTCGCGCCGCTCAGCCTCACACGCGAGCAGCTCGGTGGCGACGGAGTCGATGTCCCAACCCATCAGATGGCTCCTGCCTTGTTCGTGTCGTTCAGGTGGGCTTCGGCCGCGAGCGACAGGGCGACGTCGATGATCATGTCCTCCTGGCCGCCGACGTAGCCGTGCTCGCCGACGCGGGCGAGGATCGCGTGCGTCGGCACCCCGTACCGCTCGCTCGCGCGTTCGGCGTGTTTGAGGAAGCTGGAGTACACGCCCGCCTGCCCTTGGGTGATCGAGCCGCGGTCCATGTAGGGCAGCTCGGGGATGTAGGGGCGCACGATGTTCTCGGCCGCGTCGAGCAGGCCGTCGACGTCGAGCTGCGTGTCGACCCCGAGCCGCTCGAACGCGGCGGCGAGCACCTCGGTGGGGCTGTTGCCGGCGCCCGCTCCGAGCGCGGAGAGTGCGCCGTCGATCTGGCGGGCGCCCGCCTGCCAGGCCATGATCGAGTTGGCCACGCCGAAGCTGAGGTTCTGGTGGCCGTGGTAGCCGACCTGGGCGTGTTCGCCGATCGCGTCGACGACGGCGGCGACCCGGTCTTTGGCCTGGTCGAGGATGAGCGCACCCGCAGAATCGACGACGTACACGCACTGGCAACCGGCGTCGACCTGGATCTTGGCCTGCTCGGCGAGCGTGTCGGGTCCGACGCGGTGGCTGAGCATGAGAAACCCGACGGTCTCCATGCCGAGGTCGCGGGCGGCACTGAAGTGCTCGTAGCTGACGTCGGCCTCGGTGCAGTGGGTCGCGACGCGCAGCACCGAGACGCCCAGGTCGTGGGCGGTCTTGATGTCGTGCACGGTGCCGACGCCGGGGAGGATGAGCGAGGCGATCTTCGCCGAGCGGGCCTCCTCGACCGCGACCTGGATCAGCTTCATTTCATCGGTGCCGGAGAAGCCGTAGTTGAAGCTGCTGCCACCGAGGCCGTCGCCGTGGGCGATCTCGATGACCTCGATGCCGGCGTCGTCGAGGGCGCGGACGGTGTCGCGCACCTGCTCGACCGTGAACTGGTGACGCATCGGGTGGCTGCCGTCACGCAGCGTCGTGTCGGTGATCCGCACCGCGCGCTGCGTGCCGACGGCCTGGGTCGTCGTGCGCTCCTGCGAGATGGGTCCGTCGGCGCTGCCGGTGGGGGGTAGTTCGGTGGTGGTCATGCCAGGGCTCCGCTCGTCTCGCGTTCGGTCTGCGCCTCGTCCCAGGTGCCGGAGTCCGGCCCGAGAGCAGCGGCCAACGCGCTCCCGCCCAGGCGGTGCTCCATGAGCACGTCACCGATGCGGGCCGCGCCGGCGGTGATGATGTCGAGGTTGCCCGCGTAATCGGGCAGGTAGTCGCCGCGGCCGACGACTTCGATGAACACGGCCACGCGCGCCATGCCGTTCCATGTCGGGCGAGCCTCGTCGTACTGCGGGTCGGACTTGAAGTCGTACCCGGGCACGTACTCGCGCACGCGGTCGCGCATCGCCATGATCGACTCGGTGAGCCGGTCTTGCGCGGCGCCCGGCTCGGCGTATTCGGCGGGGATGGCCGCGAAGACGGTGTTGCGCATCTTCATCGGCGGCTCGACCGGGTTGAGGATGATGATGGCTTTGCCTTTGCGGGCGCCGCCCACGACCTCGATGGCCGCGCTCGTCGTCTCGGTGAACTCGTCGATGTTGGCGCGGGTACCCGGCCCGGCCGAGCGGCTCGACAGGGACGCGACGATCTCGGCGTACGGCACGTCGCCGGTCACCTGGTGAATCGCGGCGACCACGGGGATGGTGGCCTGCCCACCGCACGTGATCATGTTGAGGTTCATCGCGTCTTTGTTGATGTCGAGGTTGACCGGCGGCGAGCAGAACGGGCCGACGGCGGCCGGGGTGAGGTCGACCGCGACGATGCCCGCCTCCTCATACCGGGGCGCGTTCGCGGCGTGCGCTTTGGCGCTCGTGCACTCGAACACGATGTCGGGCCGCTCGTCCTGGGCAAGCAGCCAGTCGACGCCGTCGGCGCTCACCTGCAACCCGATGGAGGCTGCGCGACGGAGGCCGTCGGAGGAGGGGTCGACGCCGATCATGTGCGTCGGCGTGATCCAGTTGCTGCGTCGCAGCAGCTTGAACATGAGGTCGGTGCCGATGTTGCCGGGCCCCACGATGGCGGCAGTGGCGGGACGGGTGGGTAGTGCCATGGTCAGTTCTCCGATGCGAAGCGGGCGGTCACGCTGCCGAGGCCGCCGAAGGTCGCGGTCACGGTGTCGCCGGGGGCGACGGGCACCATGGAGGTGCAGGAACCGGGGAGCACCACATGCCCGGCTTCGAGGACGACGCCGCGAGCGCCGACGGTGTTGGCGAGCCACACGAGAGCGGTGATCGGGGAGCCGAGCACAGCCCCTCCGGCGCCGGTGGCGACGACGGTCGCGTTCTTCGTGAGGACGCACCCGGTGGTGCGCAGGTCGACGGCGTCGACGGGTGTGGGACGACTACCGAGGACGACGCCGCCGGAGCTGGCGTTGTCGGCGATGGTGTCGAAGAGGCCGATCTTCCAGTCGCGGATACGGGAGTCGACGATCTCCAAGGAGGGGAGCACGAAGTCGACGGCGGCGAGGGCCTCGGCGACGGTCACGCCCGGCCCGGCAAGCGGCTTCTTGAGGACGAACGCGATCTCGGGCTCGATCCGCGGCTGCAGGAACGTCGACACCCCGATGGGGGTGTGCTCGGTGTGGAACATGTCGTCGAAGAGGTGCCCGTAGTCGGGCTGGTCCACCCCGAGCTGCTTCTGCATCGCCGGAGAGGTGAGCCCCACCTTGTGACCCTTGACGCGGCGCCCCGCGGCGAGGCGCTCACGCACGGCGAGGAGCTGGATCTCATAGGCGTCCTCGAGGGCGAGATCGGGGTAGGTCTCCGTCAGCGGGTCGATCGGGGTGCCGTCGTAGGCGGCGATCAGCTCCGCGGCGGCGCGCGCACGTGTGGCGGCATCCATGGACTGCTCCTTGACGTTCGTGAATGGGGCGATGAGAGCGAGAGGGTGGAGCGTTGGTGTGGCAGCACTCTAGGAACGGAGTCTCCGCGCAGCAGGGGCAGTGTTCCGCTGAGCAGAACACCTGGGGTGTGACTAGGGGTTCTGCTGGGTGTGGCGGCCGATGAGAGCGGGCAGGAGTGCGGTGCCGCGCTCGGCGATGACGGGTGAGGCGCTGCGCGAGATGCGGCTCGAGGCGACACCGACAAGCCTGCTCAACTGCTCGCGGGTGCGCGGCAGATCCGCGGTGGGGGCGATGAGCCCGACGCCCATGAACGCGACACCGTCGGCGTCGAGAATGGGGGCGGAGATGGTCGTGACGCCGCGGACGGCGCCGTCCTGCTGCACAGCGACGCCGCGAGTACGAATCTCGGCGAGGAGGGCGGTGAACTCGGCGTCGCTGCGGACCGGGTCACCGCTGCCGAACCCGGCTGCGCGGCGGTGACCGGCGACGGTGTCGTTGAAGGCGCAGACGGCGAGCCCGGCGGCGCTGCGGTGCAGCGGCAGCCGCCACGGCATCTGTTCGAGCTGTGCGGGCGCGGCGGAGGAGGACAGGTGGTCGACGTGGACGATGTCGGCGCCGTCGGGGACACCGACGCGAACGGGCAGGCCGGCGGCGCGGCGCAGCTCGACAAGGTGGGTGAGGATGGCGTGCCGCACCGGGTGGCGGTCCCGGGCGAGGTTGCCGTACTCGGCGAGACGCAGCCCGAGGCGGTAGAGCCCGGTCTCGGGGTCCTGTTCGACGAGGCCTCTGGAGCGCAGCGTCGACAGGAGTCGGTGGGCTGTGCTCTTGGCGGTGCCGAGGCGGCGGGCCACGTCGGAGACGCCCAGCTCGGTGTCGTGGGCAAAGCAACTGAGCAGGTCGAGTGCGGTGCCGACGGATTTGAGGGTCGGGTCTTTCGCTGCTGCGCCGCCACCCGCCTCCATGTCTGCGGCGTGCGGCGGGACGGCGCGCAGGATGCGGCGCCGCGGCGTCTCACGCGGGAACGCGATGGTGGTGGGAAGGCTCATGGCCGGACCTCCTTGTCCGTTTCGGCGGAAGGTCCGCCGTGATGCCGGTTGTTCGGAGCGCCGCCACACGTCTGTGATGCGCGCCTCATCGGTGCTTCACCTTGAGGCCGGGTGCTCGCTACCCTCAAGCCATGTGTCCCGCTGAGCGGAACGCGGCCGGGGTGCTCGACCGGCTGTCGGCGATCTTGGAGTCGTTCGATGACTCCCATCAGCGCTTGTCGCTCTCCGAACTGGCCCGGCGCTCAGGTCTGCCCAAGTCGACGACGCATCGGCTGGTCGCCGATCTCCTCCGCTTGGAGCTGTTGGAACATCTCGACGGGCGGCTGCAGTTGGGGATGCGGATCTTCGAACTCGGCGAGCTGGTGCCGCGGCGGCGAGGCCTCGTCGATGCGGCGGCGCCGTTCATGACCGACCTGCGCTCCGCGACGGGTCAGACCGTGCACCTGGCGGTCCTCGACGACCACGAGGTCGTGTACCTGCACATCGTCGCGGGGACCGGCGCGAAGCGCCTCCCGTCGCGGGTCGGTGGGCGGCTGCCGTGCCACGCGACCGGCGTCGGCAAGGCGATCCTCGCGTTCTCGCCGTCCGAGCTGGTCGCGGCGGTCCTGGAGGCGCCGCTCGCGAAGCTGTCGCCGTACACGATCGTGCGGCCCGCGGTGCTCGCGCGCGAATTGGGGACGATCCACCGGAGCGGCATCTCCCTGGACCGGGAGGAGTCGAGTGTCGGCACGAGCTGCGTAGCCGCTCCGGTGCTGGGCCCGGACGGGCTTGCGCTGGCGGCGATCTCGGTGAGC